>JASHPW010000069.1 GCA_030037895.1 Xanthobacteraceae bacterium | reverse complement strand
CTCGATGCGCTTGGGTGTGAACACGCCGACGCGGTCGACGTCATAGGCCGCGGCCGAGCCCATCAGGCGGATGCGCTGGCCTTTTTTCAAGACGCCGTCGACGACGCGGAACAGCACGACGACGCCGAGGTAGGCATCGTACCAGGAATCGACGAGCAGCGCCTTGAGCGGCGCCGCGGCGTCGCCCTTGGGCGGCGGCAGCCGGTGCACGATGGCTTCCAGCACTTCCGGCACGTTCTGGCCGGTCTTGGCGGAAATCAGGATCGCGTCGGAGGCGTCGAGCCCGATCACGTCCTCGATCTGCTGCCGCACCTTGTCGGGTTCGGCGGCCGGCAGGTCGACCTTGTTGAGCACCGGCACGATCTCGTGATTGTTGTCGATCGCCTGGTAGACGTTGGCGAGGGTTTGCGCCTCGACGCCCTGGCTCGCATCGACGACCAGGAGCGAGCCTTCGCAGGCGGCCAGCGAGCGGTTGACCTCGTAGGCGAAGTCGACGTGGCCAGGCGTGTCGATCAGGTTGAGGATATAGTCTTTGCCGTCGCGCGCGCGATAATTGAGCCGCACGGTCTGCGCCTTGATGGTGATGCCGCGTTCGCGCTCGATGTCCATGGAATCGAGCACCTGCTCGACCATCTCGCGCGCTTCGAGCCCGCCGGTCGCCTGAATGAGCCGGTCGGCGAGCGTCGATTTGCCGTGGTTGATATGGGCGATGATCGCGAAATTGCGAATGTGGTCGATGGGGCTCGCGGTCATGGCGCCCGGATAGCACCACAACTTGCGGGCCTCAAGCGGCGGCAGAATGCGCACGCCACGAAACCCATCGAGTCGTCGCGGCGGGCGCGTGGCGCCTACGCATCAACAATCATGCGGCCGGATGAACGAATAGACGTAGGTTTTCAGTTTGTCCGACCAAGTCCGGCGATAGGGCAGGCTCAGCGTCACCGCTTCGGTGCGCTCGGGAAAGTCATACTCGGCCTTGTCGAACTTATAGTCGTTGTTGAGCCGGGGCGCGGTCTTGGGCCGCCGAACCACGATCGCGCCGAGGCGGCGGATGCGCTCCATGTCGGGCCAGGGGGCAAAGGCGTAATCCCGGTTCGACAGCCCGACGATCCGGTGCCGAAAGTCGCCGTAATAAAGCGCGACCGCCTGTGCTTCGAGGCGGTCGCCGATGATGTAGCCGGGGCCGCACGCGAACTTGCTGTCCCAATCGCGCCGCATCGCCGCGGCAGCCGCGGGCGCCGGCTCGCGTAATTGCTCCCGCAGGACCGTGAGCCCGTAGGCTACGCTGCCGACGCAGACGGCGACCCAGATCGCCAGCGTGACCTCGGCGAGCGGATGCAATCCGTTTGGCGCGACGCGCACCAGACAGAAGGTCACGAGCACGGCGATCGGCAGCCAGGCGTAGGAAAACCTGACCCGATATTCGAGAGCGGCGCCGAGGATCATGGCCGCCATGATGACCGCGAACGCGAGTGCGACGGCGAGGATGAATCGGCTCCGCGGCGTCGCGGTCCGCCATTGTAATAAGGCCGCGCGGCTCCACCACGACTTGGCCGCGACAATCGCCAGCGGCAGCAGCAGCAAGCCGACCGGCGCGAACAAATTCCAGAGCGAATGGAGCCGTTCGATCAGCGAGGATTGAAAATGTAGATAGGCCAAGCCGTGATTGAGCGTGAAGCGGCTGCGCAGCTCGGCCGCCGCGTGCGGCATGACGATGGCGATGCCGAGCAGGGCCGCGACGTAGAGTTTCCGGTTGACAAAGACCGGCCGGAACTCGCGCAGCGCCGCCGCCGCGGCCGCCAGGGCGGCAATGAAAAT
This sequence comes from Xanthobacteraceae bacterium, assembly GCA_030037895.1. GTDB lineage: Bacteria > Pseudomonadota > Alphaproteobacteria > Rhizobiales > Xanthobacteraceae > BOG-931. Next base: position 57,304 of record JASHPW010000069.1, on the reverse strand, counting down.
GAGGGTGAAATACTTGGTGAGCATGGCAAGCCCGAGCACGGCGCCGAGCAGCAGCCAATCCTTCCAGCGGTCGTCCTTCCTCGCGCGCAACGCGTAATAGATCGCCCCGGCCCACAACGGCGCCTGCACCTGATCGGCGTTGAGTGCGGTCGTCGGCAGCCAGGCCGACAGATAGAAACTGCACGCCCCGACCAGCACGAAAGGCGCGACGGCGTCGACGCCGACGAATTCGCGCGCGATCCGGATCAGGTAGCAGAACGTGACGACGTTGAGACCCTGCGCCACCACCATGTAGAACCAGGCGTCGCGAAACCCGACCAGGGACGCCAGCGCCGAAATCCAGGACGGCAGTGGCGCCGCGGTCAAGGTGGACAGAGGAGCGTTCAGGCCCCAGTTGATGTGCTCGCGCAGATCGACGTAGGGCGTCGGGAAAAACAACGCACAGACCAGGATCGGGTAGAGAAAAGCGATCGCCAGAAGCGAGAGCACGAGCGGCGAGAAGATGAAGGCGATGTCGTCGCGCGCGGCGTCGTCGCCCGGGCGGCCGGTTATTTCATTGAGAAAGCGACGACGCGGCGGTTGCGGATATTTATCGACCGGCGCCGTCGTCATGGCCGATGGACTAACATCCGCGGGCCGGAGCAGCAAGCCGTCGTCCGTCGTCCTTCGAGGCTCGGCGCTTCGCGCCAAGCGCCTCAGGATGACGGATTATGGTCTACCGCTGGCGCCAGACGAAGGCGGCGCTGACCACGAAGTTCCAGACGCTGCCGATCAGCGCCCCGCCGAGGCCGGCGATCCACCATACGTTGTTGTAATGGTAAATCCAGGTGGCGATGCCGACATTGGAGATCGCGCCGATGGCGCAGATCACCTGAAAGCGGACGAAGCCGATCAGGAAGCGCCAGCCGGCGAGCCGCTGGTCGCGGTAGGTGAACACGTTGTTGAGCACGAAATTCCAGGCGATGGCGCCGACGGTGGCGAGCGCCTGCGCGGCGCCGAAGGAGAGCGCGGCGGCGATCAGCGCGCGTAGGACGCCGAGATGCACGCCGAGTCCGGTGAGGCCGACCAGACAGAACAGCAGAAAGCGCGGCGAGACGGCGTCGCGGGTCAGCTTGGCCGTCACCAGCGCGGCGAAGTCGAGCGCAATCTTGCTGTCGAGCTTGCTCTCGCCGTGCTGGCGTGCGCGGAACGTCGAGGGCAGCTCGACGGCGCGCAGGCGGCCGTGCGAAGTGGCCATGATGTCGAGCAGAATCTTGAATCCCTGCGAGGACAGCGCCGGCGCCAGCGCCTCTACGGCCTCGCGCCGGACCATGAAATGGCCGCTCATCGGATCGGTGAGGTCGATGCCGAGGAGAAGCCGTACCAGCGCGTTCGACCAGCGGCTGACCCGGGCGCGCGGCTGCGAGAGTCCGGCCGCGGAACCGCCGTCGAGATAGCGGCTGGCCACGACGATATCGGCGCGTCCCGCGCGCAGGCAGTCGAGCATGGCGACGAGCAGGCTCTCGTCATGCTGCAGGTCGGCGTCGATGACCGCGACGTAGCGGGCTCCGCTCGCCAGCATGCCCTCCAGGCAGGCGCCGGCGAGGCCGCGGCGGCCGATGCGGCGAATGCAACGCACGCGGCTGTCGGTCTCGCCGATGGCGCGCACCGCCGCGGCGGTGCCGTCGGGAGAATTATCGTCGACGAAGATGACTTCCCAGTCGCAGGAGGCGAGAACGCCGGCGAGCCGCTCGACCAGGATCGGAACGTTGGCGCGCTCGTTGAAGGTGGGGACGACGACGCTCAATTCGGGCGCCGGCCGCGTGGCGGAATGCTGCGTCGGCGACATCGATCGTGTCGTCGCTGGGGGTGCTGCACCGCTCATCGTCGGGCAGATAACGCCATGTCCGCGGCAATTTCAACGCGGGCGCGGGTTTGCCGCCGAGACCGACGGCTCTTTTACGCGTCGTTCGGGGGCGCCGCGCGACGCGGCGAACCGGGAATGACAGTTCTCAGTACCGGTAAAGATCCGTCTTGTAAGGACCGCTCCGCGGCACGCCGATGTAAGCCGCCTGCTTGTCGTTGAGCTTGGTGAGCTTCACCCCGATCTTGTCGAGATGGAGTCGCGCGACCTTCTCGTCGAGCTCTTTCGGCAGCGTGTAGACTTTCTTCTGGTATTTGCCGGGATTGGTCCACAGCTCGATCTGCGCCAGCGTTTGGTTGGTGAACGACGACGACATGACGAAGCTCGGGTGGCCCATGGCGTTGCCGAGATTGACGAGCCGGCCTTCGGACAACAGGATGATGCGCTTGCCGTCGGGAAACTCGATCTCGTCGACCTGCGGCTTGACGTTATGCCATTTCAGGTTCTTCAGCGCCGCCACCTGGATCTCGCTGTCGAAGTGGCCGATGTTGGCCACGATGGCGCGGTGCTTCATCTTGCGCATGTGCTCGATGGTGATGACATCGACGTTGCCGGTGGCGGTGACGAAGATGTCGGCGCGCGGCGCCGCGTTCTCCATGGTGGTGACCTCGTAGCCTTCCATCGCCGCCTGCAGCGCGCAGATCGGATCGATCTCCGAGACCATGACCCGGCAGCCGGCCTGGCGCAGCGAAGCCGCCGAGCCCTTGCCGACGTCGCCGAAGCCGGCGACCATCGCCACTTTGCCGGCCATCATCACGTCGGTGCCGCGGCGGATGCCGTCGACCAGCGACTCGCGGCAGCCGTAAAGATTGTCGAACTTCGATTTGGTGACGCTGTCGTTGACGTTGATGGCGGGGAACAAGAGCCGGCCGTCCTTCTCCATCTGATAGAGGCGATGCACGCCGGTCGTCGTTTCTTCGGTCACGCCGCGGATGGCCTTGGCGGTTTTGCCGTACCAGCCGGGCTTGTTCAGGAGCCGCCGCTTGATGGCGGCGAACAGCGCCTCCTCTTCCTCGTTGTTCGGTTGCTTGAGCACCGTCGGGGTTATTTCCGCCTGCGAGCCGAGGTGCATGAGCAGCGTCGCGTCGCCGCCGTCGTCGAGGATCATGTTCGGCCCGCCGCCGTCGCCCCATTCGAAGATGCGGTGAGTGTATTCCCAGTAGTCGCCAAGCGATTCACCTTTCACGGCGAATACCGGCGTGCCGCCGGCGGCGACCGCGGCGGCGGCGTGGTCCTGCGTCGAGTAGATATTGCAGGACGCCCAGCGCACGTCGGCGCCGAGCGCCTTGAGAGTCTCGATCAGCACCGCGGTCTGTATGGTCATGTGCAGCGAGCCGGCGATGCGCGCGCCGCGCAGCGGCTGCTGCCGCCCATATTCTTCACGCGTCGCCATCAGGCCGGGCATCTCGGTCTCGGCGATGGCGATCTCCTTGCGGCCCCATTCGGCAAGGCCAAGGTCCTTGACGACGTAATCGGGAGGCGAGGTCTTCTTGGGCTTGGTCGACGTGCTCATGGCACTCCTTGTGCGGCTCCTCCGGCGGTCCGCGTGTTTGAGCGTGGATAGGATGTAGCGCTGGATTACGACGGCGGCATTAAAGACATAAAGACACCTTTATGTCCATGCTCGAACCTTATCGGAGCTTCGTCGCCGACCTCAAGGCATCCGCGACCGCAGGAGCGGGATGACGCGAGACGAACTCATCGGCCGGTCCGCGGCTCCTCCGGTCGTGGCGTGGCCTTGGCCACGCCGGCTTGCGTCAGCGCCACGGCAATCTGCTGCATGCGGTTGATGAGATCGATCGCCGCCGCCGGAGACAGCACGACGCGGCAGGCCGGATAGCGGCGGCCGGTGATCGGCGTGTTCGGCTTGACCTCGTCGAGCCGCGTCACTGCGAATTCGATCCGCAGCGTTTGCCCATCGAACACGGCGCCGGTGATCGAATCGGCGAAAGTTTCCGCGACATCCATACGATCGATCAACCGGACCGTCGCGGGTTGGCGTTCGCCTTGGCCGGCCGCCCCCGGCGCGACGCTCGCGCCTGAGGGAGTGAAATTGCGCGTTGTCTCATTGGCCATTGGCCGTCTCCATTGTGAATTGCCGGGCGATCAATCATCCTCGCCGAAACGCGAGTCGATGAGAGCTTCCAATGCCGCGACGACCTCCTTCGCCTCTCTGCCGGCGGCTTCGACGATAATCGAGGTGCCGGGCGCTGCCGCCAGCATCATCAGGCCCATGATCGAGGTGCCGCCCACGGTCTCGCCGCCGCGCGTGACGCGCACTTCGACGTCGAATTTTTCCACCGTTTGCACGAATTTGGCCGATGCCCGCGCGTGCAGTCCCTTCCTGTTGCAAATGACGAACTTGCGGACAACTGCGCCCGGGTGGAATGGCCGCTCCTCGGGGATACATTCGTCGTTGCGGTGGGTCGGAGCGCTCATTTTCCGGTCAGGACCCGGCTCGCGATGGTCACGTATTTTCGTCCGGCGTCCTGGGCGGCCGCGACCGCCTCGGCGAGCGGGCACTCGTCGCGGACTTTGGCGAGTTTGACCAGCATCGGCAGATTGATTCCAGCGAGCACCTCGACCTTGGGCCGGCTCATCACCGAAATGGCGAGATTCGACGGCGTGCCGCCGAACATGTCGGTCAGAATGGCCACCCCCGCGCCGCTGTCGACGCGCTTCACCGCTTCAATGATGTCCTGGCGGCGCTCTTCGACGTCGTCGTCGGGCCCAATGGTCACCGCCTCGATTTGGGCTTGCGGTCCGACCACGTGCTCCAACGCCGCGCGGAACTCGACAGCGAGTCGCCCGTGGGTGACCAGCACAAGACCAATCATGAAACTCCCCGCGGGCGCTTTCCGGTTGCACCGCACGAAAGGGTGCTCATCTTGACTATCCGAAGCCCAAGCGCAAGGGGCATTTTCGGCTAATTTGGGCGGCTGTTGCATTGCGGTAAAGCAACGTCGAAGTCGGTCTCGGCGTTGCCGAAAAGCGCTTGGCCATGGCACCGGCCGCCGGGCGATCTTAAGGGTTTTATGGTTAACCAATCTCAAATCAGACCGGGGAACAATCGTCCTGGATTGCTGGGAGCAGGGCGAGGTTCCGCGGGGCACCGACGGATCGGTCAAATCCAATCATCCGGGGTTGAATTGAGAAGTGCGAGGGCTGCAGGCAAGGCCGCGCTCCCCGATGCGACGGCGAGTCGCGGTAGAGAAATACCGGCAATTTCGGTCTTTCGCCGACCGGGCCGCGGCAAACGTTCGGCATCCGCGGCAGCGAGATCGACCACGAATCCGACCACTGCGCTCGGCTCGTAAGCGAGCCGCAACAGGCCGATGCCGCGCACTTCGATAAGGCCGGCGAGGGCCGCGGCCGGACGGGCCAAGAGCCGCCCGCAAGCGGATTCGAGATGGACGCGATCGTCGGCGACAAGCCGGGCGAAGCGCAAGGAGCCGTGGCGCGCCGCCTCGATGAGGTCGAGCGCAAGGCGCGATTTCCCGGCCGCAGACGGTCCGCGGATCAGCACCGCCCGCGCGCCGACCAACACGGCGGAGGCGTGCACCGTGGTGGATGCCGTCGCCGCCATCACATCGGTCGCATCGGATCGGTCGGATCACGTCGCGGTAAATTTGGCCACATCATTTGCCGCATCGCAGGGTCGGATCATGTGGCCGGCAGGCGCACGATGAAGCGTGCGCCGAGCACCCTCGCCGTTGCGTCGGCGCCCGGCATGCTCATCCGGTTCTCGACCCAGATGGCGCCGCCATGTGCTTCGATGATTTGTTTGGAGATCGAGAGGCCGAGCCCGGAATTCTGGCCGAAACCCTGGTGCGGTCGATCGGTGTAGAAGCGTTCGAAAACCTTCTCGACCGCATCGGGCCGCACGCCCGGCCCGTCGTCATCGACGAAAATCTCGACGCCGCTGCGCAGTCGCCGGCAGGTGACCCGCACCGTGCCGTCCGGCGGGGAGAATGAGCGTGCGTTCTCGATCAGATTGTCGACGACCTGGCCGAGGCGGGAATCATGTCCCGGCACCTGGAACGCGCGCCCGCCGCCTTCGAACCGCAGCGTGACCTTGACGCCGTCGTCGCGCTTGACCTCGTTCGCGACCGCCACCAGCGTGGTGAGGAGCTTGGCGATGTCGACCGGCGCCGCCTCCTGACGTTGCAGCTCGGCATCGAGGCGGCTGGCGTCGGAAATATCCGAGATCAGGCGGTCGAGCCGCTTGACGTCGTGCTGGATGATGGTGAGGAGCCGGGAGCGGCTCTCCTCGGTCTTGGCGACCGGCAGCGTCTCGACGGCCGACCGCAGCGAGGTGAGCGGATTTTTCAGTTCATGCGCGACGTCGGCGGCGAAGCTTTCGATCGCTTCGATCCGCCGGTAGAGCGCATTGGTCATGTCGCGCAGCGTGCCGGAGAGATGCCCGATCTCGTCGCGCCGACGGGTGAAGTCGGGAATCTCCACGCGCGAGCGGATCCGCCGCCGCACACTTTCGGCCGCGTCCGCGAGTCGCCTGACCGGTTCGGCGATCGTGCCGGCCAACAGTATCGAGAGCACGACGGTGACCGCGGCGGCAACGAGAAAAACCTTGAGGATGGCGAGCCGTTCGGTCTTCACCATATGGTCGATCTCGGCGCCCTGGGTCGAGAGCATGAGCGCACCGCGCACCGCGCGGAAGCGCTGCACCGGCACCGCGACCGAAACAATGACGTCGCCGCGATCGTTGATGCGCACCACGCTGGCATTCTGGCCGTTCAAGGCTTGCACGACCTCGGGATAGCCTTTGCCGTTGGCGGGACCGAGCTCGTGGTAGAGCGGCAGGTCGCCCCGGTCGAACCAGGTGCGCACCGCGATGACCGCCCGCTTGATCAGACCCGGCTTTTCCGCGGTCGGCGGCGGCAGGTCGAAGCGCAGCACGTCGCCGCGACCGAACAGATTGCGGCTGTCGACGAGCAGCACGCCGTCGCGGTCGTAGATGCGGGCGCGGGTTTTGGTGGGCGAAACGAGGCGCCGCAGCACCGGAGCCACGCGCTCGGGATTGATCGGAAAATCGATGCCGTAAAGCGCGTCCTCGGACGGGCCGTAGCTTTCGCCCGGATGCAGATCGAGCAGTTTTTCCGGGTCGATGGTGAGCGAGGAATCGGTCTCGACCGTCGCCGAGGCGGCGATGGCGCCGGCGATGATTTCGCCCTGCACCAGCAGACTTTGGATGCGCGCGTCGATCAACCCGGCGCGGAACTGCGACAGAAAGATGATGCCGATGGACAGCGCGAAAAGTCCGGCGACATTGAGCGAGACGATGCGGCGGGTGAGGCTCGAAAAACTCTGGGTGATGAAGAACTGCCAGGCGCGGCGCAACCAATAGCCGACCCTGGCGAGACCGTGGGGCCGAAGACGCGCCTCCTTCTCGTCGAGAGCCTCGGCCTCGACGTCAGCCTCGATCGGCGTCGAGGCGTGGGCCCGATTGCCGGGCATTTCTGTGGTTCGATCGAGCACGTCGTCTGCCGGGGCTCCGATCAGCCCCACCCCATTCTCCCCCGCCCGCGGGGAGGGTAGGGAGCGGGCCGGACGCCATTACTACCGCACGTCAGCCGTCCCAGTCAGCGGCCATGGCTCTCGGCGGTCCGTGGCCTGTTGCGCTTCATCGGCGCTTTATACTTCCTTGAAACGATAACCGACGCCGTACAGCGTCTCGATCATATCGAATTCCGTGTCGCTTGCCTTGAACTTTTTGCGCAGCCGCTTGATGTGGCTGTCGATGGTGCGGTCGTCGACATAGACCTGATCATCGTAAGCCGCATCCATCAGGGCGTTACGGCTTTTCACCACTCCCGGCCGGCTCGCCAACGCCTGCAGGATGAGAAATTCGGTGACGGTCAGCGTCACCGGCTCGTTCTTCCAGGTGCAAGTGTGACGCTCGGGATCCATGCGCAAGAGGCCGCGCTCGAGAACCTTGCTGTCGGCTTCCTTCGGCGCGGCGCCGTCCTTTGGCGAGGCGCGGCGCAGCACGGCCTTGACCCGCTCGACCAGGAGGCGCTGCGAAAACGGTTTGCGGATGAAATCGTCGGCCCCCATTTTCAGGCCGAACAATTCGTCGATCTCCTCGTCCTTCGAGGTGAGGAAGATCACCGGCAGGTCCGACTTCTGCCGCAGCCGGCGCAGGGTCTCCATGCCGTCCATGCGCGGCATCTTGATATCGAGAATGGCAAGGTCCGGCGGCGCGGTCTTGAATCCGTCGAGCGCCGAGGCGCCGTCGGTATAGGTCGTGATCCGGTAACCCTCCGCCTCGAGCGCTATGGACACCGAGGTGAGGATATTGCGGTCGTCATCGACGAGAGCGATTGTCGGCATGGCGGCCTTCTAACATGAATCGGCCGCAGCATCACCAGCCCGGCCCCATAAGCCTTTGATCCCCATGTAGAGGCGGAAGTGTGACGACACAAGGCAAAATCGGGGCAATTGCTGTGACAGAGCCGCGAAGGGGATGAGCAAATGACCGAAGCCGACAAAGCGGTTCCCCTGCCGGGCGTCATGCCGAACCGCCTGCCGGAGAATGCTCCGGCGCCGGATTTTGATGCGAAATCCGTCGCCAAGGCCCTGCTGCGGACGACACGGGCGGGTGCGCTTGCGACTATCGACCGCAATACCGGCCATCCCTTTGCTTCACTTGTTAACGTCGCCACCGACGCCGACGGTTCCCCGTTAATCTTGATCTCCCGGCTTTCCACCCATACCGCCAATCTGGAGAAGGACGGCCGCGCCTCGCTGCTGCTTGCGACCGCCGGCAAGGGCGATCCGCTGGCGCATCCGCGCCTGACGCTGCTCGGCGCGTTCACGCCGGTCGCGCGCGAGGATGCGCGAGAGCCGCGCGTGCGCCGGCGCTTCCTCGCCCGTCATCCGAAAGCGGAGCTTTACGCCGGCTTCGCCGACTTCTCGTTCTGGCGCCTCGGCATCGTGTCCGCCCACCTCAACGCCGGCTTCGCCCGCGCCGCCGATCTCACCGCCGCCGCGGTGATGACCGACGTCTCCGGCGCGGAGAACCTGATCGAAGCCGAGGAAGGCGCAGTCGCGCACATGAATAACGATCACGCCGAGGCCGTGCGGCTCTACGCGACCAAACTTCTCGGCGCCGCGGAGGGAGCGTGGCGTCTCACCGGACTCGACCCGGAGGGCCTCGACCTCGCGCTCGGCGAGACGACGCTGCGCCTGCCGTTTCCCGAACGCATCGCGACCGCCGACGCGCTGCGCCTCGCGGTCGTGGGCTTGGCGAAGGACGCGCGGACGAAGGGCTGAGGGAAATTGGAGTCGCGTCCGGATTGCTTCGCCGCTTCGCTCCTTGCAATGAGGGCGTCCGGCCGCGGCTCGCTCCTTCGCCGCCGAAACCGATCCGACGATGTGATGTTATGGTTATCGGCGGTGGCCGATTGATGGCCCGTTGTTGCACTGCAATGAGGGTCGCCGGCGACAAATGGGCAAGCGCCTTGGCAAGTGCTAGGATGCCGACTATAGGTCGCGCCCGCCATGTTCGGCGGGATCGCTTTCGGTTGTTTCTCGGCGGCCGCGATCTCACGAGAATTCCGGCGCCCAAGCCGGACGAGTGCGGAGGCGAGTTGTGAAGGAAACCGGTCTGCGCAACACCGCGCATGGTGCCGATGAATTCGGCTTGAAAGACCTCGCCGCAGTCCACTGGAATTTGCCCGACGCGACTTTGGTGGAGCATGCGCTCGCCAACGGCGAGGGTTTTCTGGTCCAAGGCGGAGCGTTTTGCGCGGAAACCGGCATGCATACCGGCCGCAGTCCCAAGGACAAGTTCGTGGTCGTCGATGAACAGACCGATAAAGCCGTCTGGTGGGAGAAGAACGGCCGCCTGACCGGCGAGAAATTCCAACTTCTGTTCGACGATTTCATCGCCCACGCCAGGGGCAAGACTTTATTCGCGCAGGACCTCTATGGCGGCGCCGACCCGCGATATCGCATCAAGACCCGCATCTATAACGAACTCGCTTGGCACTCGATGTTCATTCGCGCGCTGTTGATCCGGCCGGAGCGCGCCGAGCTTGCGCATTACGTGCCCGATTTCACCATTCTTTCACTGCCCTCGTTCAAGGCCGATCCCAAACGCCACGGCGTGCGCAGCGAAACCGTTATTGCGCTCGACTTCAGCAGGCGCGTCATCCTCATCGGCGGCAGCTCCTATGCCGGCGAGATGAAGAAATCGGTGTTCACGACGCTCAATTATTATCTGCCTGCCGAGAGTGTGATGCCGATGCACTGCTCCGCCAATGTCGGGCCGGCGGGCGATGTCGCGCTGTTCTTCGGCCTTTCCGGCACCGGCAAGACGACGCTGTCGGCCGATCCCACCCGCACTTTGATCGGCGACGACGAGCACGGCTGGGGCCCAAGCGGCGTGTTCAATTTCGAGGGCGGCTGCTATGCCAAGTGCATCAGGCTCTCCGCCGAGGCCGAGCCGGAAATCCACGCCGCGACGCAGCGCTTCGGCGCCGTGCTGGAGAACGTGGTGTTCGATCCGGTAACGCGCATCTGTGACTTCGGCGACGACTCCAAGACCGAGAACACCCGCGCCGCCTATCCGCTCGATTTCATCCCCAATGCGTCGCGCACCGGCCGCGCCGGGCAGCCGCGCAACATCGTGTTTCTCACCGCCGACGCCTTCGGCGTCATGCCGCCGATCGCCAAGTTGACGCCGGCGCAGGCGATGTATCATTTCCTGTCCGGCTACACCGCCAAGGTCGCCGGCACCGAGAAGGGCCTGGTCGGCGTGCAGCCGGAATTCTCCACCTGCTTCGGCGCGCCGTTCCTGCCGCGCCATCCTTCGGTGTACGGCAATCTCTTGCGCGAGCTGATCAGCGCCCACGACGTGGACTGCTGGCTGGTCAATACCGGCTGGACCGGCGGCATTTACGGCGTCGGCCGCCGCATGCCGATCCATGTGACGCGCGCGCTGCTCGCCGCGGTGCTCGACGGTTCGCTCAAGAACGCGAAATTCCGCACCGACCCCTATTTCGGCTTTGCGGTGCCGATCGAGCTTGCCGGCGTCGAGCCGCACCTCCTCCATCCGCAGAAGACCTGGCAGAACAAGCGCGAATTCGACCAGATCGCGCGCAAGCTGGTCGATATGTTCCAAAAGAACTTCGTCCAGTTCGAGCCCCACGTCGAAGCCGATGTCCGCGCCGCCGCGCCGGAAGTGCGCCTCGCCGCGGAGTGAAGCCAAAGCGCGATTCAACCAGTGCCGTCCGGCCGGTCTGCCGGCCATCTCGATTCACGGGGCACGGTGTGCCACTTTAGCGCGCCGCGCGGATCGCGCCCGCGCAGGACCGCTCGCGACGGGACGACCTCGTCACGGAACGAAAATTGCCTCTTTGCCAGCATCATGCGGACGATCAGCGGACTTTTCAACGACCAGCGCGCCGAGCTGGGTAGGAAGATCGGCGGCATCTATGCCGTTCTGCTCGGCGTCAATCTCCTGGCGTGGGTCTGGGCGCTGGTCGCCTTCCGCGATTATCCGCTGCTGATCGGCACGGCGTTCCTGGCCTATACGTTCGGCCTGAGGCACGCCGTCGATGCCGACCATATCGCGGCCATCGACAACGTGACGCGGAAGCTGATGCAGGAAGGCAAACGGCCGATCGCGGTCGGCTTCTTCTTCTCGCTCGGCCACGCGACCGTCGTGGCGCTGGCCTGCGCCGCCATCGCGGCGGCAACCGCCGCCCTGGAAGGACGCTTCGTGTCGTTCCGGGCGTTCGGCGGCATGATCGGCACCCTGGTGTCGGCGCTGTTCCTTTTTCTCATCGCCGCGGCCAACCTGCTCATTCTGCATTCGCTCTATCAAACATTTCGTGACGTGCGCCGCGGCGGGATTTTCGTCGAGCAAGATCTCGACCACCTCTTGGCGCGCCGGGGCTTTCTGGCGCGACTGTTCCGACCCATGTTCCGCCTCGTCGCCCGAAGCTGGCACATGTATCCGTTGGGATTTCTGTTCGGCCTCGGCTTCGACACCGCGACCGAGATCGGCCTGCTCGGCATTTCCGCCGCCGAGGCCGCCAAAGGCCTGCCGATCTGGTCGATCATGGTTTTTCCAGCGCTGTTCGCCGCGGGGATGTCGCTCATCGACACGACCGACGGCGTTCTGATGCTCGGCGCCTATGGCTGGGCCTTCACCAAGCCGATCCGCAAGCTCTACTACAACCTGACGATCACCTTCGTCTCCGTCGTGGTGGCGGTGCTCGTCGGCGGCATCGAGGCGTTGGGCCTTCTCGCCGATCACATGAGCTTCGGCGGCCCGTTCTGGACCTTTATCGATGGGCTCAACGAGAATTTCGGCAGCCTCGGCTATCTCATCATCGCGGTTTTTATCATGAGCTGGCTCGTCTCGATCGCCATCTACCGCGTCAGGCGGTTCGACAACTTCGAATCCTCAGCCATTGCGGCGGCGCGGCCGAACCGCCCCGATCCGCCGTGACAACGGCCGGGCGAAGCGCGAAGGCTCTTTTAGGCCCCGCGCCAGGATCGCCAGGGCGTTTCTGGCACCGGCGTCAACGGCGGCTTACCCGCCGCCCAAGCGAGGATGTTATCGACGATGAGCTGATCCATCTTCTCGCGCGTGTACACCGACGCCGAGCCGAGATGCGGCAACAGCACGACATTTTCCATTGTCAGTAATTCCTCGGGCACATCGGGTTCGTTCGCGAACACGTCGAGGCCGGCGGCCATGATCTTTCGCTCCTTGAGCGCCGCGACCAAAGCCTGCTCGTCGACCACGGAACCGCGCGCGATATTGATCAGGATGCCCTCGGGCCCAAGCGCGTCGAGCACCTTGGCGTCGATCATGTTCCGCGTTGCCGGCCCGCCCGGCACGATAAGGATGAGGACATCGGCAGCGCGCGCCATCTCGACGAGGTCGGGATAATGGCGGTAGGGAAGCTCGGGCCGCTTTTGCCGGGTGTGATAGACGATGGGCACGCCGAAGGCTTCGAGCCGCCGCGCGATCGCCGTTCCGATGCGCCCCATTCCCACCAAGCCGACGGTGCGGTCGCGCAGCGTCGCCTTGCTCAACGGATAGCCGCCGGCGCGCCATTTGCCGGCGCGCACGAAACGGTCCGCCTGCGGAAGTTCGCGCACCGTGCACAGCAGCAGGCCGATCGCGGTATCGGCGACTTCCTCGTTGAGCACGTCGGGCGTATGGGTGACCACGACGCCGTGCCGTGCCGCGGCCGCCGCGTCGATGTGGTCGTAGCCGACGCCGAAACTCGAGATGATCTCGAGTTGCGGCAGGTGCTCAAGCCACGCGCGCCCAATCTGCTCCACCGGCGCGGACACCGCCATGGCGCGCACGTGGGCGAAGGCGGCGAGGAATGCGTCGCGGTTCGCCGCCGCGGCGAGGCTGTGCACCGTGAGGTCTCGAAGTCCTCCGATGATGACCGGCCGCGGCGGCCCGATGAGCAGCACTTCAGGTCGTCCTCCGGGCAATGATTGTCTCCTCGAGTTCAGCGCCAAGCGCGAGCCGCCACTCTAGCGGCCCAGGAAAGGTATCAAGGCCGGCACCTGCGCGCGGTAGCGCGGGTATTGGTCGGGAAAGCTCTCGCTCATGAAGCGCTCTTCAAGCTTCATTTTGAACGAGAGGCCGGCGGCGATGAACGCGAAGGCAAGCAGGCCGCGCCACTCGCCGATCGCGATCGCCGTTCCCAGAATCGCCAACAGCAGGCCGGAATAGATCGGATGCCGGACCAGACGATAGGGGCCTGTGCGGACGAGCTCGTGATCCTGCTTGACCGTGACGATTGCGCTCCAGTTGCGGCCGAGATGGTTGCGCGCCCAGACGGCGAAGGCGAGACCGATGGCCAGCACGATCAAACCAAGCCAATACCAAGCCATCGTCGGCGGAAGAAAACGTCCGTCGAGCCAATCGAGCGGCAGGCGTCGAAACGCCAGCAGCAGCGCGCCCAGGCCCATGAACACGCGGTTCAGCAGCAACGTCGTGAGCGGTTCGCGGCGTCTGGTTGCTTTGACGTTGCGCGCGGCGACGAACCAGTAGGCGAGCCACGCCAACCAGAGGATGGCAAAAGGCGCTACGTAGAACGAGCGAAACACGCGCGCTCCGCTGACATGTTAGTACCTGGAATCCTGGTACCTGGAATCACTGAAGAGTACTCTGCCCAGCGCGCGGCCCGCGATCCCCTCCTCGATTCCCCGTCGCGCTCGCGCGCCGGGGTGCCCCGAGGAGGAGGAAGAAGAAAACGGCCCGCTTTCTTCCCTCCCCCTGAAAGGGGGAGGGTTGGGGAGGGGGTCTGCTGAGTCAAAGATTTCTCCTGAATCAGGAAACAGTGAAAGCGGGTACTAAACCAGCATCGCCACCGGCGTTTCGATCAGGGTCTTGACCGCGGCCAGAAGCTCCGCGCCGAGCGCACCGTCGACCACGCGGTGGTCGCAGGCAAGCGTCACCGTGAGCATGCTGGCGAAGGCGACGCCGCCTGCCGCTGTCTCGACTGCCTGACGGCGCGCGGCGCCGACTGCGAGGATGGTCGCGTGCGGCGGGTTGATGATGGCGGCGAATTCGCGCACGCCGTACATGCCGAGATTGGAGACCGCCGAGGAACCGCCTTGGTAGTCCTGCGACTTGAGCTTCTTGTCCCTGGCGCGCGCCGCAAGGTCTTTCATCTCCGTCGAGATCGCGCTCGGCGATTTCAATTCCGCGCTGCGGATGACCGGCGCGATCAAGCCGCCGTCGAGCGCCACCGCGACGCCGATGTCGGAATGCCTGAAGCGCAGGATGCGGTCGCCGGTCCACACCGCGTTCGCCGCCGGCACGCGTTGCAAGGCGAGCGCGAGCGCGCGGATGATGAAATCGTTGAGCGAGAGCTTGAATAGAGGATTGCCGTCGCGATCTTTAGGCGCGGCGGCGTTAGCTTCCTCGCGCAGCGCCTTCAGGCGATCGATGACGATGTCGGCGGTGAGATAGAAATGCGGGATGGTTTGCGTCGCCTGGGTGAGCCGCGCCGCGATGGTGCGGCGCATGGAGTCGAGCGGCACTTCCTCGTAGCTTGCCGGATCGTAGAGCGCCTTGACCTGATCGGCGCTCGGCCCTTCGGCCAAGGCGGCGCGCGCTAGCTGCGTCGCCGCCGGCCGTGGCGCACCCTCGATGTCGCGGGCGACGATGCGGCCATGCGGGCCGGAGCCGCGCAAACGTGAGAGATCGATGCCGGCTTCGCTCGCCAGCCGGCGCGCCAACGGCGTGACGGCGCCGCCGCCGGGAAGCCGCGCCGGGCCGAAATTGCGTTCGGGCGTGCGCACCTCGAAGAACGGATCGAGCTTGATCGGCTGCGAAGGGCGCTGCGCACCGGTGGTTGGGGACGGTTCCGGATTGCTTTCGTATCCGGTCGGAGGCGCGGGCGCTTTCGCTGCAGCGGCGGTCGCCGGCGTCGCTTTGGTCGGCGCATTGGGCACCGGCGCGCTGCCTGCTGTGCCGATGACGCCGACGATGGCGCCGACCGGTGCCACTTCGCCTTCCGCCACGCGGATTTCGCTGAGGACGCCGGCTTCCGTTGCCGGCACCTCCATCGACACTTTGTCGGTCTCGATCTCGAACAGATTATCGCCCGGCTGCACCGCGTCGCCCGCCGACTTGAACCATTTGGTGATTTTTCCCTCGGCGACGGTCTCGCCGAGCTGCGGCATGAGGATGTTCATTGCATTCCCTCAGCCGTCATTGCCGGGCATGACGGGGAATAGAACGTCATTTGATCGTCTCACCAATTCACTGATACGTATTGCGTCTCCAAGAATTCCATCAGCCCTTCGTGCGCGCCCTCGCGGCCGATGCCCGATTGCTTCATGCCGCCAAACGGCGCGGCCGGATCGGACACGAGGCCACGGTTCAATCCGATCATGCCGAAGTCGAGTTTTTCGGAGACGCGCAGGCCGCGGCTCAAATCCCTGGTGTAGAGGTAGGCGACGAGCCCGTATTCGGTGTCGTTGGCGCGCGTGACCACTTCGTCCTCGGACTTGAAGCTCTGGATCGACGCGACCGGGCCGAAAATCTCATCGTTGAGCATTTTGGCGTCGTCGGACACGTTGGCGAGCACGGTGGCCGGATAGAAGTAGCCGGGGCCGCCGGGCGCCTTGCCGCCGGTCAGGACCTTGGCGCCCTTCTTCACCGCGTCGTCGACCAGCTCCATCACCTTGTCGAGACCGTCCTTGTTGACCAGCGGGCCGAGCGCCACGCCGTCGTCGAGGCCGTTGCCCATCTTCAGCCCGGCCATCTTGGCGGTGAGCTTTTTGGCGAACGCGTCGTGCACCTTCTCGTGCACGTAGAAGCGGTTCGCGGCCGTGCAGGCTTCGCCCATGTTGCGCATCTTGGCGACCATGGCGCCCTCGATCGCGGCGTCGATGTCGGCGTCATCGAACACGATGAACGGGGCGTTGCCGCCAAGCTCCATCGCCGGCTTGACGATGCTGTCGGCTGCCTCGTGCAGCAGTTTTCTGCCGACCTCGGTCGAGCCGGTGAACGAGACCACGCGCACGCGCGGATCGTGCAGCATGGCGCTCACCACCTTGCCGGAGGAGCGCGAGGGAATGACGTTGACCGCACCCGCCGGCACGCCTGCTTCCTCCAGGATCGGCATCAAGGCGAGCATGGTGAGCGGCGTATCGGAGGCGGGCTTGAGCACGACGGTGCAGCCGGCGGCGAGCGCCGGGCCGATCTTACGCGTCGCCATGGCGGCGGGAAAATTCCACGGCGTCACCAAGACGGCGATGCCGGCCGGCTTGCGATGCACGAGGATGCGGGCGCCGGAGGCCGGCGCGCGGCCGAATTCGCCGAGATTGCGCACCGCCTCCTCGGCGTACCAGCGGAAGAACTCGGCGGCGTAGGCGACCTCGCCGCGCGAGTCGGACAGCGCCTTGCCGTTCTCGATGGTGATGAGCTTGGCGAGCCGCTCGGCGTCGCGCATGATGAGTTCGAACGCCTTGCGCAGAATCTCGCCGCGCTCGCGCGGCTTTCTCGCCGCCCAGCCGGGAAAGGCGGCGCTCGCCGCGTCGAGCGCGGCCTTGGCGTCCTCGACCGTGGCGCCGGCAACCGAGGCGACCTTGTTCTCGGTCGCCGGATCGATCACGTCGAAGCGGCCGCCGTCGGAGGATTTGCGCCATTTGCCGCCGATCCACAGGTCGGTCGGCACGTTGGCGAGGAGATTGTCGTACCTAGCAGTCATTTTTCCACTCACTTGAGGCTCGATTTGCCGTTCTTAAGTTCGACCAGAATGTTCTGATAAGGCTTGCCGCTTAAGTTGCGCAGCTCATGCTTCTCGCCGGCGTCCTTCCAGATCACGCCGCCGACCTTGTCGTCGGCGATGATGCAACGGCCGTCCACGTTCTCAAGCTCGATCTTGCCGCCGGTGAGGTTGATGATGACGTAGTCCATCGTGTGGTGATGCCACGCCTTCCTGCCGCGCGGGGGAACGCGCATGTCCCACACCCGCACCTGCTCGTTCTCGAAGACGATTTCAGTGCCGATCGGCCCGTTCGGATTTTCGCGGCCCGGCTCGCTTGCCATCATTATCCTCCCGTCACGCGCCAAGGCTGCGCCGCACGCGCTCGGCGATGCGCTCGACCGACGGCAGCGCCATGTCCTCGAGGGCGTCGGAGGCCGGCAGCGGGATGTGCGGCGTGGTGATCCGCACCGGCGGCCCGTCGAGGTCGTAGAACGCCTCGTCGGCGACGATGGAGACGAGTTCCGCGCCCCAGCCGCACAGCCGCGGATTCTCCTCCACGGTGAACAAACGATGCGTGCGCGCGACCGAGCCGAGGATGGTCTGCGTGTCGAGCGGCACCAGCGAGCGCACGTCGACCACTTCGCAGTCGATGCCGTGCTCGCTCTTGAGCTTGTCCGCCGCGGCGAGCGCGCGCGGCACCATCAGCGCCAGCGCCAGGATGGTGGCGTCCTTGCCCGGCCGCACGATCTTGGCGGAGCCGAGCGTATCGACGATCTCGCCGTCCGGCACGTCGCCCTTGGTCGGATAGAGCGCCTTGTGCTCGAAGAAGATCACTGGGTTGGGGTCGCGCACCGCCGCCGCCATCAAGCCGATCACGTCGCGCGGGCTTGACGGCGCCACGACCTTGAGGCCGGGAATCATCATGCACCAGTTCTCGACGCTCTGCGAATGCTGGGCGCCGAAACGCACGCCGCCGCCGTTGCCGGTGCGCACGACCAGCGGGATCTTGACTTGGCCGTTGGTCATGTAGCGGGTCTTGGCGAACTCGTTGGCGATATAGTCGAAGCACACGGCGATGAAGTCCGAGAACATGATCTCGGCGATCGGCTTGAGGCCGGTCATGGCCGCGCCCATGGCGGCGCCGAGGATCGCCTGCTCGGAGATCGGCGTGTCGCGCACGCGCACCGGGCCGAACTGCTCGTAGAGGCCGACGGTCGCCTTGAACACGCCGCCGGGCTTGCCCACGTCCTCGCCGAGGAAGACGACGTCGGGATCGCGCGTCATTTCCTGGGCGATGCCGCGGATGACCGCGTCCCGGTAGGTCAGTTCCGCCATGCGAAGCCTCCGTCGGCATAGACGTCGGTGGTGAGGATATCGGCCGGCGGCGGCGGGGCCGCCTTGCACTGTTCGGTCGCCTCGTCGACGCGCCGCTTCACATCGGTCTCGATGCGCACGATAACGTCCTCGCCGATGCCGAATTGTTTGAGCCGCTCGCGATAGAGCCTGATCGGATCGCGTCCCTTCCACTTCTCCAGCTCGCCTTCGGGCCGATATTTCGCCGGGTCGGCGCGCGAATGCCCGCTGTGGCGATAGGTCAGGCATTCGATCAAGGACGGCCCGCCGCCGGCGCGCGCCTTGTCGTAGGCAGACATGGCGGTGCGATAGACGACATCGGCGTCGTTGCCGTCGATGACGGTGCGCGGCAGGCCGTAGCTCGCAGCGCGATCGGCGGCCGGATGCGGCACCGCGGTGACGTCGCCGATCGGGGTGTATTCCATGTAGAGGTTGTTCTCGCACACGAACACCACCGGAAGCTTCCACACCGCGGCGAAGTTCAACGCCTCATGGAAGGCGCCGATATTGGTGGTGCCGTCGCCGAAGAAACAGACCGAAACGTCCTTCCGGCCCTTATATTGCGCGCGCCAGGCCGCTCCGCAGGCGATCGGCAGATGCGCGCCGACGATGGCATAGGAGCCCATCACGCCGTGATCGACCGAGGTCAAGTGCATCGAGCCGCCCTTGCCGCGCATCAGCCCGATGTCGCGCTGCATCAACTCGCCCAGCACCTTGGCGATCGGCACGCCGCGGGCGAGCGTGTGGGCGTGGCCGCGATAGGTGCAGAAGGAGAGGTCGCCGGGCCGCATGGCGGTGGCAAAGCCGGCGGCGACCGCCTCCTGGCCGATCGAAAGATGGCTCGTGCCCTTGACCAGGTTCTGCAGGAACAGATCGAACGCGCGCTGCTCGGCCTCGCGGATCACGACCTGCGTGCGATACATGGAGAGCCGCTTCTCCTCGCCGATGTCATCATTGCCGCCCGTGTTCGACGCGAGCGTGCGGTCCTCGATCTTGGCCATGAAATTTATCCTCGAAACGTCCGGAAACCGCTTGGGCAGGGGCAACTTAGCGCCACTTGCAAAGCCGAGGCAACGGCCGACGCGCCGCCTCGGGAACGCAATGTGGCGCTTGCGCCGGCCATGACAAGTTGAGTAATTGACGCAATCGGGAGACGGCAATGGCTCAGGAGCATGTTCAACGGTTCTTCGGCGGGCCGCCGCTGGCGGTCATCGGCCGGCTGATCCTGCTGTCGATCCTCGTCGGTGTCATTCTCGCCGCGATCGGTCTCGATCCATGGAACATCATCGAGTCGGTGCGCCGGCTCGTCCTGCACATCTGGAACATGGGCTTCGACGCCGTGCGCTGGCTGTGGCGGTATTTCCTGCTCGGCGCCGTGATCGTGCTGCCGATCTGGGTCCTGATCCGGTTGGTCAAGGCGCCGCGCGGCGGCTGAAGCCGCGCTTAATCGTCGATCGGGCGCGGGCCGGAGGGCATCGGCGCATCGCCTTCGCCGGGCAGGGAATCGCCGGGCAGGGAATGATCGCGCGGGCCGCGATGACGCCGCCGCCGTCGATGCAGCGGGAATCGGTCCGGTGAACCGTCGTAGCCATTCGGCGGATTGGAGCCTTGGCCCTGTTGCGGTTGCGGCGGTTGTTGCTGATGCGGCTGGCCGCCGGTGATGAAAGAGGGCAGCCGCTCAACGTCCTCCTCGGTGGTCGGCGGAAAGTGCTGCTGCGGGCGCGGCTGAGCGGGCTGCGGCTGTTGCTCGCGCGGATAATACTGCTGTTGCTCGCGCGGATAATATGGCTGCGGTTCGCGCGGCGCGAACGGCTCGCCGGCGATGGACGGCTGATCGTTATCGCCGTCGTCGTAGCCATCGTCGACAAGATTGCCGCGCGGCTCGCCCATCTGCTGGTAATAGGGCTGACTCTGGCGGAACTGCTCCTGCGCGGCCGCGATCAGGCGGAAGTAATGCTCCGCGTGCTGATAATAGTTTTCGGCGGCGACCGGGTCGCCCGAACTCTGTGCATCACGGGCCAGTTGGAGATATTTCTCGGCAACATGGGAAGCCGTTCCCCGTATTTTTATGTCCGGCCCATTGGACTCGTATGTGCGCGACAATGGATTCTGGTGATGGCCACCTTTGCGGTTACGACCCCGCATGCGCTTGTTCTGACCGTTTCTCATGGTTTGCTGTTCCGCGAACCCCCTCGTTTGCGGCGGCAGGCTTGCCGCCGCTTCACCTCACTCGGCATGCTTCGCTCGACGCCCCGCATTCGCAACCGCGGTATGAGCGCCGTTGTTTTTGGCCGTCATCTTCGCGAACCGTCTGTTGACGGGCATGAATCCTCGGCAATCAAAACCGCACCGGCGGCCGCACCGCGGTGTCGCGAACTTTCGTCATGCGCGCGATACCGCACGAATGCGCGCCGAACCGATGAAACTTCTCGGTCTTAATGTGGCGATCCCGTCTGCCGTCCGATCGCTGTCGCTGTTCCGGCTTTCGCTGTTTACCTGGCCTGCACTGCCGACCTCTTAAGAGGGACGCTCCGGGCGTTCAAGGCGGCGCGGCATCATCTCGGGCCGATTCCGTACACGCAAGCTAGTCGGTTCTGGCCAATATTCCAAGCGATTTTTTCCGTCTTTTTGCCGGGGGGCAATGCTCCACCGTCATGCCCTGGCGGCTTTTCTCGCGAGCAGAGCGCGGGGTACGTCATTGAGATCGGGATGTGGCGGCGCGGGTGCAAGCCCCGCAGCCGACAACAATGCGGCGACGGCGCGTGCCCGGCCGGCGCCGAGCTCGACGACGAGGCTGCCGCCGGGGATGAGCAGCGCCGGCACCGCCGCGGCAATAGCCCGGTAACAGTCGAGTCCGTCGGGTCCGCCGTCGAGGGCTGCACGCGGGTCGAAGTCGCGCACCTCGGGGGCGAGCGCGGCGATATCGCCGGAAGCGATATAAGGCGGATTGGACACGATCAGGTCGAACGGTCCGCCGAGCGCCGCTGCCATGTCGCAGGCGAGGAATGCCGCGCGGGCCAACAATCCGAGACGCCGGGCGTTATCCCGCGCGACGAGAAGCGCCCGCAGGCTCGTATCGGTGCCGATCCCGAAACCGTTCGGCAGTTCACTTAGCAGCGCCAGAAGGAGCGCCCCGCTTCCGCTGCCGAGGTCGGCAATCCGCAGCGCCCGCGAGCGCGAACCGTCGGCATCGATCGCGGCGAGCGCAACCTCGACGACCGTTTCCGTTTCCGGCCGCGGCACCAACGCGGCGTCACCAAGGCGCAGCCGCAGGCTCCAGAATTCCTTGCTGCCGAGGATGCGCGCGATCGGCTCGCGCGCGAGGCGCCGCCGCGCCAGCGCGCCGATTGCGTCGGTCTCGTTCGGACCGAGAATGCGCTCCGGCGCCGCCGCCAGCGCGGCATGATCGAGGCCAAGGGCGTGGCCGACGAGAATGCGGGCGTCGAGTTCGGGCGAATCGATGCCGGCCGCGCGGAATTTTTCCGTCAGCGCGCGCCGCGCCTGCGCAACGGTGAGGGCATGGTCGTCGTCTGGCCGTTCGAGCGCGGCGGCGACATCCGGATGCGGCGTCATTTGGTCTCCTCGGCGGCGAGTTGGGCCGCCTGATGCTCGGCGACGAGAGCATCGATGATCTCGCCCAATGCTTCGCCCTCCATGACCTGCGGGAGTTTGTAGAGCGTGAGATTGATGCGATGGTCCGACACCCGGCCTTGCGGGAAATTGTAGGTGCGGATGCGTTCGGAGCGCTCGCCGGTCCCGACCTGGCCGCGGCGCTCGGCGGCGCGCGCCGCCTCCTGCTTCTGCCGCTCGAGATCGTAAAGACGCGTGCGCAACACGGCGAGCGCCTTGGCGCGGTTGCGATGCTGCGAGCGGTCTTCCTGCATCATGACGACGATCCCGGAAGGAATGTGCGTGACCCGCACCGCCGATTCGGTCTTGTTCACGTGTTGGCCGCCGGCGCCGCCGGAGCGCAGCGTGTCGATGCGAAGGTCGGCCTCGTTGATGGGAACGTCGACGTCCTGCGCCTCGGGCAGAACGGCGACGGTGGCGGTCGAGGTGTGGATGCGGCCCGCGGCTTCGGTGTCGGGCACGCGCTGAACGCGGTGCACGCCGGATTCGTATTTGAGCTTGGCGAAGGCGCCGCGGCCGCGGATTTCGGCAATGATTTCCTTGAAGCCGCCCATCGAGCCTTCGCTGAAGGTCATCACCTCGACCTTCCATCCCTGGTTGGCGGCATAGCGCTCGTACATGCGGAACAAATCGCCGGCGAACAGAGCCGCTTCGTCGCCGCCGGTGCCGGCGCGGATTTCGAGAATGACGTTGCGCTCGTCCATCGCGTCCTTGGGGATGAGGGCGACGCGCAATTGCCGCTCGAGCGCGGCGCGGCGCGCTTCGAGCTGCGGCCGTTCCGCCTCGGCGATGGAGCGCATCTCGGCGTCGGTCGAAGGATCCGCGATCAGGCTCACGAGCCCGGCGAGTTCGTTCTGCGCCGCCCGATAGGATTTCACCGCCTCGACCACCGGCGTCAATTCGGCGAATTCACGCGCGAGCTTCACATAGATCTCGGGCGGCATCGCGACGGCAAGTTCGCGTTCGAGCGCCGCAGAGCGGGCGACAAGCGCGTTGAGTTTCTGGTCGGGAAGCATCGTCGTTAGTTTCGGCAGCAATGATAATGCTCTGTTCCGTCACCTTGAAGTGCGGGCGCAGGGGCACGCGGCGCGCACCTCAGGATGACGGGGCGATGAGTAGAAGACGTGGCGCGCCGGGACAAGCCCGACCATGGCGACCGTTGATTGTCCTAAACCTGCAAGCCGCTGTCGGCGGCGAACTTTTCGAGCCGCGCCCGGATCGGCGCGCCGCCGGTCGGCTTATCGATCAGCGGGCAGAGGAAGGCGGCGGTCTTGCGGCAGTCGAAATCGAGCAACATGGCCTTGACCGGCCCCACGGCCGAGGGCGTGAGCGACAGCGCGCGATAGCCGATGGCGACGAGCGCGAGCGCCCCGAGCGGTTGCGAAGCAAGCTCGCCGCATAAAGTCACCGGCTTGCCGTGCTCGCGGCATTTGTCGGCAATGTCCCTGAGCGCACGCAAAACCGGCGCCGACAGCGAATCGAAGCGGGCCGACACGCGCGGATTGCCGCGGTCGGCCGCGTAGAGGAATTGCACCAGGTCGTTCGATCCGACGGAGAGAAAATCGGCGTGCTCAAGCAGCTCGTCGAGCTGATAGAGGAGCGAGGGGACCTCGACCATGGTGCCGACCTCGACCTGGTCGGGAAGCTTGTGGCCGTGCCGACGCAGATGCGTGAGTTCGTGTTCGACCAGCTCCTTCGCCCGGTCGAATTCCTCGACGGTCGCGATCATTGGAAACATGATCTTCAGCACCCGGCCGGCGCCGGCCCGCAGCAGCGCGCGGAGCTGCGTGCGCAGCAGGGCCGGCCGGTCGAGCCCGAGGCGGATCGCGCGCCAGCCGAGCGCCGGATTCTCCTCCTCGATGTTGCGCATGTAGGGCAGCACCTTGTCGCCGCCGATGTCGAGCGTGCGGAAGGTGACCGGCTTGTCGCCGGCGGCATCGAGGACGGCGCGGTAGAGCGTATATTGCTCGCTCGCGCGCGGGAAATTGGGCGCCACCATGAATTGCAGCTCGGTGCGGAACAAGCCGATGCCGGCGGCCCCGGTGTCGACTATGTGCGGCAGGTCGACGCTGAGACCGGCGTTGATCATCAGCATCACCTCTTCGCCATCCTTGGTCAGGCACGGCTTGTCACGCAACGCCTGATACTGGAGCTGACGCCGCGCACGCAGCCGCACCCGCTCGGCATAGGCCGCCTCCATGTCGGGCAACGGCCGGATGTGCAAATCCCCCGCCGTGCCGTCGACGATGACGGCGTCGCCCGGATCGACGACGCCGGTGGCGTTGTCGACGCCGCCGACCGTGGGAACGCCGAGCGCGCGCGCCACGATGGCGGCGTGCGAATGCGGCCCGCCTTCCTCCAGCACCAGGCCGCGCAACCGCTTGCGGTCGTAATCGAGCAACGCCGCCGGGCCCATGGAGCGGGCGACCAGGATGGCGTTCTCCGGCAGGCTCTCGCGCGTGGGCGCATGATCGCGGCCGATGAGTTGGCGCATCAGGCGGTTGGCGAGGTCGTCGAGGTCGTGCAGTCGCTCTCGCAGGAATGGATCGGTCTGCCGCAGCATGCGCGCGCGCGTATCCGACTGCACGCGCTCGACCGCCGCCTCGGCGGTCAAGCCGGTCATCACCGCTTCCTCAAGCTTGTGAAACCAGCCGCGATCGTAGGCGAACATGCGATAGGCTTCGAGCACTTCGCGATGCTCGCCGCCCTCCACCACGTCGCCGTGTTCGAGGAGCTCGTCGAGATTGGCGCGCAAGCCCTCGACCGCCGCATGCAGGTGCTTCAACTCGTTGGGAATGTCGTCGGCGATGAAATTGGTGACGACGACGCGCGGCTCGTGCAGCACGACGTGGCCGAGCGCGATGCCGTCGGCGAGCGCCGTGCCCTTAAGATGCAGCGATCGCCGCGCCGCCGGCTCGGCGCCGGGTGGCGCCAGCGCCGACAGTTCGCCGGAGGCGATCATCTCCGCCAGCACCATGGCGGTGGTCTGCAGCGCCTCGACTTCCTCCTCCGAATAGGTGCGCCGGGCGCGATTCTGCACCACCAGCACGCCCAGCGTGTTGCCGGCGCGCAGGATCGGCACACCGAGGAAGGAGTGGTAGATCTCTTCGCCGGTTTCCGGCCGATAGGAGAAGGCCGGATGCGCCTGCGCGTTCGACAAATTGAGGGCGCTCGCTTGGCTCGCGACCAGCCCGACCAGGCCTTCGTCGGCGTGCATCACGGTGTGATGCACGGCGTCGCGATTGAGGCCTTCGGTGGCATAAAGTTCGAGCGTGGAATCGACCCGCAGCACGTAGACGGAGCACACCTCCGCCACCATGTTGGCGGCGATCAGCACCACGATCTTGTCAAGGCGCTCCTGCGCGCTGACCGGCTCCGCCATCACTTCGCGGAGTCGGCGCAACAGCACGCGCGGACCGCCGAGCGCGCCACGCATGGCGTGAGGTCCCTCGGGCTTTCTCTTTAGACCGGAGCGCCGCCCGCCGCGCACCGGCCTCTCATCGCAGAGGAATTCGCCCGGGTGCGGCCCGCGGCGATCACCCTCAAGCCTATATCGAATGCGGCATGCAAACCGCAAGCCAGAGACAAGGATATGACCGCGTCGGAATTGTGCGCCGCAGCGGAGACGGCTTCGTCGTTCCGGGGCGCCGCGTGGCGGCCGGCCCGGAACGACCTATTACGGTGTCGCTTTGTCGAGGCCGTAGAGTGAGTGCAGCGTGCGCACCGCGAGTTCGGTGAATGCGGCATCGATCAGCAGGGAGAATTTGATCTCCGAGGTGGTGATGGCGCGGATATTGATGGCGCGCTCGGCGAGGGCGCGAAAGGCCTGCGCGGCGACGCCGGCGTGGCTGCGCATGCCGATGCCGATGACGGAAATCTTGGCGATGTCGGTGGCGCAGTCGAGCCGGGCATAGCCGATCGCCGACCTGGCCTTGAC
Organism: Xanthobacteraceae bacterium; assembly: GCA_030037895.1. Taxonomy (GTDB): domain Bacteria; phylum Pseudomonadota; class Alphaproteobacteria; order Rhizobiales; family Xanthobacteraceae; genus BOG-931. The sequence continues at coordinate 31,257 of JASHPW010000069.1, read as the reverse complement.
GATGACATCGAGCGCGCGCTGATAGTCGGCCGCCGGCACGGTGAAAGTGAGGTCGGTGGTCTTGCCGTCGGCGGAGACGTTCTGCACGATCATGTCGACATTGATGCTGGCTTCGGCCAACGGGCCGAAAATCGCCGCCGCCACGCCGGGCTTGTCCTCGACCTCGCGGATGGAGATTTGCGCCTCGTCGCGGGAAAAGGCGATGCCGGTGACCATTTGCTGTTCCACGATCTCCTCCTCCTCGCAGATGAGGGTTCCGGGCGGGTTGCCGTGCGGGTCGATATCTTCGGGCCGGTCGAAGCTCGAGCGCACGAAAATGCGCACATTATGCACCATGCCGAGCTCGACCGAGCGCACCTGCATCACCTTGGCGCCGAGCGAGGCAAGCTCCAGCATTTCCTCGAAGGCGATCTTGTCGAGTCGGCGCGCGTGCGGCACCACGCGGGGATCGCTGGTGTAGACGCCGTCGACATCGGTGTAGATGTCGCAGCGATCGGCGCCGATCGCCGCCGCCACCGCCACCGCCGACGTATCCGAGCCGCCGCGCCCGAGCGTCGTGATCCGCCCGGTTTCCTTGTGCAGACCCTGGAAGCCGGCGATGACCGCCACCTCCTTGCTGTCACGCAAACGCCGGCTGAGTTCGGCACCGTCGACCTTAAGGACGCGCGCGGAGCCGTGCGCGTTCGAGGTTAGGATCGGAAGCTGCCAGCCCTGCCAGGAGCGCGCGTTGACGTTCATGTCCTGCAGGATGATGGCGAGCAGCCCGGCGGTCACCTGCTCGCCGCTGGCGACGACGGCGTCGTATTCCCGCGCGTCGAAGGTTTGCCGCTCCTTCAGCGCCGCCTCGCACCAGGCGACAAGCTGGTCGGTGGTGCCCGCCATCGCCGACACCACGACCGCGACTTCATGGCCGGCGTCGACCTCGCGCTTGATGTGGCGCGCGGCGTTGCGGATGTGGTCGAGGTCGGCGACCGACGTTCCGCCGAACTTCATGACGAGACGAGCCATGGCGGCCGGTTGCGCTCTTTCGCGGCAGGCGCCGGCCGCTCGGTTGGTCGCGGGCCGGCGCGAAAAGGCGCGTATAGATACCGGCGCGATGCGCCGGCTGCAACATCGCGGCTCCGTCCCGGAGACTCCGCGGCGATAAAGCCCGTCGCAGACGCGGAAGCGCCGGAACGCTATCCGATCACATTGAATCGGATTGCGCTTAAGCTTCTTAGTGGGCAATGGTCTTGTCGGAAAATCGGTCTCCACCCCGGATCAAGTCCGGGGCAGGCTTTTTCCGGATCGTGCTTTTTAATACGGCAGGCCGACGTAATTCTCGGCAAACGCCGTCGCGGCGGCCTTCGAGCGAAACAGATAATCGAGCTCGGCAAGCTGCAATTTACGGTCGAAGTGATTGTCGGAAATATTGTGCAGCAATGTGGTCATCCACCAGGAGAAGCGTTCGGCCTTCCACACCCGCGCCAGTGCGCGCTGCGAATAATGATCGAGCCCGGCGGCGGATTTCTCGACGTAGTGCTCGGCGAGCGCCTGCGCAAGATAACGCACGTCGCTGGCCGCGAGGTTGAGGCCCTTGGCGCCGGTCGGCGGCACGATATGAGACGCATCGCCGGCGAGAAACAGCCGGCCGAAGCGCATCGGCTCGGCGACGAAGCTGCGCAGCGGCGCGATGCTCTTCTCGATCGAGGGGCCGGTGACGAGGCGCCGGCGCGCCTCGTCGTCGAGCCGGGGCTTGAGCTCCTCCCAAAAACGATCGTCCGGCCAGGCGTCGATGTCTTCGGCGAGGCTGCATTGGATGTAGTACCGGCTGCGCGTCGGCGAGCGCATCGAGCACAGCGCGAAGCCGTGCGCGTGCCGCACATAGATCAGCTCCTCTGAGACCGGCGGCGTATCGGCGAGAATGCCGAGCCAGCCGAGCGGGTAGACGCGCTCGTGCGTGGCGATCGCGCTCTGCGGCACGCTCTTGCGGCTGACGCCGTGGAAGCCGTCGCAGCCGGCGATGAAGTCGCAGGCGACCTCGTGCGCTTTGCCGCCGGCGCGATAGGTCACCCGCGGCTGGTCGCCGAACAGATCGTGCAGGGCGACGTCGTCAGCGCTGTAGACCGTCGGCGCGCCGGCCGCCGCGCGGCCGTCCATCAGGTCCTTGGTGATCTCGGTCTGTCCGTAGACCATCACCGTCTTGCCGGTCAATTCCTTGAACGAGAGTCGATGGCGGATGCCGTCGACACAAATCTGGACGCCCTCGTGCACCAGGCCGTCTTCATGCATGCGCGCGCCGACGCCGGCCTCGTCGAGAAGGTCCATCGTGCCCTGCTCGATGACGCCGGCGCGGACGCGACCGAGGACGTATTCGCCGCTTTGCCGCTCCAGGATGACGTTATCGATGCCGTGCTTGTGCAGGAGCTGGCCGAGCAGCAGTCCCGCCGGGCCGGCGCCGACGATGGCGACTTGCGTTCGTATGGTCGATCCCAACATCCGGGAAGAGTTCTGGGAGCTTGGCTTAGCCTGGGGTGCTGAAGACAGTCTTAAACGTTGTCAAGCCGATTGTGGACGAGATTCTGCCGGCCGGATGCGGACCATCGACGGCGCAGTGTCGCGCCGCTAGGGTAAGCGGTTGCGGGGAGCCGACCCGCGTGTCTTTGGGGAGAACACATGCGGATTTTGCGTCTCGCACTTTGCCTGGCGTTGCCGGTGATCGCGCTTCTTGCCGGCCTTAACGGAGCCGCTGCCCGCGGCAATCCCCGCGTGCTTTGCGTCTCCGACGCGATCCGGCTCTGCAACGACTTCATTCCCGACGTGCCAAAGATTACGAAATGCATGATCGCGAAGCGCGCCCAGCTCAGTCCCGCCTGTCGCAACGCAATGCATCCCGGTTGGCGCTCAGCGCACCACCACCGGAGGGCAAGGCATTGCCGGCGCGGCCGGCACTGCGCCTGGCATCGCCGGCACGCGCGGTCAAGCAGCGGCGCTCATGCGTTTCGCTAACCCTCTATGCCCGAGGGCACGTTCTTATTCTCGCTCGTGAGCTTCATGCCGGCGGCGAGCGCCATGGTTTCGGCCAGCGCGGCAAAATCCTTCCGCAAATAATCGTCCGGATTCTTCTGCAACATGGCCGCGCCGAAATGGGTTTGCAGCACTTCCCGCGCGGTCGCCGTCACCGGCATCGGCACGTCCCACGCGCGGCCGAGTTCGAGGCCGAGATCGATATCCTTGCGCAACAGTTCCGGGGTGAACGTCGTGGTCCAGTCGCAATTGACCAGCGCCGGCGCCTTGTAGCGCGTGAACATCGAGCCCATGACGCTGTTGTTGAGGAAGGCGAGGAAGGCGTGCCGCGGCACGCCCATCTTGTTGGTGAGCAGCGTGATCTCGATCAGGTTCTCGATGACGACGCCGAGCATGACGTTGTGCGCGATCTTGCACACCCGCGCCAGCTCGCCCTCGCCGACATAGGACACTCCGCGCGGGGCAATGACCGCGATCAGCGGCAGCGCCGCCGTGCAGGCTGCCTCCGCCCCGGAAATGACCGCGGAGAGCTGGCCGGCCTTGATGACCTTGGCATTGCCGCTCACCGGCGCGGCGATGAAATCGGCCCCGAGCTCTTTGAGCTTGTCGCGAATCGCGGCCGATTCCTCGACCGCGATGGTGGAGCAATCGACTATGATCGGCGGTATCCTGCCGCCCTGGCTGCAGACGCCGGTCTTGCCGTACAGCACCTCCTGCACGTCCTTGCCGGTCGAGACGATCGAGAACAGCACGTCCACGGTCTTGAGATCGGACAAGTGATCGACGAGCTTGCCGCCGATCTTTGCGAGCGGCTCGGCCTTGGCGCGCGTGCGGTTCCAGACCGCAACGTCATGGCCCGCTTTGATGAGCCGCTCGGCCATGGGCAGGCCCATGCGGCCCGCGCCGATCCAGCCGATCTTCCGTCCGTTCTCGTTTCCGTTCCTGGCCATGTCGGACTCCTGTTGCCGCGCGTCTCTTATCATGGGCCGCATTTCTTGACAGCGACTTATGGTCTCGTCATAAGGACCGCGGACGCTGCCGCGCGGCGCGATGAAAAGCATGCCGGCACGCGGCTTAAGCCGACAAGTCGAATGACTTACGAAAGCCGGTCCGGATCAAGTTCCGCACCGGGATCGGACACGGGGACAAGATGTTCGCGGTCTTCAGAACGGGCGGCAAGCAATACCGGGTGGCCGCCGAGGACGTGCTCAAGGTCGACAAGATCAAGGGCGAGCCCGGCGAGATCGTCGAGTTCGGCGACGTCCTGGTCGTGGGCGGGGAGAATGTGACGCTGGGCGCCCCCATCGTCGCCGGTGCGACGGTTGCGGCCGAGGTGCTCAAGCAAGCGCGCGGGCCGAAAATCATCGCTTTCAAGAAGCGCCGGCGGAAGAACTCGCGCCGCAAGCGCGGCCACCGCCAGGAATTCACCTTGCTGCGCATCACCGAAATCCTCACCGATGGCGAGAGGCCGAGCAAGACGGCGCCGGAGCCGAAGCGTACGCCTACCCCTGTGACTGAGGATGCCCTGGCCCCGGCCGCCGCGGCGGCAATGCCCGCAGCAGCGGACGACGCCTCGGCTGCACCCGGGGTCGCTAGGGCAAAGAAGCGCAAAGCGCCGGCCAATAAGACGAAAAGGCCGAAATCCAGGCCGCCGGCGGCCAAGGCGAAACAGCCCGCGGCCAAAGGGAAAAAGAAGAAGTGATGCGGAGAAGTGATGCTTTTGTCACGAATCCGGTGTAGGCAAGAAGCGGAAAGGTTCGGAGGCCGCGATGGCCCATAAGAAAGCAGGCGGATCCTCGCGCAACGGCCGTGATTCGGCCGGCCGGCGGCTGGGGATCAAGATTTCCGGCGGCGAAGAGGTGACCGCGGGCAACATCATCGCGCGCCAGCGCGGCACCAAATGGCATGCCGGCCGCAACGTCGGCGTCGGCCGCGACCATACGTTGTTTGCATTGATCAACGGTCGCGTTGAGTTCTGTACCAAAACCAAAGGCCGCGTTTTCGTATCGGTGCTGTCGACGGCGGAGGCTGCGGCCCAATAAAACTGGTGGATCATACAAGGTCCGCCGGCATCCAGTCGAACCGGCGGGCCCGAATGGGCTCCGAAATTGGGGGAGACCGGGATGCCGGCTCCCCCTTTGGTTTCTTTCAGGAGCCCGTGTCATGACCCTGTTGGACGATGTCGTCGATGTGGCCGCCCGCACGCGCAATCTTCCCGTCCTCAAGACCGAGCGGCTCACGCTGCGCGCGCCGCGACACGACGACATAAAGGTAATTGCGCTCCTCGCCAACGATCGTCGCGTCGCGGAAAATACGACGCGCATCCCGCATCCCTACGGCGCCGACGACGCGAGAGACTTCATCGAGGCGGCAAACCGCCGTGACGATGAAGCGAGCTTCGTCATTGTCTTGGACAACACCGTTATCGGCGCCTGCGGTGTCGATCCGCGCCAGGGTGGCCCGGAGATCGGCTATTGGCTCGGCGCGCCCTATTGGGGTCGCGGCTTTGCCACCGAGGCGGTGCGCGCCGTCATCGATTACGCCTTCGGCGAGCTTTGCCACGACGCGCTCGCCGCCGGCGCGCGGGTCAGCAATCCGGCTTCGCGCCGGGTGCTGGAGAAGTGCGCGTTCCAGTGGACCGGGGTGCGCCTGACGCGCATCCGCGCCATCAATTCCGCGGCGCCGGTCGATCGCTTCCGGCTCGATCGCGGACTCTGGGTCTCGCTCAAGTCTTGGGGTCCGGCGCGGCGCGTGGCGTGAGCGGATCGTACGATGCCTTGCCTCGACATTGCGCCAGACGGGATGACGTATCTTCGAGTCGTCATCCCGCTCTAGCTTTTTTGGTGGGGCATGATCTTTTCGGAAAACCGGTTTCCACCCCGGATCAAGTCCGGGGCAGGCTTTTTCCGGATCATGCTCTATTGTCCGGCGCCCGATGGCGGATGGAAGAACGGCTCGAGCTTGCCGACCAGCGCCGGCCCAAAATGGCCTTGCGGATTTGACGGCGGTGCGCGGTCCATCAGCTCCCAGCCGTGGATCAGCACCCGCGCATTGTCGAAGGCTTGCTTCAAGTCCCGGCCCGGCCGCAGGCTCTGGCGGAAGAAGGCGTCGCCGAAATAGGTCCAGTCGCGTCCGGGTGCGCATCCGAACGAGGTGTGCTTTGCGTCCGACGCGGTGAGCACGATGGTGTCGTCGTTGGCGAGCGGCGGCACGAATATGCCCGAATAGCAGGCCGACACGATGACGATGCGGTTCTTGATGCCCGCTTTGGCGAGCACGCCTGCGACCTCACGCGGCGTCAGTTCGCTGTTGACCTCGTTGGGCAACCGCAGGGCAAAGCCGCTCGGCTCCCCGTGTGAGGTCATGAGCAGGAGGAGGACGTCCTTATCCTTGTCCATGACCGCGCCGACGGCACGTATCGCGGCGGCGAAATTCCGTTGGTTGGCGAGCGGCAAGCTCGCGAGCGTCTCGCGGTGATTGACGAGGCGAAGCGTGCGGCCCTTGATCGGCAAGATAGCGCCAATCGCGGCTAGTCCGCCGTCAAGCTCCTTGATGAAGACGTCCTGGTCGGCCCAACCGGCGATGCCGACGGCGTAGATGTCGGTCGCGTCCTTCTTCGACGGTGCAAGAAGCGCGATTTCCGCCCGCAAAAGGCCGCGCTGCGCTTGGTCGAAGTGCGCCGCTTCGGTCTGCGGGCCGCCTGCATTTGCCGCCGAGAGCGTGACCCAGAGCGCAGCCAGGCCGCCCGCGCCGCCGAGCGCGCGGGCGGCAAGGCCGACGACCGACCACATACTTCGCATGGGACGTGCCTAATCTGAGTGCCGCAATCGGAATATCTGCATTATATCAGGGATGCGCTGCGGGCGGCGCTACGATTGACGGCATGAAGTTTCTCGACGAGGCCAAGGTCTATATTCGTTCCGGCGACGGCGGCAACGGCTGCGTGTCGTTCCGGCGGGAAAAATTCATCGAGTTCGGCGGGCCGAACGGCGGCGACGGCGGCAAGGGCGGCGACGTGGTCGCGGAAGCGGTCGAAGGCCTTAACACGCTGATCGACTATCGCTATCAGCAGCACTTCTTCGCCAAGAACGGCGGCGCCGGCATGGGCAAGGACCGCCACGGCGCCAACGGCGCCGACGCCGTGCTCAAAGTACCGGCCGGCACCCAGATCTACGATGAGGATGGCGAGACGCTCTTCGCCGATCTCACCGCGGCCGGCCAGCGCGCCGTGCTCGCGCGCGGCGGCAAGGGCGGTTTCGGCAACGCGCATTTCAAGACCTCGACCAACCGGGCGCCGCGGCAGGCCAATCCCGGCCAGACCGGCGAGGAACTCACGATCCGCCTGCGGCTCAAGCTGATCGCCGACGCCGGTATCGTCGGGCTGCCGAATGCCGGCAAATCGACGTTTCTCGCCGCCGTCAGCGCCGCCAGGCCGAAGATCGCCGATTACCCTTTCACCACGCTCGATCCGCAGCTCGGCGTCGTCGAGATCGACGGGCGTGAATTCGTGCTCGCCGACATTCCCGGCCTGATCGAGGGCGCGCATGAGGGCATCGGTCTCGGCGACCGTTTCCTTGGCCACGTCGAGCGCTGCCGCGTGCTTCTGCACCTCGTCGACGGCACGCTCGCTCACGCCGGCGAAGCTTACAAGACGGTGCGCGCGGAACTCTTGGCCTATGGCCACGGGCTTGCAGAAAAACCCGAAATCGTCGCGCTGAGCAAGGCCGATGCGCTGAGCACCGAGGAGATCAAGCACCAATTGGCGCGCCTTAAGCGCGCGGCAAAAAAGCCGCCGTTCGTCGTGTCCACTGCGAGCAGAGCGGGCATCACGGCCGTGCTGCGCGCGCTCTTGCAGGGGATCGAGAACGCACGCCATGACGCCGTCGCGCCGAGCGCCGCTCGTGCCGCCTGGCGGCCGTGATCGACTTGCGCGGGAACGTCCCCGGCAGCGGCGCCGGCCTTGTTTGGATTAGGTCCGGTCAATCGCTACAATAGGGCATGTTTGGCCTGCCGCGAATCTACCAGCAGCCGCGCAACGTGCGGCTCGACACGCTGGTCCGTCTGCGTTGGCTCGCCGTCTTCGGCCAATTGGTGGCCGTCCTGGTGGTGCATTTCGGCCTCGAATTCGAGGTTCCGATCTGGCTCTGCCTCGCGGTGATCGCGTTGTCGGCATTGCTCAACGTGGCGCTGCGCATCGGCTTGCGCCAGACGCATTGGCTCGAGCCGGACCGCGCCGCCTGTCTCTTGGGCTTCGACATCGCCGTGCTCGCGGCGCTCCTTTATCTCACCGGTGGCCTGGAGAACCCGTTTTCCTTCCTGCTGCTCGGCCCGGTGCTGATCTCGGCAACGGCGCTGCCGCCGCGCATGACGTTGCTGATCGGCGTGTTCGCCACGCTGTGCGCGACCGTGCTCGTCTTCTTCCATTACCAATTGCCGTGGGACAGCGAGGGTCCCTTCGAACCCCCGGAAACCTATGTGATCGGAGTCTGGCTCTCGATCCTGCTCGCGATCGGCTATATCGGCGTCTATACGTGGCAATTCGCGGAGGAGGGCCGCCAGCTCTCCGACGCGCTGGCGGCGACGGAGCTCGTGCTCGAGCGCGAGCAGCACCTTTCCCAGCTCGACGGCCTCGCCGCCGCCGCGGCCCACGAGCTGGGCACGCCGCTCTCCACCATCACCGTGGTGGTGCGCGAAATCGAGCGCACGCTCGACTCGAAATCGCCGCATGCCGAGGATGTGAAGCTCTTGCGCGAGCAGGCGCAGCGCTGCCGCGAAATTCTGGCAAAGATCACCGAACTTCCGGCGGGCGAGCCGTTCGATCGCATGCCGCTCTCCTCTCTCATCGAGGAATCGGTCGCTCCGCACCGCAACTTCGGCGTCTCGATCGGCGTCACGCTGCCGCCCAACCGCGGCACGGAGCCGGTTGCGCCGCGCAATCCGGCGATCCGCTACGGGCTCGGCAATCTGATCGAAAATGCGGTCGATTTCGCCCATCAGCGGGTCGAGATCTCTCCGCGATGGACAGCGGAAGAGGTCAGCATCACGATCAGCGATGATGGGCCGGGCTTCGCGCCCGAGGTCGAGGACCGCATCGGGGCGCCCTACGTCACCCATCGGCGGCCCGAGCCGCGCGAAGCGGACGGGGATCAGGAGGCGGCGTTCGGACTGGGCTTGGGCTTCTTCATTGCCAAAACTTTGCTCGAGCGCTCGGGCGCCAAGCTCTCGCTCATCAATCGGGCGCCGCCGTTGCACGGCGCCACCGTTACCATCACCTGGAGACGCGCGGATTTTGAACGGTCGCGCCTTTCGCCCACACCGCCCCTTGAGCGCGCCGTGCCTGCGTCCTAACTTAGTGGCGTGGCGGGAGCGACGTCGACCGTAGTGCAATGAAGCTTGGTGGAGTAGAATTGCCGTGACCAGCGCCATGACCAACGCCGCGATCCACACGCCAGCCGTCGCGTTTTCCAGCGAGCGTTCGCTGCTGATCGTCGACGACGACAAATCGTTCCTGCAGCGTCTGGCGCGCGCGATGGAGACCCGCGGCTTTGCGGTGACCACGGCCGAGTCGGTCGCCGATGGTCTGCTGCAGGTGGAGAAAGCCGCTCCGGCCTTCGCCGTTGTCGACATGCGGCTCGGCGACGGCAACGGGCTCGACGTCATTTCGGCCATGAAGAAGCGCCGGCCGGAAGCGCGCGCCATCATCCTCACCGGCTACGGCAACATCGCGACCGCGGTGAACGCGGTCAAGCTCGGCGCCGTCGATTACCTCGCCAAGCCGGTCGATGCCGACGACGTCGCCGCCGCCCTGCTCGCGCTCGACAACAGAAAGATCGAGCCGCCGGAAAATCCGATGTCGGCCGACCGCGTGCGCTGGGAACATATCCAGCGCATCTATGAATTGTGCGGCCGCAACGTTTCGGAGACCGCCAGGCGCCTCAACATGCACCGCCGCACCTTGCAGCGCATCCTCGCCAAGCGCGCGCCCAAATAAGCGTCCTTGCCGCAAGAGCCGCTCGCGCGCGTCCGCGACTTTGACCGCTCACGAACGCGTTGACGCTTAAATGTGCGCCGACCCCGTTTACCGCCGACTAACCGCGCCGGCGCAGACAGCGCCAAATGGCGTTGAATCTCATACTGGGCGTTAACGCAAACTTCGCGCGTGTGCCTTAGCACCGACACTACGACATAAATAAGATTGTCGGTGACGTCGGATGCTCGGACAGGCCGGCTCTTTCGAAGTGAACCATAACGGCTTCGTTGCTGCGGATGCCGCCACAGCCGCGCCGCGTCTTCTCGTCATCGACGATGATCATCTTCATCGCATGATCATCTGCCGGGTCGCGGCCAAGGCCGGCTATCTCCCGATCGAGGCGGGGAGCTTCGAAGAGGCGGCGCGGCTCGCGCAGGAGCCGTTCGACTGCATCACGCTCGACCTTTCGCTCGGCGCCCATGGCGGCAGCGAGATGCTGCGCCTCCTGTGGGTGCACGGCTGCAAGGCGGCAATCATCATCATCAGCGGCTGCAATGACGTGATATGCCGCGAAACGGTGCGCGTCGCCAAATCGCTCAAGCTCGACGTCTGCGAGGTGGTGCCCAAGCCGGTCGATCTGGCCATGCTGCGCTATGCGCTCGAGCGGATCAAGGTCCGGCGCGCGGGCGCCGGAATCCCTTCCTGAGCTACTTCGATTCGGCCTCGTAGACGCCGTTCCAGTCGGGCGGCGGCGGCTCGGTGGCGAACGCCCGGATGCGCTCGACATACATGTCGTAAAGGCCGGCAACATCGAAGCCGCCGGCGAGCTTGCGGCAGCGATCGATCAGGTCGAGCGCCGCGTCCCATTGCTGCCTGCGGTAGCACGCCAGCATGCGGGCGTTGACATCGCGCAGCTCCCGGCAGCGCGTATCCTGTTCGACATCGGCGCGGCCGAGCACCGTGAACACCGCCTCGGGCTGCTTCTTGCCTTTCACCTGGATCAGATCGATCTCCATCGTGGCGAATTTTTGCTTCGCTTTCTCCGCGGTGCGCGAGCCGATCACCATCGACAGGCGATAGTCCTTGGTCCGCGATTCCAGGCGCGAGGCGACGTTGACGGTGTCGCCCAGAACCGAATAGTTGAAGCGGAAGTCGGATCCCATATTGCCGACGACGCACGGCCCGGTATTGAGCCCGATACCGATGCGCAGCGGCATGTAGAGGCCGCCATTGTTCTCGGCCTCGCGCTTGAATTCGATGTTGAGCGCCGTGGCGCGCGCCAGCATTTCCAACGCCGCATCGCAGGCGTTGGTCTCCTGCTCGTCGTCGTCGACCGGCGCGTTCCAGAACGCCATGATGGCGTCGCCGATATATTTGTCGATCGTGCCCTTGTGCTCGATGATGGCGTTGGTCATCGGCGTGAGGAAGCGGTTCATCAGGTGAGTGAGGCCCTGGGGATCGTCCTTGTAGTGTTCGGAAATGGTGGTGAAGCCGCGCACGTCGCTGAACAGGATGGTCATGCGCCGTTCCTCACCGCCGAGCACCAGCTTCTCCGGCGAACGCGCCAGCTGCTCGACCAGTTGCGGGGAAAGATAGAAGCCGAAGGCGGAGCGGATTTGCTGCCGCTGCTGCTGCTCGCGGAAGTAATTCACGAAGGTGAGCACGAGATAAATGAGCCAGCTCGACATCAGCGGATAGGTGAAGTCGAAGAGCAGATCGTGCGCGGCGAAGAAATACCACGACAGGCCGATGAGCCCGGCGATCAGCATGGCGCCCAGCGCGACGACGACCGCGGCCGACAGCATCGGCGCGGCGACGATGATGGCGAGCCCGAGCAGCGCCGCGACGACAAGCTCGGCGCCGATGGCGTAATTGGGGTGGACGAGAGCCGACTTGCTGAGCACGCTCTCGAGGATCTGGGCGTGGACTTCGACGCCCGGCATGGCCGGTTCAACCGGCGTGGTCTTGAGGTCGAGGAGGCCGACCGCGGAGGTGCCGATGAGCACGAGCCGGCCGTTGATGCGGTCCGCGGGTACGCGCCCATGCAGCACATCCGTGGCGGACACGTAGCGCGCCGGATCGTGCTTGTTGAAATGGATCCAGAACTGGCCGTTGCGGTCGGTCGGCACTTCAAGGCCGGGGACCGCCACCGCGATCACGCCGGCCGCGTCGGTGCGCACCAGAATGGCGCCGGAGCGGGTGACGACGCGCAGCATTTCCATCGACAGCGACGGCACCAGGGACCCCTGCGCCTGCATGACGACCGGCACGCGGCGGACGATGCCGTCGCGCTCGGGGTCGATCGAGAACAGGCCGCGGCCGGCGGCCGCCTGTTCGATCGGCAGGACGTTGCGCAGCAGTCCGGGAAACGTCACCAGGAACGGCCGCGGATCGGGGCCGCGCACCGCGAAGCCGGTCTGCAATGCCATCTCTGCTTTCGTGCGTGGCGTCGCGGTCGCCGAGCCGGCCTGGCCGATGACGACGGTGCCGGCGCGCCTGATCGCCGCCGCCAAGACTTCGTCGTTGCTCGGCAGGCTCGCGAGCTTGTCGTGGGTTTCGGCATCGAGGCCGCGAAAGCTTGCCGCCGCCACCGCCGGCGACAGCCGGTCGGGTTCGGCGAACACGATGTCGAAGCCGATCGCCGCGGCGCCCAGCGCGTTGAGGCGGGTGACCAGATCGGCCACCACGGTTCGCGGCCACGGCCATTGCCCGATTTCCTTGAGGCTCGCCTCGTCGATGTCGGCGATGACGACCGGCCACACCGTCTGTTTGCGTGGTCGCAAAACTTGAAAGAGGTCGAACGTGCGCAGCCGCACTTCCTGGAGTGGCCGCGGGTCGGCGATGCGCAGCGGCACCAGCGCGAACAAGAGTACGAGGCACACCGCGCGCGCGATACCGAACTGCCGCGCCCAGCGACCAAGTCGTTTCATGAGCCGAGATTCCCCGCGCTATCGGCGTTCGACCACAGCAAGCCTTATAGCAACAGAGCGCCGTCCTCAGAAGCGAAAGTCCCGTCACCCCGAGGTGCGGTTCTCGATCGAGTCGGGGAAAGCACTTCTGGGTAATGGCAGGGAAGCGATGCTACTTCTCCCGGAACGAGCGCATGAGCTGATCGCGCATCGGCTTGACCAGATACGACATCAGCGTGCGTTCGCCGGTTTGGATGAAGGCTTCGACCGGCATGCCCGGCGTGAGCTTGACGTCGCCGAGCCGCTTGATCTCATTGGCCGTCATCGAGATGCGGACGAGATAGTAGCTCTGTCCGGTGCGCTGGTCGGTGGTGGTGTCGGCCGCGATGCGCACGACAGCGCCGTTGATCTCGGGCGTCGTGCGCACACTGAAGGCGGAGAAGCGCAACAGGACCGGCTGGCCGAATTGGACCTGGTCGATATCCCTGGGATTGACTTTGACTTCGGCCAGCAGCGTGTCCGTCTCGGGGACGATGAGCATGATCGGTTCACCGGCCGTGATCACCCCGCCGACCGTGTTCGCCGTCGACTGGAAGACGATGCCGTCCTGCGGCGCGCGGATGTCGGTGCGCTTGAGTTGATCCTCCGCCGTGACCTTGCGCTCGACGTATTCGCCGATCTTGCTGTCGGTTTCGCGCAACTGCTTGGCCACGTCGCTGGTGAAGTCCTGATCGACCTGAAGGATCTGCAGCTCGGTCTCCACGATCTTGCCCTTGGCCTCCGCCGCGGCGGCGACGAGCTGACCGCGCTCGCCTTGTAGCCGCGCCTCTTCGCGTTCCAGCGACGTGAGCCGGGTGAGCTGGATCAAATTCTTCGCCCACAAATCGCGCACGCCCTGAAGTTCCTGCTCGATCAGCGCCATTTCCTTGGACTTGGCGTCCTGCTGGGCGGTCAGCCCGGTGATCTGCTCCTGCAATTCCTTGATGCGCTGCTGCAGTTGATCCTTCTGGCCGAGACGCGCCGTGCGCCTGAGCTCGAACAGCTTACGCTCGCTGGCGAGCGCGTCCTTCACGTCCGGATCGTCGATGTTGTCGGCAAGCTCCTTCGGCACCGCCACCGTGTCGGCGCCGTCGCGCTCGGCGGCGAGGCGCGCCCGGCGCGCATAAAACTCGGTGAGACCCTTGGTGACGATCGCGAGATTGGCGCGGGTTACGGTCTCGTCGAGGCGGATGAGAATATCGCCCGCCTTCACCCGATCGCCGTCGTGCACCCGTACCTCGCCGACGACGCCGCCGGTCGGGTGCTGCACCTTCTTCACGTTCGAATCGACGACGATCGAGCCCTGGGCGATGACGGCACCCGAGATCTCGGCGGTCGAGGCCCAGCCGCCGAGTCCGATCGCCAGTACCGCGACGATGGCGGCGCCCGCGAAAACGTGCCGGCGGATCGAGATGTGCGAGCTCGGCAAGGCTTTGCGGCTCATCCTGTTCCTCCCTGATCGGGCACAACTTTCAAAGCACGCGGCGGCGCGCTCGCGTGGGTCACGCGGTTGAGGATTTCCTCTTTCGGTCCGAATTGCTGCTGGCGGCCTTTGCCCATCACCAGAATGTAGTCGACGCCGGCGATGGCGCTGGGGCGATGGGCGATCACCACGGCGATGGCGCCGCGCCTGCGAATGCCGAGAATGGAGCGGGTCAGCGCTTCGTCGCCCTCGGCGTCGAGATTGGAGTTGGGCTCGTCGAGCACCACCAGGAATGGATCGCGGTAAAGCGCGCGCGCGAGCGCGATCCGCTGCGCCTGACCGGCGGACAGCGCGCTGCCGTGCTCGCCGACATTCGTTTCGTAGCCGGCCGGAAGATTGACGATGAGGTCGTGTACGCCGGCCGCCTGCGCGGCGGCGAGGACCGCCTGGGCATTGGGCGGATCCTCGAAGCGGGCGATGTTCTGCGCCACATTGCCCGGAAACAACTCGACGTCCTGAGGCAGATAGCCGATGTGGCGGCCGAGCGCTTCCGGCGACCATTGGTCGAGGCTGGCGCCGTCAAGGCGGATGGTCCCGCGCACCGGCGTCCACACCCCGACCAGCATGCGCGCCAGCGACGATTTTCCCGACGCGGTCGGGCCGATCACGCCGAGCGCCGCGCCGGCGGCGAGCGTGAAGTTCACGTCTTGGCACACGATCTTCTGCTCGCCCGGGGGTGCCACCGCCGCGGTCTGGACCGTAAGCGTTTTTCCCGGTGCCTGCAGCGGCATCGGCTCGGTCCGCGCCGGCACGACCTCGAGCAGTCGCGACAGCCGCTGCCAACTTTGCCGGGCGCCGACGAAGCCGCGCCAATTGGCGATCGCAAGATCGACCGGCGCCAGCGCGCGTGCCCCCAAGATGGAGCCGGCGATGATGATGCCGGGCGTACTTTGCTGCTTGATCACCAGCCAGGCGCCAACCGCAAGCAAGCAGGACTGCAGCAGCAAGCGCAGAATCTTCGACATCGCGCCGAGCCCGCCGACGACATCGCTGGCGTGACCGCCGCTCGCCACGTAACTGCGGTTGAGGTCGCTCCAGCGTTGGGCGATGCGGCCGACCATGCCCATAGCGGTGATCGCCTCGGCATTGCGCCGGCTCGCCTCCATCAGCGCGTTGCGCGCCGCGGCGAATTGCGTGGCGATGCGGGTCGGCTGCCGCGTCCGTACTTCGGTCACGATCGTGATCGTGATGAGGATAATGGCGCCGGCGAGTGCGGTCAGGCCGATATAGGTGTGGAACAGGAAGCAGACGGCGATATAGACCGGCATCCATGGCAGATCGAACAAGGCGACCGGGCCGATGCCGGACAGAAAGCCGCGCACCGTATCGAGATCGCGGATCGGCTGCGCGCCGTTACCCTTGCCGCCGACCTTGAGCGGCAGGCGGACGACGGCGTCATAGAGGCGCATGCTCATCGCTTCGTCGAGGCTCGTGCCGATGCGCACGAGGATGCGGCTGCGGACCGCGTCGATGGCGCCTTGCGCGGCGTAGAGGCCCGCCACCAAGAGCAACAGCGCGACAAGCGTCGGCACGCTGCGGCTCGGCAACACCCGGTCATAGATTTCGAGCATGAACAACGCGCCGGTGAGCATCAGGATGTTGCTCATGCCGCTGAACAGCGCGATGGCGAGGAAGGCCCGCCGGCAGGCGAGGAGGGCGGCGGCAAGCTCGGAGCTTGCCGGCGACTGCCGCAGCGGGCGGGGAAGCTGGCTCATAAGGATGCGTACCACCGGGGCGCCGGGAATACTACGACCGAGCTAAGAATTGACTATTTCATGCTTTCCGGGCTTGCGGACGAGATCGGCGAGGGCTCGCGCCGACCCGCCAGCGCGCAACCCTTGGTCAAGCCTGAGGACGGGCTTTTAGGTTAAGCCCAACGGCCCGGCTCTTGCCTTTTCGCACACCGCTCCAAGATGCCCCTTTTCGGACATCATTCCTAATCTGGTATGGCCGCCGCTCGCCGCCTTGACCCGCGTGGCCGCAGTTGCAACGGACGCGTGCCAACAAAAAATGCCCGCACGAGAGCGTGCCGAAGCCTGTGCGCAGGCCGGCGCCTCTCGGTACTCGAAAACTGGGACTGCTGAAAAAGGTCAGGAACGGGAATCGAGCGACAGCCCGATGCTGAACGCCTTTTGCCGCGTCGCGCCTTCGGTTCGCTTCAATTTCTTGGCGATCCTCGCCGCCGGGGTTTTCTTGCGCGCCAGCGTCTTCAGGTCGCGGACCTCGCTCGCGGTCCAGGCGCGTCGCTTCTTTGACTTCTTAGGCATAAATCCTCCCTTTCAAGAAAGGCAGCGGGTATCCCTTAACGGGAGCGGAAGAGACATAACAGACGGGATTGAGATCATGAGGATCGCAGTGGAGCCATTGTCCGCGGCCACGCCCGCGATACCGCGGGCAAGTTAAGAAATAGTTTGTTAGATTGGTCTTAGCAACCTACGGGCTTGGAAGCAAATACAACTTGCGCGTCCGCGGCAGCGATTGTTGATAGCCGGCCGGGCGGCCGTGAGCTCACCGCAACGGCGGCAACGGCGCGTCAATCAAAACAGCCAAGTAAGCCGCCCGCGGCCGCAGACCGCCTTCGTTCGCCGAAAGCGTACTCGCATACATATGGTCGTGTGGATCTATTGGTCGTGTGGATCTATTGCCGCGGCGGGCGGATGGCTGCCGATCGATCCGCGCCGCGGCGTATCGGCCGCCTTCAATGCGGCGTCGGGCACGGTCGGCCCGACGGGCAAGGTTCTTACGCGCCCGGGGCTTGCGGGGGACAAATCGTCTCCCTAATTTCCATGGCAGAGGAACGCCGAGAACGAGGACGCGGCCATGGAGGAGCTTAAACTCATCGCTCTCGACAAGGATGATGTCGAGGTCGTTTCCGCCCACGTGCAGGACGCTCTCGTCAAGATTGCCGATATTTTCTGGCAACCGCGCGAGCGCCGATTTGTGATGGCGCTCAACCGCTTCGACTGGATGAATGCGGTCGACGCCAAGGACGGCAGGGCAGCCGGCGCGGATTACCGACGCTGCCGGACGGCGCTGCGCTTCGACCGCGTTCTTGCCTGCAAGTGCCGCGATCTCGATCCGACCAACAGAAACGCGCTGCTCAACCTTCTTGCGGTCGAATTCGTCGAGCGCGATCCTCCTTCCGGCACCGTCACGCTGACGTTCTCCGGCGGCGGCGTCATTCGTCTGGATGTCGAATGCCTGGAGGCGGAGCTTGTCGATCTCGGCGAAGTCTTTTCGGCGGCGCTGTGCCCGGATCACTCCGCCGCGGATTCGCGGACCGCGTGATCCTCGACATGACCTGCGGATGGCCCGGTCACGCCGTTTGCGGACGCCGCGCCGCCGGCGCGGCGAAAAGCTTCATCAGCACCGCTATGACGGTGAGAGTGGCCGCATAGACGATGAGCTGCATGGCGGTCGGCCGATCAACATAGCCGATCAGCGTGTGCAGCGCCCGTCCGAGAAGGCTCTCATCGCTCAGAATCCCGGACGTGTTCCATACCGTCTGGTCGAAGAGGGTGAAAACGTCAGCCTGCTGCAGGAAGGCGATCGCCTGCGCCGCCATGCCTGCGGCCAACAATGCGATCAACGTCGAGGTCACGCTGAACAGATAGCGCGTGGGAATGGTGATAAGGCCGAAATAGGTGAGGAGGCAGACCAGCGAGCCGAGCGCGAGCCCGATGATGCCGCCGATCACCATGCCGATGCCGGCGCCGCCCTCCGCGGCGGCCACGCCATAGAGAAACAGCACGACTTCGGAGCCTTCGCGCAGCACCGCGATCGCCACCACGACCGCGAGCGCGGCCAGCGATTTCGATCCCGCGACCACCGCGGCGCCGGCGGCGCGTAATTCCGCGGCAAGTTGGCGGCCGTGCCGCGCCATCCACACATTGTGCCAGCCGAGCATCAGCACCGCGAAGCCGAGAATGGCGGCATTGAACAATTCCTGGCCGCTGCCGCCGAACAGTTCCGACAATCCGCTGGTGAACAAAGCGACCACGCAGGCGCCAAGTACGCCCGCGGCGACGCCGCCGGCGATCCAGCGCCCGCGTCCGGCGACGCCGGATGTCACCGCCATGACGATGCCGACGATCAAGCCGGCCTCGAAGACTTCACGAAAGACGATCAGCAGCGAAGGAAGCACGGGCACCTCACGGCATGGCGGTCACGGTGCGACCAGAAAACATCGCGTCGCACGATGAAAATCATCGAAGGAGTTGTAGCGGCGCGGCGCCCGGCTCGATCTTGTGAATTTTCTCGCGGCCATCGTTGCGACAGGCGATGCATCGATCAGGATCGACCACTCAAGCAGTTGCGCAACAACAAAGTTTTTGTCAACCAGATGGCCAAATATTAGAATTGTTATAATAAAAGAGACCTGATACTGAATTTCGTCGAACGCGGAATTTTGACTTTACCGTCATGGCCGGGTCGGGGTCTCCGGGGCGCCCCGTGTCTCGGCCATCCACGTTTTTGATCGACTCGGTTATCAAGACGCGGACGCCCGCGACGAGCGCGAGCATGACGCGTCGCCGGACAGCGCACAGGTCACCGTCATGGCTATCCGCCTCGACACACGCTCCGACGATTTTGCGGAAAAATTCCGCGCCTTGCTCGAGATGAAGCGCGAAGCGGCGGCCGATGTCGAGGCGGCGGCGCGCGCCATCATCGCCGACGTCGCCGCCCGCGGCGACCGCGCGCTCAAGGACTACACGCAGAAATTCGATGGCTTCGCCCTCGACGGCATCGGCCTGCGGGTCACGCAGGACGAGATACAGGCGGCGCTTCGGACCTGCGCCGGCGAGGCGCTCGCGGCGCTCGCATTCGCCCGCGACCGCATCGAGGTTTTTCATCGCCGGCAGGTGCCGCAGGACGACCGCTTCACCGATCCGCTCGGCGTCGAACTCGGCTGGCGCTGGACGGCGATCGAGGCGGTCGGGCTCTACGTGCCGGGCGGGACCGCCGCCTATCCTTCTTCCGTGCTGATGAACGCGGTGCCCGCCAAAGTCGCCGGCGTGCCGCGCCTGGCAATGGCGGTGCCGGCGCCCGGCGGCAAGCTGCCGCCGCTTGTCCTTGCCGCGGCGAAACTCGCCGGCGTCGACGAGATTTTCCGCGTTGGCGGCGCGCAGGCGATCGCCGCGCTCGCCTACGGCACCGAGACCATCGCTCCGGTCGCCAAGATCGTCGGGCCGGGCAACGCCTATGTCGCCGCGGCCAAGCGCGTCGTGTTCGGCAAGGTCGGCATCGACCTGATCGCCGGTCCGTCCGAGGTGCTGATCCTCGCCGACCGGACCGGCAATCCGGATTGGATCGCCGCCGATCTCTTGGCGCAGGCCGAGCACGATTCGAACGCGCAGGCGATCCTCGTCACCGACGACGCCGCGCTCGCCGCAGCGGTCGAGCGCGCGGTGGCGAAGGAGCTCG
Source organism: Xanthobacteraceae bacterium (assembly GCA_030037895.1). Lineage (GTDB taxonomy): Bacteria > Pseudomonadota > Alphaproteobacteria > Rhizobiales > Xanthobacteraceae > BOG-931. The sequence continues at coordinate 11,426 of JASHPW010000069.1, read as the reverse complement.
CCGATCTGCCGCGTGTACGGGTTGCCGCCGCGTCCTGGCGCGTGTTCGGCGCGGTGATTGTGGTGCGCGACCTCGATGAAGCCTTGCCGCTCATCGACGCGCTCGCGCCCGAGCACCTCGAAATCGCGGCGGCCGATGCGGATCGCCTTGCCGCCCGCATCCGCAATGCCGGCGCGATCTTCATCGGCGCGCACACGCCGGAGGCGATCGGCGACTATGCGGCCGGCTCCAGCCACGTGCTGCCGACGGCGCGATCGGCGCGTTTCTCCTCCGGGCTCGGCGTTCTCGATTTCATGAAGCGCACGTCGATCCTCAAATGCGGGCCGGAACAACTGCGCGCGCTGGCCGACGCCGCAATCACGCTCGCGACCGCGGAAGGGCTCGACGCCCACGCCCGTTCCGTCGCCGTTCGGCTCAACCGCTGATGGTCCGCTCCGAGCGCGACAAGCAGCGAACCGGCCGCCTCGTGGCGGTCACGCTCGATGAATCGTCGATCGGACGGGCGAACCGCGACGTCGAGCATGAACGCGCGGTCGCGATCTACGATCTCATCGAGGAGAACAGCTTCCGGCCGGTCGGCCATGAGGGCGGACCTTATGCGCTCAACCTCGGGATCAGCGGCAATCGGCTCATGTTCGATATCCGCGAGACCGACGGCAGGCCGGTGATCGCGCATCTGCTCTCGCTGGCGCCGTTTCGTCGCATCGTGAAGGACTATTTCGTCGTCTGCGACAGCTATTATGCGGCGATCCGCACGTCGACGCCGGACCGCATCGAGGCGCTCGACATGGGTCGCCGCGCGCTGCACGACGAAGCTTCACGCATCCTGATGGAGCGGCTCAAGCGCAAGGTCGAACTTGATTTCGACACGGCGCGGCGGCTGTTCACCTTGGTCACGGTGTTGCACTGGAAGGGGTGAGGAGCCGCGATGCCGGCGTCCGCGACGCAACCCTCGGCGGTGCTGTTCGCCTGCGGCCTCAATTCCGTGCGCTCGCCGATCGCCGCCGCGCTGTTTGCGCAGATCATGGGCCGCGCCATCCATGTCGGCTCCGCCGGCGTGCGCAAGGGTGAACTCGACCCGTTCGCGGTCGCCGTCATGGCCGAGATCGGCATCGATATTTCGCGACACAAGCCGGTCACCTTCGAGGAGCTCGAGGAGCGGGAGGGTCTCAATTTCGACCTCATCGTCACGCTCGCGCCCGAGGCCCATCACCGGGCGCTCGAGCTGACCCGCGCCCGTGCCGTCGATGTCGAGTACTGGCCGACGGCCGATCCGACCGGCGCCGAAGGCAGCCGCGAGCAGCGGCTCGATGCCTATCGGGAGGTGCGCGACCAGCTTTTGCAGCGCATCCGCCAACGCTTTTCCTGCAACAGCCCCGGCAACGAATGAAAACCGAGGCGGCGAAAAGTTGGCGTTGTGGAGCGGCCCGTCATCCGCTAGGTTCCGCGCAAATTTTGGCCCAGACTGTGATCATGGTCGCGGCCGGAAACCACAACTCCGGGTCACGAATGACGAAGGAAGAACTTTTGGAATTTCCCGGTGTCGTGACGGAGCTGCTCCCGAACGCTACCTTCCGCGTCAAGCTCGAGAACGAGCATGAAATCATCGCCCACACCGCCGGACGCATGCGCAAGAACCGCATCCGCGTGCTCGCCGGCGACAAAGTGCTGGTGGAGATGACGCCTTACGATCTGACCAAGGGCCGGATTACCTACCGGTTCAAATGATCGGCCGCCCGCGATTCGTACTCGCCTCCGGCTCGCCGCGCCGGCTCGCGCTCATCAACCAGGCCGGCATCGAGCCCGACGCGCTGCGCCCCGCCGACATCGACGAGACGCCGAAGCGGGGCGAACTGCCGCGCGCCTGCGCGACGCGCCTGGCGCGCAGCAAGGCCGCGACGGCGCTCGCCATGGTGCGGCTCGATGACGAGCTCAAAAGCTCCTACATCCTCGCCGCCGACACGGTGGTCGCCGTCGGCCGCCGCATCCTGCCGAAAGCGGAGCTGCTCGACGAGGCGGCGCAATGCCTGCGGCTCCTCTCCGGCCGCAATCATCGCGTTCATACCGCCATATGCCTGGTGACGCCGAAGGAGACGTTCCGTCAGCGTCACGTGGAGACGCGGGTGCGCTTCAAGCGGTTGTCCGATCAGGACATCGAGGCCTATCTCGCCTCCGGCGAATGGCGCGGCAAGGCCGGCGGCTACGCGGCGCAGGGCATCGCCGGGACTTTCGTCGTCAAGATCGTCGGTTCCTACTCCAATATTGTCGGCCTGCCGCTGTACGAGACCATGGCGCTGCTGGGCGGCGAGGGTTACCCGATCCATTTCGGCTGGCTCAATACGTTGTGAGGTGGCGCCGCCGTGCGCGCGCCCCATATTGCGATGATGCCCGATGCTCGACGCGGCAAGACCTGCCCGATCTGCGGCAAACCCGGCGCCGCGGCGTTCCGGCCGTTCTGCTCGCGACGCTGCGCCGACGTCGACCTCAACCGCTGGCTGTCCGGGGTCTATGCCGTGCCGGTCGCGGACGATGAAGAAGAGGACGAACGGCGCGACGACAATGGCGGCGAGGAGCCGGGCCAGAGCTGATCAACAGGTCTCTCCGGCGCGGAGAGGTGAAAACAAACCACGCTTTCGTGATCCCCGCCCCATTCTGGACAGCCGAAAATCGAGCCTCTATAACCGCCGCTCTCGCGCGCCCGTTCACCACCGGGTTCCGGCAACGAACGCCCCAATGGGCCCAGGTAGCTCAGTCGGTAGAGCACTGCACTGAAAATGCAGGTGTCGGTGGTTCAATTCCGCCCCTGGGCACCACCACTTTTCCGGTCCGGCAATTTCGACTGCGCATGCGCCGGTGTATTGCCATTTGCGCATGGTCGAGAATAGTCGATCCTAAATGAACGGCGGCGGATTCAAGTGACAATATTCGCGATGCGTCGCGGCGAAGCCCCAATTGCCGCAGCGACCCGTCGTCCAGAACCGCCGGCTGTTCATTCGGCACGCGGTGTAATCGCGGCTATGAGGAGCGAAGCCGTAGATGCGGCAGTGGTCGAACGCCGCGGGTCGCGCGGCACCGGCGTGGTCGGCAACGGTCACCGCCGTCACGATCAACGCGAGTCGAAGCAGCTTTTGCAACGACACTTTGAAATCCATCCTCGGCCTGCCGCCGCCCCCGCGTGGCGCACCGGGGCGCAAGCATAAGGCAGCCGCGGCACCCGCGCCAGCCTGCGCCTCTTATGCCGATCGGCCGCCCGGCGCGTCCCGCATCGTGATCCGGACGCCCTTCGGCAATCCGGTGGTGAAGATGGGCGGCCTTGTCAGGCGGCCCTTTCGCGGTGTGCCGAGAGACGTTCAATCACCTCATTCGTGGTCGCCACGTCGCCGAACACGCGCAGGATCGAAGCAAGTGTGGCGTTGTGCTCGGCGTCGCTCAGCGCCGCATTGGCGTCGGAGATGAACACCAGGCGGTAATTGAGCATCATCGCGTCGCGCGCGGAGGATTCGCAGCAGACATTGGTCACAGTGCCGACGATGACCACGGTGTCGATTCCGGCGTCGCGCAGATGACGATCGATATCGGACGAACCTTGGATGAAGGCGCTGAAGCGTTTCTTGACCAGGATCGTGTCTTCCGGCCGAACATCGAGATCGGCATGAAGCTCGAAGCCGCGCGATCCGGGAGTGAGTTCGGCGAGCGTCGCCCGACGCGGGTCGCCGTCGAAGAAGACCCGCCATGCCTCTGACTGTCCTTCGAGGCACATCTTGACCCAGATCACCTTGCCGCCGGCCTTGCGGGTCGCCGCGGCGAGCCTGTTCACGTTGGGCACGATCTCGCGCGCGGTCGGCACCTCGACCGGCATGCCGGGCAACATGAACACGTTCTGCAGATCGATCACCACAAGCGCGGTCTTTGGACCGAGCAGGCGGTCGTAGCGGTTCAATCTGCCGCGCTGAGCCTTGACCTGCGCGATGACGCCGTCCGGTATCGAGACCTTATGCATGGTCTTTCCCCTTGTCGGTTCCGACCATCCGCACAAGGTCGGACGATCGGAGATGAAGAATCGCTTCCGCGCCCGTTAAACGCCGGAAGTCGTTTCATGATCGCAAAAAGTTCCCCTCGCTCTGGAAGCGGGACGCACGCTATACTTTAGCCCTTCGCGTCGACAATTTTCCATAGGGTCATTGTGCTCGCCGCACACGCTGTTTGATCGTTCGGAGGCCGCCAATGTCGAAGCAGATGCCGGGCAAGGTATGCGTGATCACCGGTGGGGCCGGCAGCATCGGCCTCGCTTGCGCGCAGCTTTTGTTGGCGGAGGGAGCGAAGGTCATGCTCGCCGATTTGAGCGAGGCCGCCTTGAACAAGGCCGCCGCCGGCATCGGCAAGGAAGCGGGCGACGACCTTGCCTGGTGCGCGACCGACGTCACCAAATCGGATCAAGTCAAGAACTGCATGGCGCGCACGGTCGCCCGCTTCGGCAAGATCGACGTCCTGTTCAGCAACGCCGGCAATTTCGGCGTCGTCGCGCCGGTCGCCGAGTACCCGGAGGAAATCTTCGACTCGGTCCTTGCCGTACATGTCAAAGGCGCGTTCCTCGCCGCCAAGCATGCGCTGCCGCGGATGAACGACGGCGGCTCGATCATCATCACTTCCAGCGTCGCCGCGGTGCGCGGCGACCCGGGGGTTTGCGCCTACATCACCGCCAAGCACGCCCAGATCGGACTGATGCGCGTGCTGGCGAAGGAAGCGGCCGCGCGCAACATCCGCGTCAACACTTTGCATCCCGGCCCGGTGGACAACGAGTTCCAACTGAACGTGGAAAAGAAGCTCGGCGCCGTGATCGGGCGCGATGGGACCGCCTTCTTCAACGAGATCATCCCGCTGCACCGCCATGTGCGGGCCGAGGAGGTGGCGCGTTCGGTGCTCTATCTCGCCTCCGACGCGAGCAGCTTTACCACCGGAAGCCTGTTGATGGTGGACGGCGGCCTGAGTGCGTGATTTTTGCGGCTCGACCGGACCCCTGCCTCATTCGCCGCCGCACTGAATACGTAACAGAGGCGGGCGCATGACCCGATTCGCGCGTGCGCGCGGCCGCAGCAATCGGCCCGATGATTAACGAAGCGTAAATGGATATTGGCTAACTGATGGGCATTGGGACGTTGACTGGGGGACAATGGGGAATGTTCCGGGTGCGCAATTGGTTGACGGGAGTCCTGAGTCGGTGGTTCGACCGCAAGGGCCATCTGCTCGAGCTTGCGATCAACAACATGACCCAAGGTATCGTGATGTTCGATACCGCCGGCCATCTTGTCGTTTGCAATGATCGGTATCTGGCCATGTACGGGTTGTCACCGGATGTCGTGAAACCCGGCGCCAAGGTGGTCGACATCATCCGCCATCGATTCGAGAGCGGCAGCCTACACCGCGATCCGACGCAGTATTGCGCCGAACTCATGCAGAACATGGCCACCGGAAAGGCGGTCAATTTCGTGACCGAGGCACCGGATGGACGCGCGGTCTCGGTCGTCAATCGGCCGATACCCGGCTACCGCTATTGGGTCGGTACCCATGACGACATCACCGAGCGCCGCGCGGCGGAGCGAAAAAATACCTTGCTGAACGAGCAGGAAACGCGCCGGGCCGCCGTCGAAGAGGCCATCACCTGGTTTCGCGGCAGCGTCGAGGGGGCGTTGCAGACCGTCGCCGACAGCGTCACCGCGATGAAATCGACCGCAACCGTGCTGTCGACGGCATCGAACGAGACCTCCACGCATACCGCCGGCGCGGTGCGCACGTCCAACGAAGCCTTCGGCAGCGTCGAGGTGGCTTCGACCGCGGCGACCGAATTGTCCAAATCAATTGCCGAGATCAACCGCCAGCTGGGCCGCGCCGCGGAGGTGGTGAGAGCCGCCGCGACCGAGGCGCAATCGACCAATCAGGAAATCGCCGGCCTGGCGCAGGCGGCGCAAAAGATCGACGACGTCATCAAGCTCATCCAGAGCGTGGCCGGACAGACGAATTTGCTGGCGCTCAACGCCACAATCGAGGCGGCGCGCGCCGGTGCGGCCGGCAAGGGCTTTGCCGTCGTCGCCTCCGAAGTCAAAGCGCTTGCCGTGCAGACGGCGAAGGCAACGGACGACATCGCCGCCCAGATCGCGGCGGTGCAAGCTTCGACGCAAAGCGCCGTTCGCGCCATGGCGAGCATCAGCGGTCGCATGCAGGAGATTCAGCAATTCACCGCGGCCATCGCCACTTCGGTTGAACAGCAGAATGCGGCGACCGGCGAGATCTCGAGCAATGTCGCGGCGGCCGCGTCGGGCACCAAATCGGTCGTCTCGGTGCTGCAGCGCGTCTCCGGCGCCATCGCCGGCATGCACAGCTCGGCGGATACGGTGCTGACGGCCTCGCAAGCCGTCGAGAAGGCCGCGGAGAGTCTGCGCGGCAGCATCGACGGTTTTCTCCACAAGGTCGCGATGTAGCGCGGACGACGGATATGAAAAAGGGGCGCTGTCGCGGACCGGCTGCGGCGCGCCGCGCATGAAGGTCGCGAGGGATTGGCCGCGCTGATCGCACCGCCTGCCGGCCCGTCGATCAGGGGCGTCGCGGAATGAGCGATGCCGGCCGTTCCGGTTCGGGACCGAAGTGCGGCACTTCACACTTTGTTATCCACGCCGCGCGCGATATGCCCTTTTCCGCTGGAACCGACGACTTCTACTCGTGTCCGCCCGGGGCAACGATGGCCGTCCATTGGTCGACCGCCTGCCGCGCTTGCCGGACCACTTCGGCGAAAGTGGCCTCGTCCCTGTAGAGGAGGCGCCATTGGCCGTTGTTATAAAGCTCCACGAGATGACTCAGGGAGCGACGCGCATTGAACAACTGCCTTTCGGCGTTCCTGCGCTGGATATCAGCCGTCAGGGTCTTGGTCATAAGCTCCAGTCTGGCCAGAAGTGGTAAAAATTAAATCAAGGCTGCCGGAATCGTCCGGAGCCCTTCTCCGCGGTTCGCCGTAGAATTATTCTTAGGCTTTGGACCGTCGGCGGCGAATTTCCGCTTGGCACCCGGACAGGGGCGGCAAGGCCGCTTCCGGCGAAGAACGCATAAGGTTTGATGGGAGGTCGATCATGCACCGATTGTGGATTGCGCCTTTGGTGGCAACAGCGCTGATCGGCGGTTCCGCCGCCTCCCGTGCGGGGCCGTGCACCGCGCAGATTGCGGACGTCGAGCGGCAAATCTCACGCTCCGCGCCCGGCCCGGCGAGCGGTCCGACCGCTCCGCAATCAGTCGGCGCCCAGCTGCACCATCAGCCGACGCCCGAGGCGGTCGAAGGCGCCGCGAATAAGGCGCGCGTCGACGCCGAGGCGGCGCTCGCCCACGCCCGACAGGCCGATGCCGCCGGCGATGCCGACGGATGCATGAAGGCGCTCAAGGATGCCAAAAAGCTTTTCGGGCTGGAGTAGGTCGCCCGCTCCGCTCCTCGCAATGGCGCGGGCATATCCCTCAATATGCCTCTTCCATGTAGATCGGATCGACCGAGCCTTGCCATGGGCCGTAGAACTTTTCTAACAGCTCTTGCGCCGGCGTGGTGCCGCGGGCGAGACGATCCTCCAGCACTTCGAGGTGGCGCGCCTCATCCCGTCCGCCGCCGTCAAGGTGGTTGCGGCGCTTGAGGCCGGCGCGCGCCAATTCGAGGATGTCGCTCGCGATCGCCAAGACGGTGCGGCCGTGAACCGTGGCGCGAAGGCCCTCCTTCGGCACCAGGTCGCGAAGCTTCTGACGCTCCTCTGCGGTCCAGTGCTTGACCAGATCCCACGCCGCGTCGAGGCTGACCTCGTCATAGAGAATGCCGGCCCACAATGCCGGCAACGCCAGCAGGTTCGCCAACGGTCCTGAATCGGCGCCGCGCATTTCCAGATAGCGCTTGAGCCGCACCTCCGGAAAAATCGAGCCGATGTGGTTCGCCCAATCGGAAATCGTGGCGCGTGCACCCGGCAGGCCGGGCAGCTTGCCCGCCATCAGATCGCGGAACGATTGACCGGCGACATCGACGTACTTGTCGCCGTGCTTGACGAAATACATCGGCACGTCGAGCGCGTAATCGACCCAGCGCTCGAAGCCCATGCCCGGCTCGAATGCCCACGGCAGCATGCCGGTGCGGTCCTTGTCGGTGTCGCGCCAGATTTCCGCGCGGAAGGAAAGAAAGCCGTTGGGCTTGCCTTCGGTGAACGGCGAGTTGGCGAACAAAGCCGTCGCCACCGGCTGCAGCGCAATCGAGACCCGCAGCTTCTTGACCATGTCGGCTTCGGAAGAGAAGTCGAGGTTGGTCTGCACCGTGCAGGTGCGGTACATCATGTCGAGACCGAGCCTGCCGACCTTCGGCATGTAGGCGGTCATGATCTTGTAGCGTCCCTTGGGCATTTGCGGCATGTCCGCCCGCGTCCAATCGGGCGTCGCGCCGATGCCGAGGAAGCCGATGCGCAACGGCCACGCCACTTCGCGCACCTGCGCCAGATGCGCCATCAACTCGCGCGAGGTCTGGTGCACGGTTTCGACCTGCGCCCCGGACAGTTCGAACTGCCCGCCCGGCTCGAGCGTAATCGCGCCGCCTCCGGTCACGTCAGAAAGACCGATGACGTTTTCCTCTTCCATGATCGGCTGCCAGCCGAGCAGGTGCTGCATGCCTTCGAGCAGCGCGCGAATGCCGCGTCGTCCCTGGTACGGCACCGGGCGGTGGCCCTCGAGCGTGAAGGCGAACTTCTCGTGCTCGGTGCCGATGAGGAATTGCGACTTCGCTTTGACGCCTTGCGCGAGCCAATCCACGAGGTCGTCGCGCCGCTCGATCGGCGTCAGGTCGACTTGGTCGCGCGCCATGCGGGGCCCTGGGACAATGGGTCGGTACTTGAAAGTATGCCGCCGGACGGACGAGCGTCAGGCCGCCCTGCGCTTCTCCGGCGGGAAGCGGCGGTAGAAGGTTTCGCCCTGCTTCGCCATGTCGCGCAAGAGCTTGGGAGGCCTGAAGCGGTTGCCGTAGAGCTTCGCCAACCTGCCGCATAGATCGACGAAGGCTTTGGCGCCCATGCCGTCGATGTAGGAGATGGTGCCGCCGGTGAACGGCGCGAAGCCGAAACCGAGGATCGAGCCGACGTCGGCTTCGCGCACGTCGGTGACGACGCCGTCCTCGATGCAGCGGGCCGATTCGAGCGCCTGGATCGCCAGCAGCCGTTGCTTGAGCTCGTCGACGTCGATCGTGTCGGGATCAAGCTTGGTCGACTGCAAGTCGGCAAGGCCGGGCCACAGCCGCTTCGGCCCGTTTTGCGGATAGTCGTAAAAGCCCTTGCCGTTCTTGCGACCGTAGCGCCCGCGTTTCTCGACCAGCTCCTCGAGCAGCGCCTTCTGCCGCGCATCGATCGCCTGCGGCCCGAGATCGGCTTCGGTCGCTTTGAGGATCTTCCAGGCGAGATCGACGGCGACCTCGTCATTGAGCGCAAGCGGCCCGACCGGCATGCCGGCCATGCGCCCGACGTTCTCGATCATCGCCGCCGGCACGCCTTCGGCCAGCATCAAATGGCCTTCGCGGATATAAGTGCCGACCACGCGCGAGGTGTAGAAGCCGCGCGAATCGTTGACCACGATCGGCGTCTTGCGGATCGCGCGCACATAATCGAGCGCGGCGGCGAGCGCCGCGTCGCCGGTCTTTTTGCCGCGAATGATCTCGACCAGCATCATGCGCTCGACCGGCGAGAAGAAATGGATGCCGATGAAACGCGCGCGGTCCTTGAACGCCGCCGCCAGCGACGTGATCGGCAGAGTCGAAGTGTTGGAACCGAAGATCGCCTCTTTGCCGATGGCATCTTGCGCCTTGGCGATGGCCTCTTCCTTGACCTTACGGTCCTCGAACACCGCTTCGATGATGAGATCGCAATCCTTGAGCGCCGCATAATCGGGGGTGGGGACGATGCGGGCGAGCAGGGCGTCGCGGTCGGCGGTAGTGGCGCGGCCGCGATTGACCTGGTCGGTCATCAGCTTGTGCGAATGCGCCTTGCCCTTGTCGGCCGTTTGCTGATCGCGGTCGATGAGCACGACGTCGATGCCGGCGAGCGCGCTGACATAGGCGATGCCGGCGCCCATGAAACCGGCGCCGAGCACGCCGATCTTCTTGATCGCCTTCGGCGGCACGGCGGCCGGGCGGCGGGCACCCTTGTTAAGCTCCTGCATGGAGACGAACAGCGAGCGAATCATCGCCGCCGCTTCCGGCGAGCGCAGGATTTGCGCGAAGTAGCGCGATTCGACGCGTAACGCCTGGTCCATCGGCAGTTGCAAGCCCTCGTATACGACCTGCAGGACGGCGCGCGCGGCCGGATAATTGTCGTAGGTCTCGCGCCGATAGAGCGCGTTCGCCGGCGGGAAGACCATCATGCCGGCCTTCGAATAGACCGCACCGCCCGGCAATTTGAAACCATCAACGTCCCACGGCGCCGTGGCCTTGCCGCCGGTTTTGATCCAGTCCTTGGCGGCCTTGACGAGGTCGCCCGCGGGCACCACCGCGTCGATCAGCTTCATCGCCTTGGCGCGATTGAGCCGAAGCTGGTCGCCCTTGAGCAGGAATTGCAACGCGTCCGCGGGCGGCAACATCCTGGCGATGCGTTGCGTGCCACCGCCGCCCGGGAACAGGCCGACCTTGATCTCCGGCAGGCCGAGACGCGTCTTGTCGTTCTCGGACGCGATGCGGTGATGGCAGGCGAGCGTGAGTTCGAAGCCGCCGCCCATCGCGGTGCCGTTGATCGCCGCTACCCACGGCTTGCCGCAGGTCTCCATGCGTCGCGCGATCTGCGAGAGCTTGCGGCTCTCCTCGAACAGGCGCGTATTGGCCGCGAGCTCCCCCTCGGACTTGGTCAATTCGGCGAAGGTCCGGCTCAGCGTTTCCAGCATGGCGAGGTCGGCGCCGCCGCAAAATGTATCCTTGCCGGAGGTCAGGACGGCGCCCTTGACGGCGGCGTCGGTTGCCACGCGCTCGACGATCGCCGAGAGCTCCTCCATCACCGCCGCGTCGATGACGTTCATCGAGCGCCCCGGCATGTTCCAGGTGACGAGGGCGATGCCGTCGGCGTCGATGTCGAGGGCGAAGTTCTTGTCGGTCATTTTCGGCTCCCTGCGCCGTCATTCCGGGGCCCGCGCGTTGCGCGCGTCCCGGAACGACGGCGTTACGAATATGGCTTGCCATCCTTGTGGATAAAGCGCGCGCCTTGATCGTCGCGGATCATCACCAGATCGACATCGGGATATTCGGCGCGCTCGTGCTGCGAGCGCGTCCCGATTTCGAGATAGACCGCATCGCGGCTCGATTTGTTGACCATATGATGTCCGTTGCTCACGTTGGCCTTGAAGCCAGCGGCGTCGCCCGGCCTGAGCACGGTTTCGCCGTCGTCTTCGAT
>JASHPW010000068.1 GCA_030037895.1 Xanthobacteraceae bacterium | reverse complement strand
TCGCCGATATCGAGAGCGAGCTCATCAAGCAACAGCAAGCGGAGCTGCGGCGCAAACGCGACGACCGCCAACTGAAATTGCTGTGACGCCGCACGCCAAAGCTTCCGTTCACGCGACGCGGATGACGATTTTGCCGAAATGGGCGCCGGCGGCCATGTGCTTGAAGGCCGCCTTCACCTCGTCGAAGCCGAACACGCTATCGATCGCCGGCTTGATCTTGTTCGCCGCGATGGCGGCGTTCATCGCCTCGAACATCTGCATGGAGCCGACATAAAGGCCGCCCACATTGGCGCGCCGCGAGAAGATCAGTCCGGGATTGAGTTCGGTTGCGCCGCCGCTCAATCCGCCGATGATGCTGATCGTGCCGCCGGTGCAAATGGCTCCGAACGAGCGTGTCAGCGTTGCGGCGCCGCCAACCTCGACGACGTGGTCGACGCCGCGGCCGCCAGTAAACTCGCGCGCCGCCTGGTCCCATTCCGGCGTCGTCTTGTAGTTGATGCAGAAGGCGGCGCCGAGTGCCGCGGCGCGCTTGAGCTTCTCGTCACTCGAGGAGGTGATGACGGCGGTAACGCCCATGGCGTGCGCCAATTGCAGCCCCAGCACCGAGACGCCGCCGGTGCCCTGCAACAGCACCGTTTGCCCGGCGACCAGCTTGGCGTGGTGAACCAGAGCGTTCCACGCGGTCACGCCGGCGCAGGGGAGCGCCGCGCCCTCCTCGACGGACAGATGCCCGGGAATCTTGACTACCCCGTCCTCCTCCAACACGGCGTACTCGGTGAGCATGCCGTCGATAGAGCCGCCTAATGCGGCCACGTCGCGCAGACGCGGCTCCGGCTCGCCGCCCGGCCAACGCTGGAAGAAGCATCCGGCCACGCGGTCGCCGACCTTCACGCGCATGACGCCCGGGCCGGTTTCGACCACCTCGCCGGCGCCGTCGGACAGCGGAACGAGTTTGTCGCGTACCGGCATGCGATAGGTACCGCGCACAATGCCGAGGTCGCGGTAATTGAGCGAACAGGCGCCGACCCTGACCAGCACTTGCCGGTAAAGCGGCTTCGGCATCGGCCGATCGACGATGGTGAGTGCGTCGATGCCGGCGCCGCCCTTGGGCAATTGATAGGCACGCATTCGTGATCTCTCCGATGTCCACGCCATGTTCAGCGGGGGAAGCCCGACAACGACCAACATGCTCCGTCGCGTTGCGGCCCGGTTTCGTCCGGACGGCGAACCGGATATCGCACGTTGAACGCGATTGATTGAGAACCGGGAACGGCCCGAGGTCAATTCGCCGCCGGGCGCTACCGGCTTGCCGTTCGATGGCGCGGCGCCGCTGTCGGCATTTGCATCGACGGGCGCTCGACGGCGAACGCGCCGCGGGCCAACGACTTGTTGGCCATCGCCACGGCGGTCGCGGCGACGACGAGTGCGAGGGTGAGCGCGACGGTCGCGATCAGCTCGAGTGCGGCGAGGCGGCGCTTCGATAGCGTCTTTTCGGCTCTGGGCGGCGCGAAACCGGGATTGCCGGTCAGCTCTGCCATGGTCGTAATCCTTCGCGAATCGGTTGGTTGTCGACGATGGCCGCGGATGCTGGCGCCTATTCGGCCGGATTTGGGCGAAGCCATCGAAGAAGAGCGGCGATTTCGTGGAAATATGGTTAATGGGAGGTTAACGCCGGCAGCAAACAATTTCCCGAGTGGAACGGCCGCTCACTCGGCAAGCGCCTCGGCAGGGTGCCAATCCATGGCGATATGCCCGGGCTTGGCGGCAACCCGCTTTAACCACGCGCCGATCGCGGGGAACGCCGACAGGTCGTAGTCGCACAGATGCGCCACGTGGGTGTAGGCGTAGAGCGCGATGTCGGCGATCGTGTAACGGTCGGCGGCAAAGAAGTCGTGAAGCGCGAGATGCTTTTCCATCACGCCGAGCGCGCGATAGCCTTCCTCCATCCAATCTTCGAAAGCGTGGCGCTGCAGCTCGCGCCCGCCCTTGACCAGTGTGAGCCAGAAATAGGCGGCGCCCAAATTAGGTTCCAGACTGTGCTGCTCGAAGAACATCCATTGCAGCGCCTCCGCGCGTTCGATGCGGTCCTCGGGCGCGAGCGGCGAGCCGCCGGCGATGTACCAGAGGATGGCGTTCGACTCGGCGAGGTAACGGCCGGGCGCCACTTCCAGCAACGGGACCTGGCCGTTCGGATTCTTCGCCAGAAACTCGGGCGTATGACTCTCGCCCTTGAGGATGTCGATCTCGATCAACCGATACGGAATGCCGAGCTGCGCCAAGGCGAGCCGTGCCTTGTAGCTGTTGCCCGAACGCTGCATCGAATAGAGCGTGAACATGACCGCGGCCACTCTTCCGCGCGGCGGAGATTGTCTTGCGCTGGTCTTGCGCCGTACTACTCGAACGCGGCGATGTCGTGACCGCGTGACGTACCGCGTGGGCCGCCCGTTATTGTAGAGGGTGCGTCGGGAAAAGCCATTGGTGAGGCGGAATCGCGCGTGGTGCGCCGCAGCAAGAGAATAAATATCGCGAGCATCGCCGGGACGCCGAAAGGAATGAACGTCGCGTAGGCGACGCTGCGGGCGACGAGCGGCGTCAGCCACAGTGCCGCAAGGGCCGTCTTCTCCCACGGACCGAATCCGCGCCTCAGGCCGTCGATTGCGAAGAAGGCGATGGCGGGAGCGAGCACCATCATGTCGTAATCGAAAGTGTAGGGCGTGGCGAGGATGGCGGCGAGGCAAAGCGCCGCCGCCTTGAGCGGATAGGATGCTGTGCCGCGCCACAGCCGAATCAGCGCGGCGCCGATTGCAACGACCACGGCACCCTGAAGCGCATAGGCGAGCGGTACGCTTGCACCCCACATGCGCGCCCAAGCGAAGGTGCTTTGAATCTTGTACCAGCCCGTATTGCCCTGTTCCAATGCGACGACACGGGTGAAGCGCGTCGAGTCGATGAACGCATGCCACACTTGCGGACCGAAGACGATGGTGATCGCGGCGGCGAGGACGACGACCGTCGCCGCCGCGGCGACGAACGAACGCCAGCGTCCACTCGCCGCCAGTACGATCGGAATCATCAATCCAAATTGCGGCTTATAGATCAGAAGCCCGAACAAAATACCGGCGGCGAGCGGTCGCCGGTCGAGCTCTACGAGCGCGCCGCCGAGGAGCGCGGCGGTGAGGAATCCGGTCTGGCCGTGACCGACATTGATCAGCACCGCGGGAAAGGCGAGGGCGAGCAGGAGCCAATCCGCCGTCATTCCGGAAGCCGCGCAGCGGCTATCCGGAATCCATAACCAAGGTTTTAGAGGCCAGAAGCCCGGCGTCCGTCCCGTAAGTTCTGGGGCTATGGATTCCGGGCTCGCGCTTCGCGCGCCTCGGAATGACGACGAAATGAGAATCGCGCGAATCGTGAGCAAATAAAGAGCAAACGTGATCGCTTGCCAGACCGCAAGCGCGATGCCGTAGGGCATCAATGCCAGGGCGGCGGCGACGAGGAGGAAGAATGGCGGGTAGTGCCAGCCGTAGAACGGCGTCGCCCCGCCGAAGATCTTTTGCTCGCGGGCGTGTTGCCGGGCGGGGTCGAACGGCACCTCCGGTTTGCCGTCGAGCACATAGGTGCCGGCCGCATAGACGTTGGAGAAATCCGTTCCGATCGGCCGACCCTTGATGTCGACGAGTCCGTTCGCGGTGACGACCAGATAGAGGAAGCCGGCGACGGAAGCGACGAGGAGGGCAATCGCCACCAGCCGGACCCGTTCGCGCGTGAGCCAAGTTCCGTTCCGCAAAACTTCGCGCGCCCGGCCCATTGCGGCTCCTGCTCCGGATGGCTGATCCCGGCATTAGGCCAGCGGAGCCTTAACGGAGAATTGAGCCCCGCGGCGCCGAACCGGATTGCTCGTCGCCGCGCTCGCGGCAATGAGAGGTAAAACGCGGCACACGATTTGGCGATCACGCGAGACAAGCCTTGCCTGTGCGCGGTTGGCCCTTTAGGAAGCTCACGCCCTCAGGGCCATTGGAGACTCGCATGGCTTTTCTCGCCGACCGGATTTTGCGCATCAAGCCGTCCGCCACCATCGCGGTGACGGACAAGGCGCGTGCGCTCAAGGCGGCCGGCCGCGACGTCATCGGCCTTGGCGCCGGCGAGCCTGACTTCGACACGCCCGCCAACATCAAGGAGGCGGCGATCAAGGCGATTCGCGACGGCAAGGCGTCGAAGTACACGGCCGTCGACGGCATTCCGGAGCTCAAGGCCGCGATCGCCCGCAAGTTCAAGCGCGAGAACGGGCTCGACTATAGGCCCGCGCAGATCATCGTCGGCACCGGCGGCAAGCAGGTGCTCTACAATGCGCTCATGGCGACGCTCAACCCCGGCGACGAGGTCATCATCCCGGCGCCCTATTGGGTCAGCTATCCCGACATGGTGCTGCTCGCCGGCGGCGAGCCGGTTTCCGTCGAGACGCGCATGGAGGACGGCTTCAAGATGAAGCCCGAGGCGCTCGAGCGGGCGATTACGCCGAAGACCAAGTGGATCATCTTCAACTCGCCCTCGAACCCGACCGGCGCCGCTTACACGCGCGCCGAGCTCAAGGCCGTCACCGACGTGCTCGTGCGCCATCCGCACGTCTCGGTGATGACCGACGACATGTACGAGCACTTGGTTTACGACGACTTCGAGTTCTTTTCGCCGGCGCAGCTCGAGCCGCGGCTCTATGAGCGGACGCTGACGGTGAACGGCGTGTCCAAGGCCTATTGCATGACCGGCTGGCGCATCGGCTATGCCGGCGGGCCGGAGCCGCTCATCAAGGCGATGGCGGCCATCCAGTCGCAGTCGACCTCGAACCCGACCGCGGTGGCGCAGTGGGCCGCGGTCGAGGCGCTGGACGGTCCGCAGGATTTCATCGCCAAGCACAACAAGATCTTCAAGGAGCGGCGCGACCTCTGCGTCTCCATGCTCAACCAGGCGAATGGAATACGTTGCCCGAAGCCGGAGGGTGCGTTCTACGTCTATCCGTCCTGCGCGGGTACCATGGGAAAGATCGCGCCGACCGGCAAGAAGCTCGCGACCGACGAGGATTTCGTCACGGAGCTTCTCGAGTCGGAGGGGGTCGCCGTCGTGCAGGGCACGCCGTTCGGCGTCGGCCCCGCGTTCCGCGTTTCCTATGCGACCGCGACCACCGCGCTCGAGCAAGCCTGCGCCCGCATCCAGCGCTTCTGCGGCAATTTGAAATAACGGGTTCCGTCTTTTTGGGACGCGGGCAGAGTGCGCGGGCCGACCATTGCCACGGCCGGTAGAAGACGGCGTCGGAATCGATTCCATGAGTTCCGGAACAGATGCAAAGCGCGCGCGCTTCGCGCGCCCTGCAATGGCCGTTCGGGAAAAACGAGACGCCGGCTTCGTTCTCGCCTACAATCCATCGCCAGAGGCCCGATCGGACGGGCCGGGCTGAGGGAGAATGCCTATGTTTCGTAGTGCTTTCGCGGCTTCCATCGGCATCGCCGCAATACTCGGAATCATGGCGGGTCCGACCGCCGCGCAGCCGGCGCGCGTCCAGGTGGGCACGCTCGCATGCTCGCTGTCGTCCAGTGTCGGCTTGATCGTCGGGTCGCAGCGCAATGTGAATTGCATTTTTCACTCCGACAGCGTGCCGGACGAAGCCTATACGGGGACGCTGACGAGGGTCGGCCTCGATATCGGCGTGACCAGCGGCGGCCAAATCCTGTGGGCGGTGTTCGCGAACACGAATCGCTATGGCGGGATGCTGACCGGCACCTATGGCGGGGCGACAGCCGAAGTATCGGTTGCCGCCGGTCTCGGCGCCAATGTCCTGGTCGGCGGTTCGAACCGCACGGTGGCGCTGCAGCCGCTGTCGGTTCAGGGCCAGGTCGGGCTTAATGTCGGCGCCGGCATCGGTTCGCTGGAGCTGCATCCCGTGCGATGAGATCGCCGCGCTGACGGCGATCCGGGCGCAACGGACTGGCGCCAGCGGTGCTGCCGTGCGCGTAATGTCGCGCCCCTTGACCAGCCCCGCCGGTGCCTGAAACGATGGCTTTCGCGCGACCCGCGCCGGAACGGCGGGTCGGCGCCGGGAGGCAATCATGGCGGCAAATGCAGGCAACGGTGCGCGCGCGACAGGCCCGCGCTGCGTCGCGCTGGTCGGCCCATTCCAAAGCGGCAAAACCACGCTCCTTGAGGCGATCCTCGCCCGCGCCGGCGCGATCCAGCGCCAGGGTACCGTCGAAGCCGGCAACACCATCGGCGACGGCAGCAAGGAAGCGCGGCATCACCGCATAAGCGTCGAACTCACGGTCGCCACCACGAATTTCATGGGCGATTCCTACGCCTTCCTCGATTGCCCCGGCTCGGTCGAGTTTGCCCACGACATGCGCGCGGTGCTGCCGGCGATCGACGTGGCGGTGGTCGTGTGCGAGATGGACGAGAAAAAAATTCCGCAGCTTCAGTTGATCCTGCGCGAGCTGGAAGACCAGAAAATTCCCCGCATCCTGTTCCTCAACAAGATCGACAAGGCCGATGCCGGCGTGCACGACGTGCTCAAGCTCTTGCAGGGCGCCTCGCGCACCAAGCTGGTTCTGCGCCAGCTTCCCATTTTCTCCGGCGATATCGTCACCGGCTTCGTCGATCTCGCGCTCGAACGCGCCTTTGTCTACAAGGAGTCCGCTCCCTCGCAGGTGGTTCCGCTCGAAGGCGACTTGGCCGATCTGCAGAAGACGGCGCGCTTCTCCATGCTGGAGACGCTCGCCGACCATGACGACGAGTTGATGGAGCAGTTGCTCGAAGACATCCAGCCGCCGCGCGACAAGGTGTTTGACGATCTCACGCGCGAATTGCGCGAAGGGCTCGTGTGCCCGGTGCTGATGGGGACCGCCGCGCGCGCCAACGGCATTTTGCGGCTCATGAAGGCGTTGCGCCACGAATCGCCGGGCATTGCCGAGACCGCGAAGCGCCTCGGCGTGAAGGCGAACGGCGATGCCGTGGCCTACGTGCTCAAGACCCAGAACACGACCCATGGCGGCAAGATGTCGGTCGCGCGGATGCTCGCGGGCCAGGCCGGCGACGGCACCACCTTCCTGTCCGGTGACGAGGAAGCCGGCCGCGTCGCCGGCGTCTTCAAGCTCGTCGGCCAGGCGAGCGAAAAGCGCGGACCGGCGAATGTCGGCGAGACCGTGGCCTTTGCCAAGCTCGACAAGGCCAAGACCGGGGACACGCTGACCGCCGGCAAGCAGGCCCATCCGCCGGTCGCCAAGATCGAGGCCATTGCGCCGGTGCTCGCCATCGCGATTACGGCGAAGGAGCGCAAGGACGACGTGAAGCTCGGCCAGGCGCTCGCCAAGCTCATCGAGGAGGACCCCTCGATCACCGTCGTGCACAATCCGGAGACGCACGAGGTGGTGCTCTGGGGCCAGGGCGAAATGCATCTGCGCGTCGCCACCGAGCGGTTGAGCGACCGCTACGGCGTCGCCATCGAGCGGCGCCAGCCGTCGGTCGGTTACCGGGAGACCATCCGCAAGGGCATCGTTCAGCGCGGCCGGCACAAAAAACAGTCGGGCGGCCATGGCCAATACGGCGACGTGGTGCTCGACATCAAGCCGCTACCGCGCGGTGCCGGCTTCACCTTCGAGGAGAAAATCGCCGGCGGCGTGGTGCCGCGCAATTATATTCCCGCGGTCGAGGAAGGGGTGATCGACGCCCTCAAGCACGGCCCGCTCGGCTTTCCGGTGGTCGATCTCACGGTGGCGTTGATCGACGGCTCCTATCACACGGTCGATTCCTCCGACATGGCGTTCCGTACCGCCGGCCGCATCGGCATCGCCGAAGCGCTGCCGCAATGCCAGCCGGTGCTGCTCGAGCCGATCCATCTCGTCGAGATCGTCTGTCCCAGCGAGGCCACGGCGAAGATCAATGCGTTGATGTCCGGGCGGCGCGGCCAAATCCTCGGCTTCGACACCCGCGAGGGCTGGGACGGCTGGGACGTGGTGCGCGCCATGATGCCGGAGGCGGAGATCGGCGACCTTATTGTCGAGATTCGCTCGGCAACCGCCGGCGCCGGCACCTTCACCTTCAAGTTCGACCACATGGCCGAACTCACCGGCCGCACCGCCGACCAGATCGTGGCGGCGCGGCGCGCGGCGGAATGAAAAACGGAGCTGCGAGGATGCCGGCTTATTGGGTGGCGCGAGCGAAGATCAACGATCCGGTCGAGTACAAGAAGTACACGGACCTGGTGCCCGGCATTCTCGCCAAATATGGCGGCAAGGTCTTGGCGCGCGGCGGACGCTTCCAGATCATGGAGGGCCCGCAGAAGTTCCAGCGCTTCGCGGTGATCGAATTCCCGAGCTTCGCGCAGGGCGTCGCCTGCTTCACGTCGGACGAATACAACAAGGCCGCCGCCTTCCGCCGCGGCGGTGCCGGCGAAGTCGAGACGGTCATCGTCGAAGCGGTCGCGGCGGCGACTTAGCTATCGCGTCATTCCGGGCTGACAATGACCCCAAGCGCTATGCCGCCGCGCGCGGCTCGCCGCCGGCACCGCCGGGCGGCGGTACCGGCATGCCGTCGGCGGCGTATTCATTGAGCTTGTTGCGCAACGTGCGGATCGAGATGCCGAGCACGTTGGCGGCGTGGGTGCGGTTGCCGAGACAATGCTTGAGCGTTTCCAGGATGAGGTCGCGTTCGACCTCGGCGACGGTGCGGCCGACGAGCGCGCGCGAGACCTGCTCGGCGGCGAGAGCGGCGTGAGCGACGGAGGAAGCGCTGCGCTGCTGATCGAGGCGGGCGCCGTCGGGGGCGAGGATGGCTTCCGGGCCGATCTCGGCGCCGGTCGCCATGAGCACCGCGCGATGCATGGTGTTTTCCAGCTCACGCACATTGCCGGGCCAATAATTGACCGCGAGCGTGCGCCGCGCCTCCGCCGACAGCGGCCGCGCCGGCACGCCGTTCGCCGCCGCGTATTTCTTGATGAAGTATTGGGCCAGCTCGATCACGTCGGCCGGCCGTTCGCGCAGCGGTGGAATCTTCAGGTTGACGACGTTGAGGCGGAACAACAAGTCCTCGCGGAAGGTCCCTTCGCGTACCGCCTCCGCAAGGTTGCGGTTGGAGGTGGCGAGAATGCGGATGTCGATCGGCACCGGCCGCGTGCCGCCGACGCGGTCGATCACGCGTTCCTGGATGGCGCGCAGGAGCTTGGCTTGCAGCCGCACGTCCATCTCGGAAATCTCGTCGAGCAACAGCGTGCCGCCGTTCGCCTCCTCGAATTTGCCGACGCGGCGCCCGACCGCGCCGGTGAAGGCGCCTTTCTCGTGGCCGAACAGCTCGGATTCGAGCAGGGTTTCGGGGATGGCGGCGCAGTTGACGCAAATGAACGGCTTCTTGGCGCGGCTCGATCGCGCGTGCACGTAGCGCGCCAATACTTCCTTGCCGGTTCCCGACTCGCCGGTGAGCAAAACCGACGCTTCGCTCGGCGCGATCTGTTGCGCGAGCTTCACGACGCGCGCCATGGCGTCGTCGCGGTAGATTAATTCGCAGGTATCGTCGGCGACGGCGGCAAGCACCGCGGCGATCAATTCCGCCTCCGGCGGCAGCGGGATGTATTCCTTGGCGCCGGCGTGGATGGCGGCGACCGCTGCGCGCGCGTCGGTGGCGGTGCCGCAGGCGACGATCGGCACGTGGATGTGCTCGGCTTCGAGCCCGCTGACGAGGTCGCGAATGGCGATGGCGACATCGACCATCAACAAATCGGCGCCGCGGCCCGAGCGCAGCACGGCGAGCGCCTGGGCGATATCGGCCGCGTGGGTGACGGTCGCACCCTTGTCCATCGCCAGCTTGGTCGCCGAGGTGAGCTGGCCGTTGAGCGTGCCGACGATCAGGAGACGCATGGTTCGACTCCATACTTTCCCTTTCCCCTTGCGGGAGAGGGTGGCGAGGACCGCAGGTTCGCGCCGGGTGAAGGGTTTTTTGCTTTTTTTTGTTGCGAGAACGGCCTCTCACCCGCCGTCGCTGCGCGCGGGCACCTTCCCCCGCGAGGGCCGAAGGTGAGAAGGTGTCGATCGTGTCCGTTTCGCATCACGCCCGCTCCGCCTTGATGATTTCCGTCATCGTTACGCCGAGCTTCTCCTCGACCAGCACGACTTCGCCACGGGCGACCAAGCGGTTGTTGACATAGATGTCGATCGCCTCGCCGACCTTGCGATCGAGTTCGAGCACCGTGCCGGGACCGAGTTTGAGCAAATCGCCGATATCCATTCGCGCGCGGCCGAGCACGGCCGAAACCTGGACCGGGACGTCGAACACCGCTTCGAGGTCGGCGGCGATGCGCGACGTCGGCCCCTCCGGCTCCGTCGCGACCGGCGCGTCGGCCGCCGCCGCGCGGTCTTCGAGATTCGGCAGCGGCACGTTGCCATCCTCGCTCATTCTCGCATCTCCTCGGCACCTCGTGTTGTGGCGGCGCGGCGCGCGTCGACATAGCGCGCGACCGCCTCGCCGATCGCGGCGTCGGCCGCGGCGCTGTCGCGGTTGATGCCGCCGTCCGCCCATTCGATCCGACAGTCGCCGACGGCAATACCCGGTTCGGCGAGCACGACCAGCCGGCCTTCGAAGCCGCGGGCGCGCGCGACCGCTTCAAGCTTTTCGCGGGCGGCGGCGTAGAGCGCATCGCTGACGCGCACGGCGATGTGCGGCGCGGCGATGAGCTGGCGAAAGCACCCGCTCGCCAGCGCGGCGATTTCGGCGAACGGTTCCTGCGCGATCAAGGCCGGCGCGAGCTTCCTGGCGACCGCAACCGCGACATCGACCGCTTCGCATTCGAGCCGCGCCTCGACTGCCTTGAGCACGTCGCTCGCCGCGCCCAGGCTCGCGGCGATGCGTTCGAGCGCGTCGGCGATGCGGCGCTCGACCGCGGCCGCGGCATCGGCTTTCGCCTCCGCACAGCCGCGACGGTGCGCGGCGATTTCCGCCTCGGCGATCTTCACCGCGTGATCGGCCAGCGTGATTGTCGGCTCGGCCGGCTTGCCGTCACCGCTCGCGGCGAAGTCGACATCGAACAGGAATTTGGTCGCCGCGCTCATCGCCGCGTTCCCGTCTTGAGCTTTCTCCGCCGGGCGGAAGGAGCGGCGGTCGCATCTGTCGGGGTCGAAAACATTCTCGTGCGTCCTCAATAGATCAGCTCTTCTTCGCCGCGATTCTTGGAAATGACGATCTCGCCCTTGGCGGCAAGGTCCTTGGCGAGATTGACGAGAAGGGCTTGCGCCTCGTCCACCTCGCGCAGCCGCACCGGTCCCATGGCTTGCATGTCGTCCAACAACATCTTGGCGGCGCGCGTCGACATGTTGGACAGGAAGAATTGGCGCACCGGCTCCGCCGCGCCCTTGAGTGCGATCGCAAGCTTGTTCTTATCGATGTGGCGCATCAGCGTCTGCGCCGAGGCGGTATCGAGCTTGGTCAGATCGTCGAACGTGAACATCAGCGTCTTGATGCGCTCGGCGCTCTCGCGATTCTCCTCCTCCAGCGCGGTGAGGAAACGCGTTTCCGTCTGCCGGTCGAAATTGTTGAAGATTTCGGCCATCACCTCGTGGGCGTCGCGGCGGCGCGTCTGCGACAGGTTCGACATGAATTCGGTGCGCAGCGTCAACTCCACCCGCTCCAGGACCTCCTTTTGCACCGCTTCCATGCGCAGCATGCGGTTGACGACGTCGAGCGCCAACTCTTCGGGGAGGATGGCGAGCACGCGCGCCGCGTGCTCGGGTCCGATCTTCGACAGGACGACGGCGACGGTCTGCGGATATTCATTCTTGAGGTAATTGGCGAGCACCTCCTCCTGGACGTTGGACAGCTTCTCCCACATGTTGCGGCCGGCGGGCCCGCGGATTTCCTCCATGATGTTGCCGACGCGTTCGGGCGGCAGATATTGCTGCAGCAGGCGTTCGGTCGCGTCATATGTGCCCATGATGGCGCCCGAAGCCGACATGCGCGAGACGAATTCGAGCAGCAGTTTCTCGACCAGCTCCGCTTCGATCGTGCCGATGGTGGACATGACGACCGAAATCTCACGCAGCTCGTCGTCATCGAGCATGCTCCAGACCTTGGCGCCGTGCTGCTCGCCGAGCGCCAGCATGAGCACGGCCGCGCGCTCGGGTCCGCTGAGTTGGCGACGGCCGCTCGGCGCGGCCGAATGGCCGGCGAGACTCGCCAACGCGTTGGTGATCTCGCGACGGGCGACATCGTTTTTATCGTCGTAGGCGGACGGCATGGTCTATCGATCAGGCGGCGCTTTCGTTCAGCCATTGGCGGATGATGGAAACGGTTTCGCGTGGATTCTTATCGGCAAGCTCGCCGACCTTTTGCACCGATTGGGCGTGCACTTGGCCCTGGACCTGGGCGATGTCGATCATTTTCGCGGTCCGGCTCGGCTCCGCCTTCGCCGGCTCGTCGACCGCCGCGGGTGCGGCGACCGTGCTTGCCGGCGCGGCCTCCTCGGGTGCGGCCGCCGGAGGGAGCGCCGCGGGCGTGCGCTCGTCGGGGGTGAGGATGCGCCGTACCAGCGGCCGAACCACCATGAGCAACACGACGAGGCCAAGCAGTCCCATGACGACCATTTCGATCGCGCGCATGATGTCGTCCTTGGTGAATTGCAGCGACGCGAGCCAGCCGCTGGGCTCGGCGATCGGATTGGCCGGCGTCTCGGCGAAGCGCAGATTGACGACCTTGACCTGGTCGCCGCGTTTCTGATCGAAGCCGATCGCCGTGCGCACCAGCGCGGCGATTTTATCGATTTCTTCCTTGCTGCGCGGTTGGTAGGCGACTTCGCCCTTGTCGTTTTTCACATAGGTGCCATCGACCAGGACGGCGACCGAAATGCGATTGAGGTGACCGCTTTCGGTCACCTCGGTCTTGGTGGTCTTGGAGATCTCGTAATTGACGATCTCCTCGGATTTCCTGCTCTGATCGCGCGGCGGGGCATTGGCGTCGGGGGCCGGCGGTTGGTGCTGATTGCCGCCGGGAATCTCGTTGCCAACCGTGACCTGATTCTCCCGGCCTTCGTTCGAGGAAGTGGTTTCCTCCCGCGTTTGGCTCGAACGCACGACGCGGCTGTCGGGGTCGTATTTGTCCGATGTCTGGGTGACGCGGTTGAAGTCGAAATCGGCGGAGACCTCGACGCGCGCCCGACCCGGCCCGACGACGGAGGAGACGATCGCGTCCACCTCCTCGCGCAGCCGCTTCTCGAACGCGACCTTTCGTTCGTCGGCGCTGGCTTCATCGCCGTTTTCATCGTCGCCGGCGCCGTCGGCCAGAAGCTGGCCTGCTTCGTCGACGATCGATATGCGCTGCGGCTTGAGGCCGCTGACGGCGGTGGCCACGAGGTGGCGGATAGCGCGGACTTGCTGCGGTCCGAGCGTGCCGCGAACCTTGAGCACGATCGACGCGGACGGCTCGACCTTGTCGCGCGAAAACAGCGGACGTTCTGGCAACACCAAGTGCACGCGCGCGGCCTCCACGCTGTCGAGTGTACGGATGGTGCGCGCAAGCTCGCCTTCGAGTGCGCGCAGCTTATTGATGTTTTGTACGAAGGTCGTCGTGCCGAGCGCGTCGGACTTGTCGAAGATCTCGTAGCCGATGCCGCCGCCTTTGGGCAGGCCGTTCTCGGCGAGCGCCATACGCAAGCGGGCGACGCGCTCCTTCGGGACCATGACGGCGTTGCCGTCGTCGCGCAGTTCATAGGGGACGCCTTGCCGCTCGAGTTCCTTCACGATTGCTGCGGAATCATCAAGGGTGAGGTCGGTGAAGAGCGGGGTCATCTGCGGCGCGGTCACGCGCAGAATGAGAAAGGCGAAAAAGCCGACAAGCGCGATGGTGACGGCGCCCATCGCGGCAATGCGCGGAGCACCGAGCGTCTTGACGAACTCAAGCAGGCCTTGCACCGAGCTTCATCCCCCGCCGCGCGACGCTGAAGCGTCTGCCTCGGCAAGATTTGCCCGGTTTATGGTTAGCACCCGGTTAATGGCGCGTGCGGCGGGTCGCAAAAAACGGCGCGGCCGGTGGCGGCCGGCGGATGAAATCGACGCCGCGCCGATCGCCGGGACTGACCAGGACGATGGCGGTGTCGTCTTCGTCGACTGAAGAAAATTGGTCGGTCGCGCGCGACCAGCCGCCGTCGCGGCCGGTGGCGATCCGGTAAGATCGATTAAGCGGGTGTTACTGACGATATTGCTGAATGCGGGTCGTGCGCAGGCCGGCGAGGCCGTGCTGGTCGATCGAATATTGCCAGGAAAGAAACTCCTCGACGGTGAGCGTGTAGCGGCTACAGGCCTCTTCAAGCGAGAGAAGTCCGCCGCGGACCGCGGCGACGACTTCCGCCTTGCGGCGAATAACCCAACGCTTGGTTCCCGGCGCCGGCAAATCGGCGATGGTCAGGGGGGAACCGTCCGGCCCGATCACATACTTGACCCTCGGGCGATGGGGCTCAGTCATAGGAACTCTCACAAACTCGGCGCAGCACCAAGCTTGGACCTTACGCACCGCCACTTAAAATTTACCTAAGCGCGCCCGCGAAAGGCGGTGATTGGCGGGAGCCGCGGCGTCGGCCGGTTCGGCAATGCCGTCGCGGCGCCGAGCGGTCACGGGAGCGCGAGCGGGCTCGCGGTTGGGCACGGGCGGCAGGTGATAGTCCCTACAGATACTGGCTGAGAGTGTTGATGCTAGTTGTGAGATTGCTGATAGTGCTGTTGAGATTGCCGATGCTGCTCAGGCTGCTGAGGCCGCTGTTGGAGACTGACTGGATCGCGGTGATCGGGTAGCTCTGCCCGCCCACCGTGACCGTCGGCGGGCTCTGGCTCACATTGACGCCGGTGACAACGCCTTGCACCTGCGTCGTGACAGTGACCGCCTGGCCGTTGGCGCCGGTCGCGCTGACCGAGAGGGTGTAGGTGCCGTCGGGCCACGTCACTCCGTTGGTGCCTTGGCCGTTCCAGCTATAACTTTGCGTTCCGGCGTTGAGCGCCACGGTTCCGGTATAGGCCGTCTCACCCGACGAATTGGTAATCGTGACGGTAGCCGTCGCCGTAGCGGAGGCGTTCAAGCTCCATGTCGCCGAGCTGCCGGTGGCGTTGGACAGCGTCGCGGTATTGCCGTTGAGCGTGACGGTCGAGCCCACGAGTTGCAGCGCCGATGTCTCTGCCGTGGTCTGCTGCAGCGAAATCAGGGTTTGCAAGTTGGTGTTCATGTCGACCTGCTGTTCGACCGAGGCGAACTCGACGAGTTCCTGAGTGAAGGAATCGGTGTCGAGCGGATCGAGCGGGTCCTGGTTCTGCAATTGAGTGGTCAGGAGCTGCAGAAAGGTGTCGAAATTGCCGGCAAGGGTTTGCATTGCGACATTGCTGGCGGCCTGGGCGGTGGACGTACTGGAGGTCCCGGACTCGGTGCTGCTCGTCTGGGAGACCGCACTAGAAGTAGAGGTGCTCATGATCCGTCCTCATACAATTGCGCTCACACCCGGATGTCGATTCCGCCGCCGAGGCCCCAGCGCGTATAGATTTGGGTGGCGTTGACCGGCGCGAGTTCAGGGTCGGGGATGACAAGCCGAGCGGCGCTTGGCTGCGAGCCGCCGCCATTGTTCTGCCCGGCAAAGGATTGATCGCGCAGCGTGAACTGGAGACCATTGTCGGCGGTTTTCAGTCCGGCTTGCTCCAGCGCGCGTTCGAGCTGCGGCTGTTGGCTCTGCAGCAGTTGAAGCGTATCGGCGCGCTCGGCGGTCACATGCGAGGTCACTTGTCCGTCGCGATCGACGTCGAGGTGCACGTCGATGCGCCCCAGTTCGGGCGGATCGAGACGGATTTCGAACTGGTTGGAGCCGGCCTGGGCGCGCGTGGCGATTGCGACCGCTAGTCCGGCGACGGGAACGGCAACCGCCGATGCCGTACCTGACGTGATCGCCGTAGTGGTCGGCGTCGTCGTGGTCGCCGCGGAAAAGCCGAAATTGGGCAGACCGTCGGCAGTCGTCTTGGCCGCATCGGTTCCGCTTTGCACGTTCGACACGCCGGCAGCGTCGGAGGACGAGGTCGCGGAAAGCCCGGCTGCTTGCGCCGCGGCACGATCGCTTCCCGCCGGGGCGCTTGCGTCGGCGTCAGCCGGCGCGTTTGCATCGTCGTCCGCTTGCGTCTGCGTTTGCTGCGCCGGAGCGTCGGCGGGTGCCGGCGCATTGGTCTTGTTGGCGGATGGATCGGATGCGGTATTGCCGGTATTGTCGGCATTCGTGGCTGACGGCGTCTGTTTGGTCGATACGCTATCGGTCGCGCTCTGCGCCGGTGATGGATCTCGATCCGTATTGACGGGCAGGGCGGTTCTGGCCCGCGCCTTGGTCGACTCGCCGATCGCCGCGCCCGAGGTGGAGGAACCGGCCGGCGCCGGGTCGGCGTCGAGCGCGGCATTGACAACGATTGCCGCCGCGACCGGCTGCGACACGTTGGGCGCCGCTTGCGCTTGGTTCACGGCGGCCGCGGCGTTGGCGTTTGTCCCGCTCGTCTCATCGTCCGGCGCACTCTTGGCGCCCCGCGAAGATGTTTTCGTCGGAGCGGAAGGCGTGGCGGATTGCGGAACGCCGGCAGAGGAAATAGTCGACGCCAGCGCAACGTCGCCGTTGTTCGCGGCGCTAGCCTCCGGCGGCGGAGCCGGGCTGCCCGTGCTGCCGCCCGCGGCGTTGGCGGTCGCGGGCGCAACGTTGGTCGCGCTTGCGGTCGCAGTGCCGTTGTCGGGCGCATTCCGGCCGGCGCTGCGGAGTGTCGCGCTTGCGGTCGTGTTGCCGCTCGCCGCCGTGATCGGAGGCGTGTTGCTGCCGTTGCTCGACGTGCGGTTCGTGGTCCTGCCGCGCACCGCGTTGTCGCTCCTTGCGTTGCGGTTCGTGGTCATGCCCTGCATCGCGTCTGCAGCCATATCGCTGCCGCCCATTGTCGCGTTCGAGGTCGCGCTGCCGTTGGGCGCCACGACCGTGGTCACATTCCTGCCGCCTGTCGCACTTGGCCGCGAGTTTGTGCTATCCGGGTTGGTAGGAGCACTCGCGGCGGAAGTCGCGTTTTGACTTGGCTCGGTCCCGTAACCGGAGCCGGAGTCGGAATTGCCGGTTGTCCCCGACGATGCGTTCGCCGGCGGTACCATCGGTTGCGCGGCCGCAGGCGTATTCGGCGGCGCATTGGTCACGCCCGGCGCACCCGCTTGGGCGTCAAGCAAGGCGGCAAAAGGCTGGGCGTCGCCGTCTTGCAGAGCCGTGGGCGCTGGGAGCTGCCGCGATGACGCTAGGGAAGGCGTGGCACTGACCTCTGACGCTATACTCGGCACCGCGGAACCTCGGCAATCAGGATGAGGCGAGGGCCTGCCTGCAACCGTTGGGCCAGCACGGCGCACGTGGTAAACTATGTGGATTCAATGGGTTAACGCCGTATGCCGCAAACCGGAGCGCGGCAGTCCTTGCGTTCTCTGGGCAAGTTTTGCCGCTGCGCGTGAAAACTACGGCATGTCTCCTGCCGGCATCGCAACGCGCCGTCGCCCGGCATGATCCCTATTCTGTTCTCGCGTAACACCGGCGAAGAGAAGGTCCCCGTCTGAGCTGCGCACTCTTGCGACGTTACGTCGTGCCTTTCACGCCGATGTAAGAAGGCGGATTATGCCGAGATCGACAGGACCTGATCGGGCATCCTGTTGGCGAAGATCGAAAAGCATCTCGTCGGCTGACGGCGAGGAGGCCATGAGCAATGCAGGCGATGGTGCTGGAACGCTTGGGCGAACCGCTCAAGCTCGTGGAACGGCCCGATCCGCGGCCCGCGGATGGCGAGGTTCGGGTCCGCGTGGCGGCGTGCGGCGTCTGCCGGACAGACCTTCACGTGGTCGATGGCGAATTGCCAAATCCCAAGCTTCCAATCGTTCCGGGTCACGAAATCGTCGGCCGAATCGACGCTGTCGGCGGACGGGTGGATAACCTCGTCGTCGGCATGCGCGTCGGCATTCCGTGGCTCGGCCACACATGCGGCCATTGCCGTTATTGTCGCGACGGCCGGGAGAACCTGTGCGACCATCCGCTCTTTACCGGCTACACGCGGGACGGCGGCTATGCCACGCACGTCGTCGCCGATGCCCGTTATGTCTTTCGGCTCGCCGAGAGCGGCGACGACGTGGCGACTGCGCCTTTGCTATGCGCGGGCTTGATCGGCTGGCGCTCGCTGCGGATGGCCGGCGACGGCAAGGCCATCGGACTTTACGGCTTCGGCGCGGCCGCGCACATCATCGCCCAAGTTGCGCGCTGGCAGGGCCGTGACGTGTTCGCTTTCACCCGGCCCGGTGATGTGGCGGCGCAAGCCTTCGCGCGCAAACTTGGCGCGCGCTGGGCCGGAAGCTCCGAGGAAAAACCGCCCGACGAGCTCGACTGCGCGATCATCTATGCGCCCGTCGGCGCGCTCGTCCCGGCGGCGCTGAACGCGGTGCGCAAGGGCGGGCGCGTGGTCTGCGCCGGAATACATATGAGCGATATTCCGGGCTTTCCCTACCGGCTCATATGGGAGGAGCGGGAGCTGCTGTCGGTTGCCAATCTCACCCGGAAGGACGGCGACGAATTCTTCGCGGTCGCCGCCAAAGCCGGGATCGTGACCGAGACCGCTTCCTATCCGCTCGGTCGGGCCAATGAGGCATTGTCTGATCTGCGGAAGGGGCGGCTCCAGGGCGCCGCAGTGCTTTTCGTTCAATAATATCCCCGCGCGCCCGCTTGTTCAAATTATGCGATTGGCGAATAAAGGATATTTCCCGTGCCGGCCTACCGCGGCCCCGAGATCGGTCAAGGCGCAGATCGCTTTCGGCCAGTTTTGCCGCATGACCGGAACCTCGTCCCGCCACCGAATCCACACCGTGGCGGAGCGGTCAGGTGGCGCTTATAGTAATGAGCCGGTCGCGGCGAACATTGGCGCTCCTCTCGCCGTGCAGCCGGCCCGCTGGAAGGAGCACGGCCGCATGGCCATGTTGAACAGTCTCGATATCGAGGGCCGACCGTCCGACACGCGCGTTGTCGTCGCCATGTCGGGGGGCGTCGACTCCTCGGTCACCGCTGCGCTCCTTGCCGATGCCGGCTACGACGTGGTCGGCATCACGCTTCAGCTTTACGACCATGGGGCGGCAACCCACCGCAAGGGCGCTTGTTGCGCCGGTCGCGACATTCATGACGCGCGCGCGGTCGCCGAACGCATCGGCATTCCCCATTACGTGCTCGACTATGAGAGCCGCTTCAAGGAGGCGGTGATCGAGCGTTTTGCCGACAGCTACGTTGCCGGCGAGACACCGGTGCCATGCGTGGAATGCAACCAACTGATCAAGTTCCGCGACCTCCTGGAAACCGCCCGCGAGTTGGGCGCCAAGATCTTGGCCACCGGCCATTACGTCGCCTCGCGGACGCTGCCGGGCCGCGGCCGCGCGCTCTATCGCGCCCGCGAGGCCGAGCGCGATCAGAGCTATTTCCTGTTCGCCACCACGCGCACGCAACTCGATATGCTGCGTTTTCCCCTCGGCGAGCGCACCAAGGCGGAGACGCGGGAGTTGGCGCGGCGGTTCGGTCTCGCGGTCGCCGACAAGCACGACAGTCAGGACATTTGCTTCGTGCCGAGCGGGCATTATGCCGATGTGATCGAGCGTCTGCGCCCGGGAGCCGCCGCGCCCGGCGAGATCGTCGACCTCGACGGGCGCGTGCTCGGCGGCCACGACGGCATCATCCATTTTACCGTCGGCCAGCGGCGCGGGCTCGGCATCTCGGCTGGCATCCCGCTTTACGTGCTGCGGCTCGACGCGCCGTCGCGCCGCGTCGTGGTGGGCCCGCGCGAGGCGCTACGCACGAGTCGCATCCGGCTGCGGGATGTCAACTGGCTCGGCGACGGCACCGCCGCCGAGGCGGTGGAGCGCCGACCCGATGTCTACGTCAAGGTGCGCTCGACGCGGCCGCCGCAGCCTGCTTGGCTGCGCTCCGGTGTCGATGGCGGCATCGATGTCGAGTTGATCGCGAGCGAGGACGGGGTGTCACGGGGCCAGGCTTGTGCCTTCTATGATGCCGCCGAAGGCCAGGCCCGCGTCCTCGGTGGCGGCGTGATCGCGAGCACGATTGCCGCGGCGAGAAGCACGACGGGCGCGGCCATGGCTGTTGCGCGCTGAGCGCGGGCGGGACGTTGAAGTTATGGGTGGGGAACTCGACAAAGTTCAGATCGCCAAGACCTATGCGCGCTGGGCGCCGATCTACGATCTCGTGTTCGGCCCGGTATTCGAGCGTGGGCGCAAGGCCTCGATCGCGGCGGCCGAACGCATCGGCGGCCGTATCCTCGAAGTCGGGGTCGGCACCGGTCTGTCACTGCCTGAATATTCCTGGGCCAACCGCGTCATCGGCATCGATCTGTCGGCGCCCATGCTGCGTAAGGCGAAGGCGCGCGTGGCGGAGCACCGCTTGACCAATGTCGATGGCCTCGCCGTCATGGATGCGCAGCATCTCGGCTTCCAGGATGGAATCTTCGATGTCGTCATCGCGCAGTACGTGATCACGACCGTGCCGAATCCGGAGGCGACGCTCGACGAGTTCGCGCGCGTGCTCAAACCCGGCGGCGAGATTGTTCTGATCAACCATCTCAGCGCCGAGGCGGGCTTGCGCTCATCCTTCGAAATTTGGTTGGCGCCGCTCGCGCGCCGGCTCGGCTGGCGGCCGGAATTCCGCTGGGAGCGACTTGCGCAATGGGTGGCGCGCAATGGCGGCGTGCGGGTCGTCGAGCGGCGCGCCATGCCCCCGCTCGGGCAATTCGCGCTCATTCGCTTCTCCCGGCTCGGTTGTCTTGCGCGCAGCCCTTTGGCCACGGCGGCCCAGGCGGCAAGGTGAAAGCCGCAGCCTGCGGCTACCGGCAGGGTCGATCGCGCCGATGCGGCGCCGGCGAGGCGGCGAGGGGAAGGGATCAACCCGAAAGAGGTCAGTTCTTTTCAGCGCCTTCCCCGGCAATTTCCTTCAATAGCTGCACGATGCGGCGCCGAAGCTTGGTGTTTTTGAGCCGTGTGAACGCGCTGGCGAGCGCGAGTCCGTCGGATGAGGCGAGGAGGTCGGAAACAAATCTCGGAATTGGTTCTTGCCGGCCTTTCGCCGCAGCTCCCTTTATTGCCGGCCCGCCGTCGAAGAAGAATTGCACCGGCACCTGAAGGAGGTGGGAGATCTGCTGCAGACGGCTGGCGCTGATCCGATTAACCCCTTTCTCGTATTTTTGCACCTGCTGGAACGTCAGCCCCAACTCGCTCGCGAGCTTTCCTTGGCTCATTCGCAGCATAAGGCGGCGCATGCGGACTCGTTTGCCGACGTGTTTATCCGTCGGATTTGGGAGTTTGGACATCCTGATACCTCTTCAGCGGCCGGATCGCTTCTTTGTCATCTTGGCGACCTATTGGCAATCGCAAAGGGCGGTCGAAGGCGCGTCCCCGGCACCCCGTCATGGCCCCCGTTCGAGCCTTGACGTCGGCTTTTGCCGTTTGACTAACAGCACGTAAAAGGCTTTCTATTCCCGCTTGGCGTGTGTCCTGGCGGGTATCTTGCCTCGGGAGTATGCGCATTCTCGGATGAGTTGCGTTCGGCTAAACGCAAGGGAACCAAAGTGCATCGCGTAAGTTTGGCTCCGTTCAGCGAAGAGCAGCAGTCGATCGCGCGGACGTCGCTCGAACATGAGCAGATATTGAGCGGTCAATTCTGGGGCGAATTGCGCGTTTTCCTCGCCGTCGCCAAAGCGAAGTCATTCAATCGGGCGGCAGAAATTCTCAATAGCAGCCAGCCGACGGTGAGCCGCCAGGTGAAACGACTGCAGGACCTGATGGGCTCGCAGCTCTTCGTTCCGACGCAACACGGCGTGAGATTGACCCCCAAAGGCCAGGAATTGGCGACCGAACTGTCCAAATTGGACCACGCATTGTTTTCGCTTGCCAATGATTTACGCGCCGAAAAGCAAGCGACCGAAGGAGTGGTCAGAATCAGCATCACCGACGGGTTGAATACCTTCTTCGTCGCTCCGGCGCTCAATCGCTTTTCGTGCGGGTACCCGAAAATCCAGTGCCACCTCAAAAGTCCCATGAATGTCATCAACCTGCGCGAAAACCAGACCGATTTGATGATCGGCTTCGTTCCCGCGCACGCGACGGACATTACGGCAACGAGACTCGGCTGCTTGCACTTCGTTCCGATCGCGAGCAAGCCGTACATCCAGGAGCACGGTCTGCCGACGCGCCAGAACCTGTCGCGGCATCGCTTCCTGCACTCCGAGATGTACGCAGCCAAAACCGGCCTTTGGGACGAATGGAACCGCATCGTCGCGACCGGTCGTATCGTGCACTATTGCGACAATTCGTTCGCCTACGGCATGCTCGTCAAGGCCGGCAGCGGGATCGGATTGCTCGGCAGCTACACGGTGTTGGAACCCAGCGCCGTGCCGCTCGAGATCATGGCGCCGGTCTCCGTGCCCCTTTATGCAATGGCGCTGACCGACCGCCTGAACTCTCGACCGGTGCGGGCGGTGTACGAATGGCTGTGCGGCGTCTTCGGCAACGACAATCCCTGGTTCAACGAAGAATTCAGGCTGGATAACGCGCCGAGCGAATACGACATCGGCGTCAAGGCGCTATTCAACCTGTGAGGTGCGGCGCGCGCGATGCAGCTCGCTGATCTGCTCGGCGATGTCGAGGTATCTGTTTCCTACATCTTCGAACAAGGCCGCAAGTTCCAGAGGCAGCTCTCCATCCTCAAAGAGCAGCTTCCGGAACATCACGATATGCGTGCTCACCACCCGCCGCAAATCCTTGCGGAAAAACGTCGCTATTTCTTGCGGCCTGAGCCGCTTGGCCGCGACAAACATGGTCATGTTCATATTCGCCAACCCGTTGCTGATTGAATTAAGCCGCGGCCG
Source organism: Xanthobacteraceae bacterium (assembly GCA_030037895.1). Taxonomy (GTDB): domain Bacteria; phylum Pseudomonadota; class Alphaproteobacteria; order Rhizobiales; family Xanthobacteraceae; genus BOG-931. The sequence continues at coordinate 178 of JASHPW010000068.1, read as the reverse complement.
ATTCGAATTCGGACGGAGCGTCCCAGTATCCTTCGGTCCGGAACAGGATGGCGGCCTCGGTCCGCGTCGATATGACGTTGCCCGGCAGCGACAGTTGCTTCACCAACTCGATGTAGGGCTCGTCGTGGCCCGCAAAATGCACGAAGCCCTTCCCCTCCATGGTCTGGAACCCGAGCAT
>JASHPW010000067.1 GCA_030037895.1 Xanthobacteraceae bacterium | reverse complement strand
CATAGCCGCGGCTCAGGCAGAACGGTCGCTCCTGCGCGGCGAGCAGAAGGCGCACGACCGCGAGCGCCGCCGGCGTCTTGCCGGCGCCGCCGACGGTAAGGTTGCCGAGGCAAATGACCGGCACGCCGACGCCGATCCCGCTCGCGCGCAGGCGCAAGGCCGCCGCCGCGCCATAGAGTCCGGCGAGCGGGCTGAGCAGGCCGCCGCTGCCGGGCCGCCACCAGAACGCCGGCGCGCGCATCACCGGGCTCGCTGCTGCTCGAGCCGAAGCCGCATCAGATAGGGCTCCAGCGCGGCGAGCGTGCGCTCGAGCGCGCCGCCGAGTTTCGCTGCCGTCGCCTTGCCGGCATCGGCCACGGCCGCGCGTGCCGCCGGCTTGGCGAGCCATTCGGCGAGGCGCGCCGTCAACGCCTCCTCGTCGGCCACGAGCATGGCTCCGTGCGCGGCGTCGAGCGCGGCGTAGATCTCGGCGAAGTTCCAAACATGCGGACCATGCAGGATGGCGGCGCCAAGCGCGATGGCCTCGATCGGATTCTGGCCGCCGTGGCTCGCGAGCGAGCCGCCCATGAACACGATGGGAGCGAGCCGGTAGATCAGGCCGAGTTCGCCGAGCGTGTCGGCGACGTAGAGATCGACCTCCGGCATCGGCAGTTCGCCCAGCGAGCGCAGCGCCACGCACAGACCGGCCGCTTTCGCGAGCTCCGCGATGCTCCGGCCGCGGGCCGGATGGCGCGGCGCGACGACCGTCAACAGCGCGGGACAGTTGGCGCGCAGTCGCCGATGGGCGGCGATGATCGCGGTTTCCTCGCCGCCGTGGGTGGAGGCCGCGGCGATGACCGCGCGCGCGCCGATGATCGCGCTCAGTTTGCGCAAGGTCGGCTGGTCGACCGGCGGGGCGGGCACGTCGAGCTTGAGATTGCCGATGCTGCTGACGTGCGGAGCCCCGATCTGGGTATAGCGGTGCGCGTCGGCCTCCGACTGGGTCAGGCAGAAATCGAAGCGGGCGAGCAGCGCCGCAATCGAGCGCGGCAACAGCCGCCAGCGGCCGAACGAACGCTCGGACAGGCGGCCGTTGACCAGGATCATCGGGATCGCGCGCTCCGCGCATGCCAATACCAGGTTCGGCCACAGGTCGGATTCGACGAACAGCGCCAGATCGGGCCGCCAATGATCGAGGAACCGCCTGACGAACCGCGGCGCGTCGAGCGGAATGAACTGGTGCACGGCGCCGGCCGGCAGGCGCTGCTCGGCCAGCGCGGCCGAGGTCACGGTGCCGGAGGTGACGAGAACCGCAAAATCCTGCGCGCGGATGCGCTCGATCAGCGGAATCACCGCGAGCATCTCGCCGACGCTCGCCCCGTGCAGCCAAATCATCGCGCCGACGGGGCGCGGCAGGCTCGGCCTGCCGCAACGTTCCCGGAGGCGCTCGGGATGCTCCTTGCCGCGCGTGCGGCGCCAGGCGAGCAGGCGCGGCGCCGCGGGCGTCGCCGCCGCGGACGCCAGCCGATAGAGCCGCAGCGCCAGCGGCAGGCGGTCGCGCCCGTTGTGGTTCCACCGCGGCATGCCGTCCTCTCAGCGCTGCGGCGTCTGGGTTCCCGGATCGAGGAGCCGATGCAGATGGACGATGAAATACCGCATCTCGGCATTGTCCACGCTGCTCTGCGCCTTCGCCCTCCAGGCCGCATAGGCGCTGGCATAGTTCGGATAAATGCCGACGATGTCGAGCTTGTCGAGATGCTTGAATTCGATGCCGTCGAGATTGTCGAGCTCGCCGCCGAAAACGAGGTGGAGCAATTGCTTCGATGTTTGTTTGGGAACCGTGCCCGACATGCCGCTCGATCCGCGCGCTCAATCCGAGATTTATCAGAACGCGATCCGCCGTTCCCTGAGGAATGCGATGAACGCCGCGTGCCTGTCCCGGCCGGCCGCGACAATCGCTCCGTGCCGCGGCACCGGACGATTATAGATGATAAGCCCGCCCTCGACGGGCGTTATCGCGCCGCCGGCTTCGTGCACCAAAAGATCGGCCGCCGCAAGGTCCCAATCGTGACTGTTGCCGCCGGCAACGGCGACGTCGCAGGCGCCCTCGGCGACGCGGGCGAGCCGCAGCGCCAGCGAGCGCAACCGCGGCATGACGGTGAAGGGCGGATCTGCCGCGGCAAGTCGGTCGAGAAAGCCGCGCGGCGCGGCGAGGCGCGCATGCGCGAGCGCAGCGTCGGTCGTGGCGGCGATCGGCGCGCCGTTGCGCGTGGCGCCGCGGCCCGCGGCCGCCACGAACACTTCCTCCGTGACCGGCGCGTAGAGGCAAGCCACGATCGGCCGCCCGTCCTCGACCAGCGCCGCGGACACCGTCCACTCCGGCAGGCCCGCGAGATAAGCGCGCGTGCCGTCGATCGGATCGACGATCCACACTTGGCGCGCGGCGAGCCGGGCCGGCGCGTCGGCGCTTTCCTCCGACAGCCAGCCGAAGCCGCCGGCGGCGCCGGTCAGGCGCTCGCGCAGCAACCGGTCGACCGCGATATCGGCCTCGGAGACCGGCGAAGCCCCGGCCTTGGTCCACGTTCTGATCGGCGTCTGAAACATCGACAGCGCCAACGCGCCGGCTTCGCGCACGCTTTGCACGAGCCGCGCGGCCGCGCGCGCGCGATCGACCGCCTCAATGGCCGGCAACGGTCATGCCCTCGACCCGCAGGGTCGGCGCATTGATGCCGTAGCGGAACGCGAGGTCGTTCGCCGGGGTGAGGCGCGCGAACATGTCGAGGAGGCGCCCGGCGATCGTGACTTCGCTCACCGGATAGGTGCGCTCGCCGTTCTCGATCCAGAATCCCGAGGCGCCGCGGCTATAGTCGCCGGTCACCAGATTGACGCCCATGCCGATCAGCTCGGTGACATAGAAGCCGTCGGCGATGTCGGCAATCAGCTCGTCCGGGCTTTTGCCGCCGGGCGCGAGATGAAGATTGCTCGGTCCCGGCGCAGGGGTCGAGGCGACGCCGCGTTGCGCGTGGCCGGTCGTCTCGAGGCCGAGTTCGCGCGCGGTGGCGCAGTCGAGCAGCCAGGTCTTGAGCACGCCGTCCTCGACCAGTTTGCGCCGGCTTCCGGCGACGCCCTCGGCGTCGAACGGCCGCGAACGCAAGCCGCGCCGCCGCAGCGGATCGTCGATGATGTCGATGCCGGAGGCGAAGATCCTCTCGCCGAGTCTGTCGCGCAGGAAGCTCGTTTTGCGCGCAATCGCGCCGCCGTTGATGGCGCTCGCCAAATGACCGACCAGCGACCCGGCAACCCTGGAGTCGAACACGACCGGCACCCGGCGCGTCGCCACCTTGCGCGGATTGAGCCGCTTGACTGCGCGCTCGCCGGCGCGGCGGCCGATCTCCGCCGCGCCGGCGAGGTCGGCGGCGTGGAGCGCCGAGGTGAAATCGTAGTCGGTCTCCATGCCGGTGCCGTTGCCCGCGATCGCCGACATGGCGATCGAATGACGCGAGCCGATGGTGGCGCCGTGGAAGCCGCCGCTCGTCACCAGCACCAGCCCGCCGATGCCGGCCGAAGCCGAGGCGCCGCCCGATTTGGTGACGCCGGCCACGGCGAGCGCGGCAGCCTCCGCCTCATGCGCGCGCCTTTCGAGCACGGCGACATCGGGCATGTCGGGATCGAGCAGATCGAGCGCGGGCAGGGTGCGCGCCAGCAACGCCGGATCGGCCAGCCCGACGAACGGATCCTCGGGCGCGGCGCGCGCCATGGCGACCGCGCGCTCGGCGAGCGCCTCAAACCCGTCGCCCTTGAGATCATTGGTCGAGACCACCGCCTGTTTGCGGCCGAGGACGACGCGCAGGCCGAGATCGTCGCCTTCGGAGCGCTGCGATTCCTCGACGGCGCCGTCGCGCACCTCGACCGAGAGCGAGACCGAGCGGATGGCGAGCGCGTCCGCTTCTTCGGCGCCGGCGCGCCGCGCCGCGGCGATGAGCCGTTCGGCGAGATCGGCGAGGCCGGATTGGTCGAGCAGCGATGGCATGAGGGTGTGACGGTCGGTTGGACGCGGGATGACGGCTGGACAAGGCCAAGATGTGGCCGACCGCCGCGCGATTCAACAGGAAACCGGCGCCGGCGCGCTCAAATCCGGCAAATCGCGGCGGCCGCGGCAACCATGTGTCAATCATGCCGGCCGTTCGCCGCGGCCATACGACCTTTTAACCAGGCCTCTTAAGCTGATGACGACGGCATTCTGTCATTGTCGCGGCAACCGGGCGGCAACAGCCCGGCGGGAGCCTGAATTTCGGGGCGTCAAATGGAAGCCGGCAGGATCGCTGCCGGGCCGAGCCGTGCGGGGACGCCCCATCGCGCCAGCGCGATGGGGCCCCCGTTGCGGCTCGACCCCTTCTCTTTGCCCGTGCGTTTCGCGGCCGCGGACGAGGCGGCCGACGGGCGCTTGCGCATTGTCGACCTGCATCGCGAGCGCGTGGTGCTGCGCCGCTCTCTGCGCGGCATGCGCATGGCGGTGAGTCTGCCCGTCGCCGCGTTCCGCGGCGTCGCCATCCGCCTTGTCGGAAAAGCCGACCAAGCGCCGACCGCCATCGCCGTCGTGCTCGAGCACGGCGACCCGGCGTTGTCGCTGCCGCTCTTCTCCTCGAGCGAGAGCGACGACATCGTGGCCGAATGGCAGTCGTGGGGCCGCGTGCTCGGCTTGCCGCTCCTTGTCGCCGAGCGTGACGGCAGCTTGCGCGAGCCGTTCGCGCGCCTCGGCGCCTTGCGCATCGAGGCGCCGACCTGGCGCCGCCGCCGCCATATGGCGGTCGCGCGCCGCCGGCCCGCGAGGCTGTTGCGGCGTCGCCCAAGCGCGCTGCCGGATATGCCGGCCGTGCATCGCGGCGAGCGCGAGATCATCGCCAGGAATTGAGCAAGCCCGACTGGCTTGGTACCTTGCGGAACGGGCGTCACGGCCGGTGACGCCGTCCCGCTCGCCGACCGCGCGACGCCAGCCTTCTCGCCGGCGCCGGCCGGACAGGGGATGGCGGCGCGCCCGGCACCTGAAGCAACGGCGGATGAAGGGAAGGATCGAGCCATGGTGGCGGCAACCGCGACCCCGGCGGCAAGCCGGACGACGGCGGACAGGATTCCGGAGGCTTTCGAGGTGTCGAGCGACGACCTGCCGTTCGCCGACGATTGGCTGGGAATCAAGGGCGTCCGGCTCAAGCTGCTGATGGCCGATATCGAAGGCGGCAGGTTCGTGGTGCGCCTGCGCTTCGCGCCGGGCACGCAATTGCCGACGCACAAGCACACCGGCGAGGTGCACGCCTTCACGCTTTCGGGCGAATGGTATTATCTCGAATACGGGAGCCAGACGCGGAGCAGGGCCGGCTCATACCTTTATGAGGCGCCGGGCAGCACCCACACGCTCAAGGTCGCCGATGACAACACCGGCGAGACCGACGTGGTGTACGTGGTCTATGGCGCCCTGCTGCACATGGACGAAACCGGCGCGATCGTCGCCGTCGGCGACGCCGAGAGCCATCTCCGCGACTATGCTGCGGCCGTGCGCGCGCGCGACCCGAAAGCGAAGATCAAGATTCCGGTCGGCGGAACCATGCAATATGAGCGGGTGTAGGAACGCAGGACACCGACATGGGCAAACGTTTTGCTGATCGCGGCATCCTCGTCACCGGCGCCGGTTCGGGCATCGGCAGGGCGACGGCCCGGCTCTTTGCCGCCGAAGGCGGCCGCGTCGTGGTCGCGGATCAGAACGAGGCGGACGTGCACAAGACCGCCGCGCTCATCCGCGACGCCGGCGGCGAGGCGGTCGCGCTCCGCGCCGACGTGAGCCGCGAAGCCGATTGCCGCGCCATGGTGGAGCGCACGCTCGCGGCCTATGGGCGGCTCAATGTGGCGTTCAACAACGCCGGCATCGGCGCCAGCGGCTTCGCCGTCGCCGACGAGGAGGAAGTCACCTGGAATCGCCTGATCGACGTCAATCTGAAGGGCGTATTCCTGTCGATGAAATACGAGATTCCGGCAATGCTGGCGGCGGGCGGCGGCGCCATCGTCAACACCGCGTCGGCCGCCGGCCTGGTCGGCGAGCGCGGCATCGGCATCTACACGGCGAGCAAACACGGCGTCGTCGGGCTCACGAAAACGGCGGCGCTCGACTATATCGGCCAGGGCATCCGCATCAACGCGGTCTGCCCGGGCGCGACGCGCACGCCGATGCTGGCGGCCTGGTTCCAGGATCCCAAGGTCGAGACCTTCATCCTCTCCCGCCATCCGATCGGCAGGATCGGCGAGCCGGAGGAGATCGGACGGGCGGTCCTGTTCCTGGCCTCCGACGACGCGTCTTATATCGTCGGCCAGGCGCTCGCCGTGGACGGCGGCCTCACCGCGCAATAGAGCGCGTCGAGGACAAGTGGGAGCCGGGTTTCCGTCCGGGCCCGCGACAATATAAAAGCTGAGCAAGCGGACCGGCACATGGATTCTGCATGACCGGAGTGACCGGCAGCGCCACTTCAAGCGAGGTGCCGCAGCGCCGCGTCGAGAATGAGGCCGGCGAACAGGATCAAGCCGGCGTCGCGATCGGATTTGAACAGGGCGAGGCATTTGTCGGGGTCGGCGATGTCGAGGCGGGCGATCTGCCAGCCGAGGTGGGCGGCGAAGGCGATGAGGCCGAGCGCGAAGACCAGGCCGCCGCCGGCGGTGAATCCCGCGGCGCCGAGGAGGAGGACCGCGAGCGTGTAGAACGACGCCAGCATCGGCTTGGTGCGTTCGCCGAAGAGGAGCGCGGTCGATTTGATGCCGATTAGCGCGTCGTCCTCGCGATCCTGATGGGCATAGATGGTGTCGTAGCCGATCACCCAGGCGATCGAGCCGGCATAGAGGAGGAGCGCCGGCAGGTCGAGGCGGCCGAAGCTTGCCGCCCAGCCCATCAACGCGCCCCAGGAGAAAGCGAGGCCGAGCACGATTTGCGGCCAATAGGTGACCCGTTTCATGAACGGATAGACCGCCACGATCGCGAGCGAAGCGATGCCGAGCAGGATCGTGAAGGCGTTGAAGGTCAAGAGCACGGCAAGTCCGACCAGCGCTTGCAGCCCGAGGAACGCGCCGGCCTCCCCGACGCTCACTTGGCCGGACGGGATCGGCCGCGAGCGCGTGCGCTCGACGCGGGCGTCGAGATCGCGGTCAACGATGTCGTTCCAGGTGCAGCCGGCGCCGCGCATCGCGAACGCGCCGACGAAGAACAGCGCCAGATGCGCAAGGTTCGGCGCCGCCCGGTGAGCGGCGATTGCGGCAAGCGCGCACGACCACCAGCACGGCAACAGCAAAAGCCACGAGCCGATCGGGCGGTCGAGCCGCGCCAGGCGCAGATAAGGACGCGACCAGGCGGGTGCGCGCGTGTCGACCCAATTGCCGGTCGCGTCGGCGACCGAACCGGCCGCCCGGCTCATCTCGCCAGCGGATTTCCGGTGAGCGAGTCGAAGGTGCCGCGGCCGGTCTTGGTATTGCCCGCGGTGTCCACGGACGGCGTGCTGATCGCGTCGCTCAGCGACGGCGGTTTCGGCCGCGCAACGGGAGCCTCGGTACAGGCCGCGACGCGGAATTTCAGCGTCCGTTCGTGGTTGGCTTTGGCGGTCTTGATCGCTTCTTCCGGAATACCGCACCAGGTCTTGTTGGCTTCGAGGAATTTCACCACGGCGGCCTCGGCGGTGTAGAAACGCGAGACCAAGGTGCAAATCTCCTTGCGTTCGGCCTTGTGCTCGCCGGCGGTGCGCACGGCCGCGGCCTTTTCCTGCGCGTCGTCCCTCAATCTGACAAAGTCATTGCACTGCGGCGGTGCCTGCGCCGATGCGAGCCGGGTTCCGGCGACGAAGGCGAGGAGCGCCAGCACCATGGCGAGGCTGCGCTTCATGGTTAATCCTTTCGCAATCCCCCGATTCGGCCCCGGCTTCGCAGCCATTAAAGGGCGCGTTGATTTCGGCGACAAGGCGGCAGAACGTCCCCGCGGGCCCCGGTGCGGCGTTGGCGCTCAGGGGCTAAAGACGAGGGGTGCTTCGCTCCGCGATCGCTGATATCGCTCTGTCGTTCATATGGCTCGCGTTTTCCCATGCCTCGATATGACTTCCGCAGTCCGCGTCTCTATGTCGAGGCCGCGCTCGCGGAGGGTGCGACGGTCGCGCTCGACACGGCACAGGCACATTATCTCGGCACGGTCCTGCGCCGCAAATCGGGCGATCGGGTCCTCGTCTTCAATGGCCGTGACGGCGAATGGAGCGCAACCGTCGCCGCGTCAAAGCGGCCGGCTGCCGCGCTTCGCGTCGGCGCCAAAACGCGCGCCCAGAGCGCGCCGGCGGATCTGCATTACTGGTTTGCCCCGCTCAAGGCCGCGCGGCTCGACTACGTGGTGCAGAAAGCGGTGGAGATGGGAGCCTCGCGCCTGCAGCCGGTGCTCACCCGGCACGGTCAGGTCACCCGCGTCAACACCGAACGCATGCGCGCCAACGCCATCGAGGCCGCGGAGCAATGCGGCATCCTGGCGTTGCCGGATATCGAGCCGCCGCTGGCGTTCGCTCGGCTCCTCGCCGCGCGCGACCCGGCGCGGCGCCTCGTGTTCTGCGATGAAGACGCCGAGGTGACCGATCCGACGGCCGCGCTCTCCGGGTTGCCGCGGTCGCCGCTGGCGGTGCTGATCGGGCCCGAGGGCGGATTTGCCGAGGACGAACGCGCGGCTCTGCTGCGGCAGCCGAACGTGATCCGGCTTTCGCTCGGCCCGCGCATCCTGCGCGCCGATACCGCGGCGGTGGCGGCGCTCGCGCTCGTTCAAGCCGTCATCGGCGATTGGCGCTAAGCTTCTGTATTGTCGCGCGTCCGGACGGAAAACCGGCTCCCACTCCGGATCAAGTCCGGGGCAGGCTTTTTCCGGGACGCGCGCTAATGAATGACGCCGGGACGATCGATGCAGACGAAGCTGATGTAACCGCCGTATTCGCGATCGACGCTGGTCACGTGCGAAAGGCGGCCCCAGCGCGCGCAGTAATCGGCGGCCAAACGGCGGTACGTGCGCTTCAGGTCGGGCGCATAGGGAATGATGCCGCCGGTATCATTCCCAGTGATCCACGGGCCGACGCCGCCAAAAAAGTCGGCCGATGCGACCCGCCCGCCGCTGAGGACGAAGAGGAGGGCCAGGGCCGCGACAATCAAACGGTTCCGACGCATCGCCCCGCGCCTCCCGCGCGCGCTTCAGGTCCGATACTCGCCATTAAAGCACCTTTCGGCGGCGACTGGAAATGGCCGTGCTGGGTTTCGCTCGCCGAAGACTGTCTCGGAAAAGCATCCGTCCTACGCCAGCTTCGTCGGGCGTGGCGGAGTTGCCACGTGGCGCGGCAATCTAAGGCAAGCGAACGATTGTGCCCTTGACCGGCAGATGCCGGCGCGGCACCCTTGCCCGGTCGTGCGAAAGAGGCGTCAGCGGGGGCTAAGGGCAATGTTGGGCCGGATCGCGGGTCTTGCGCTTGCATTGGCGTTCAGCGTCGTCTCCGTCTCGCAGCCGAGGGCGGCGAGTTGGCTCGAGAAGAATTTCTGGTTGTCCGGCCCGCGTTACGATCGCGAGGTGCCTCCCTGCGACGCTCCTGGCCCCCTTGACCGCATCATCGCCGATTTTCACACCAAGGAGATCGCATTCTGGAATTCCAAGCTTGAGATCGTCGGTATCGAGAAGATTCGCGAGACCGCGGCGTTGGCTTGGGCGGCGCAGTCCATTCCGCGCCGCTTCTGCAGCGCCACGGCGCTGATCAACGACGGACGCCGACACCCGATCTATTACTCGATCGCCGAAGATACCGGCATGATCGGAATGGATTGGGGCGTCAACTTCTGCGTCGTCGGGCTCGATCGCGACCGGGCGTACGGGCCGGCATGCCGCGCCGCGCGGCCCTGACCCTTTTCCTCAACGCACGCCGTGCCAGGGATCGTACTGCTTGTCCGGCAGGTTGCGCAGCGCGGCGCTATAGGCCTTCTCATCGACCTTCGGCTTTTGCTCCGCGCCTTTGGCCTGCTCGGCGTGCTCTGCGTGCTGGCCGATTTGGCTGCTGGGGGCGATCGTGCTGATTTGCGCTTGGGCGCTCGCCATCGCCAGCGCCAAGACCAGTCCCGCGATTGCCAATCTCATGGGTCCACCCTTTACCCTCGGTCTTGTCTCAAGATGCTTCCACTGGCCTGCTTCTGCCGCGAGTATACCGTGAAAAAAAATTGCGTCATAAAAATTTGGCAATGTTGAGCCCGGACGCGCGCAGGCTGTCGGCCAAAAGTTCCGCCTGCACGGCTCGGTTGTTCCCGGAACGGCACGTCCCGCCGAGGGGTTGTTGCGGCATGGAAACGCCACAGGATTATCGAGAATTCGCCGAGGAGTGCCGGCGCCTTGCAAGGAAGGCCGAGGACCAACGGCACAAGGCGATTTTGGCGCAAATGGTCGAGGTCTGGTTACGGCTTGCCGCAGAAGCCGAGCACAAAGGCCAGCGGCAAGCGCGGCAAGCGGACTAATCCGCGCCGTCGCTGTTGTCCTCGCTCGAGGCATGCTCGTTGCACGAGGAAGGTGTCTCCTCGGCGAGCCGCGACCACACTTGCGCCATTTGCAGCATGGCGGCTCTGGTCTGCGGGTCGTTGGTGGTGCGCGCGATTTCAAGGCAATGCGCCGCAAACCAGCGATATTGCTCCGACCGCCCCATCTCAAGATCTTCCCGGCGCCGCCTGTGATATTGCAACGCGGTGGAACGCCGGAACGTTCCAGCGCCGAGAGGCAAAAGTCCCGCGGCGGCTGTTATTGTTCACGCGCGGGGGGAGGCTTTAGGATTTGCGAGCGGCAAAGCCGGCAAACCGAATTGTGGCTGCCGGCTGAAAAGCCGGTGCTTTTCGTTGATCGGCCGCTCTGGCAAGGTTGAACACTTATGCTGTGCGGGAGTGCCATGGTCAGGTCAATCTTGAGTTGGGCCGTCATCGCGGTCCTGGTGTCCGTCGCGGCGGCCGCGCCGGCGGTGGCGCAGGATGCGCGGCAGAACGAGCCGGGGCAGTTCGACTTCTACGTCCTGTCATTGTCGTGGTCGCCGTCCTTCTGTGCGGCCGCGGCCGAACGGCGCGGCGCGCGCAATACGGGGCGGCAATGCGGGGCGCGACCCTATTCATTCGTCGTCCACGGCCTCTGGCCGCAATACGAGAAGGGATACCCCGAATATTGCCAAGTGCCGGCGCCGCGGCTCGACCGCGACATCGTCTCTTCCATGCTCGACCTGATGCCGGCGCCGCATCTCATCTTCAATGAGTGGGACCGCCACGGGACCTGCGCGGGGCTTTCGCCGCGCGCCTATTTCGATACCGTGCGCAAAGCGCGCGCGGTCGTAAAGATCCCGCCTGAATATGTCGATCCGCAGCAGCCGCTCAACGTCACCCCGGCCGCGGTCGCCGAGGCTTTCATCAAGGCCAACCCGCAACTGTCGCTGAGCGGCATCGCGATCGGCTGCGACAAGAGGCGGCTGACCGAGGTCCGGCTCTGCCTCTCCAAGGACCTCAAGTTCCGCGCCTGCGCCGCGGTTGCGCGGCGCAACTGCCGGCGCGACCAATTGATCATGCCGCCGCTCCGCGGGGGCTGAGGCTCATGGTGTCGGGCCGCCGCCGTCCGTTCGCTCGGCCATTCCGCGCGCGGGCGGACCGTCTGATATGAGGCGCCTGCCGCCGAGGCTTGTCCGTCCGGACCAGGTCAGTGATGGCGAGCGCCACGGCGTGATAGTTTGCGGCGATGAATTATCGCCACGCGTTCCACGCCGGCAATTTCGCCGACGTGCACAAGCATGCCGTGCTGGCGCGCATCCTTGTCTATTTGCGCCGCAAGCCTGCGGCCTTCCGGGTGATCGACACCCATGCCGGTGCCGGCCGCTACGACCTGCTTGCGCCCGAGCCGAGCCGCAGCGGCGAATGGCAGGAGGGGATCGCGCGTGTTTGGCAGGCGCGGTTGACGGCCGCGCCGCGCGCCTTGCTCGCCCCCTATCTCGATGCCGTGGCGGCACTTAATCCCGACGGCAAGTTGCGCTTCTATCCCGGCTCGCCGCTCATCGCGGACGCGCTGCTGCGGCGGCAGGACCGGCTGATCGCCTGCGAGATCGAGTCGCGGTCGGCCATTGCGCTCGCCGCGACGCTGCGCGGCGACTCCCGCGCCAAAGCTTTGGCGATCGACGGCTGGACGGCGCTCGGCGCCTGCCTGCCGCCCAAGGAACGCCGCGGCCTCGTCCTGATCGATCCGCCGTTCGAGGACGCGGCCGACTTCATGCGCCTGTCCGCCGCGTTTGCCGCTGCCCACCGCAAATGGCCGACCGGGATCTATATGCTCTGGTATCCGATCACGGAGCGCGCGGCGCCGGAAGCGCTGGCGCGGCGGCTGCAACGGTTCGGCGTGCCGAAAATTCTGCGCTGCGAACTCACTCTGGGCCGGCCGCGCGCGGGGGCCGGTCTTGTCGGCTCCGGCTTGATCGTCATCAATCCCCCGTTCACGCTCGAAGCCGATCTGCGCATTCTGCTGCCAGCGCTCGGCGGGATATTCTCGCCGCGGTCGGATTGCCGGCTCGACCGGCTGGCGCCGGAAACAGCAGTCAAGCGCTAGTCGCCCACTTTTCCACACGCAAAAATTGGTCTAATTAGAACCGTTGCTGGCTTGAACGTTCCGCCTCCTGTGGGGGCCGGCGGAGTGACTTAAGGCCGTCCGCGGCTGAAGCCTTTGCCCGTGGGAATGTCCGGCCGCGCCGTCATGCCGTGGGGGACGGCGGCGAAGCAACAGGGGGAAGGAGTTGCTCGATGGCAATGACCGGTACGGTCAAGTTTTTCAATGGCGAGCGCGGTTATGGGTTCATCAAGCCCGACGACGGGGGGCGCGATGTGTTTGTCCATATCACCGCCGTCGAACGCGCGGGATTGAAGTCGCTGATCGAGGGGCAGCGCATCAGCTTCGACGTCGAACCCGACAAGAAGGGCAAAGGTCCGAAGGCCGTCAATCTGGTCGTCACCAGTTAGATGGGAGCTTGATCCGGAAAGGTGGATCCGGAACAGTGGGAACCGGTTTTCCGAACAGATCGTGCTCCACCGATAAGCCGGGGCGCAATCCGATTCAATGTGATCGGATTGCGCGTGAGAACGACGTGGCGGCGCCGCGCGAGCGGCGGTTTTTGCGCCGCCCGAGGTGTTGTCGTCTCGGCCGCGTCGCCGCCGCGATGAACAGTTGATGCCGACGTGCCGCCAATGATGGTCCTGCGTTCCGCTCCGCCCTCGCCGTTCGGCCGCAAGGTGCGCATCGCGCTGTCGCTGCTCGGCTTCGATGCCGAGGTGACGATCGAGAATGCCGACACCGGCGATCCGCGCGACACCGTCCGCGCGCAGAATCCGCTCGGCAAGATTCCGGTGCTGATCGTGGAGGACGGCACCGCGTACTACGATTCGCGGGTGATCCTCGAATATCTCGACCACCGCGCCGGCGGCGACAAGATCATCCCGCGCGCGGCCGCCCGGCGCTTCGCCGCGCTGCGTCTGCAGGCGCTGTGCGACGGCATTCTCGATGCCTCGATCCTGACCGTCTACGAGGATCGCTGGCGCGCGCGCGAACGTCACGAGCCGAAATGGCTCGATCATCAGGCCGGCAAGGTGACGCGTGCGCTCGAGGCGCTGGAAGCCGCGCCGCCGGCATTTGCTGTTCCGCCCGACGTCGGACAGATCGCGCTCGCCTGTGCGCTCGGCTACCGCGACCTCCGCTTTGGCGGCGATTGGCGCCGCGATCATCCGCGTCTCGTCGCCTGGCTCGAGGACTTTGCCGCGCGCGTGCCCGCCTTTGCCGCGACCGCAGCGAAGGTCTGACCTCGCGGTCCGTCCTTAAAAAGCAAAAGCTCCGAGGCCGGGGCCTCGGAGCTTTGCAGAATGTTCGCGCGCTTGGCGACGACGGCCGCAGGGTCAGAATCGGTAGTTGAGGCCGCCGCGCACGATGCTGGCGTTGAACGACACCCGATCGGTCGAGGACGCGCCGCAGCCGAGGCCGCAATTGAAATTGCCGAGATCGACGAAGAGGTATTCGGCCTTGAGCGACAAATGTTCGAGGACGGCAAACTCGATGCCGCCGCCGACGGTCCAGCCGGCGCTGGTCGTGGAGTCGCCGGCAAAGCCGGGCGTGGCGGCGCGGATGTCGCCGAACGCGCCGCCGGCGGTGACGTAGGGCATGAAGCGGCCGGCGGCATAGCCGAGCCGTCCGCGCAGGGTCGAGAGCCAGCTATCGCTGGTCCGGCACCCGGCGGCACAGGTCGCGGTCGTTGAGCCGCTGATGTCGCTCCAATCGACGTCTCCCTCGATACCCAGGACCGCCAGGCCGGTCTGATAATTGTAGCCGAGGGTGCCGCCGACTTGACCGCCGGAAATGTCGAAACCTCCCGCCGAGTCCCATGTCGATCGCCCGAAGGCACCGCCGCCGTTCACGCCGAGGTAAAATCCGGTCCAGGAGAACGGCGGAACGTAAACCGGCGCCTTGTAGTAGGATTGCGGCGCGGGTGGCAGATCCGCCGCTGCTGCGGTGCCCGCCAGCGCCAGCACCCCAACGAAGGCAACACAGATACGCTTCATTTTTGATCTCCGATAAGCGCAAGGTACCGGCATAGTATTCGTAATGGATCGTGCGTCTAGTGCAGAAAAGACACAGCGATTTTCTCTATCGTGCCAATAATGTGGCGAAAATCGATTTCACGACGTCACAATTTTACCTAATTATGTCTTAACCCCGGCTGAAGAATGGTTAAAAAATTGCCAATTCTTGGCTCAACCCTCGTATTGGAACTTCGGGCGTCCTTTGGCTGATCGGACGCGCGGGCGGCCTGTCAAAAGCAGTCCATCATCCGCGGCGCCGGCAAGCGCATTCGCGCCAACCCGGTGGATGACCGCGCGGGGGATAATCGGCCGCCCTGGCTCTCCGCCGGTCCAAACCTTACGTTCGCGTCAGGACATTGCGGCCCCTCGCAGGCATGATGAGCGTTCCCAAGAAAGATATCGAGCCCGAGATCGCGATCGTCGAGGAGGACGAGGACCAATCTTTGCCGGAATCCGAATCGGACAACGGCAAAGCGCATCCCGAGGACGAAGAAGGCTCGCTTGCCGCCGGTCGCGCTGCCATCCTTCGCCACACCAAGCTCGCGCCGTCCCAGCCGGGCGTCTACCGCATGATCGATGCGCGCGGCGACGTGCTCTATGTCGGCAAGGCGAAGAACATCAAGAGCCGCATTCGCGCTTATGCGCGCCCGACCGGCCTCGACACCCGCATCGAGCGCATGATCGCGGCGACGCGCGCGCTCGAATTCGTCGTCACCCGCACCGAGACCGAAGCGCTCTTGCTCGAGGCCAATTTGATCAAGCGCTTGCGGCCGCGCTTCAACGTTCTCCTGCGCGACGACAAGTCGTTCCCCTACATCCTGATCACCTCCGATCACTGGGCCCCGCAGATCCTCAAGCATCGCGGGGCGCGCACCCGGCCGGGTCATTATTACGGGCCGTTCGCGTCGGTGTGGGCCGTCAACCGCACCATCACCGCGCTGCAGCGGGCGTTCCTTTTGCGCTCGTGCAGCGATCCGTTCTTCGCCAGCCGCACCCGCCCGTGTTTGCTCCATCAGATCAAGCGCTGCTCCGCCCCGTGCACGAACGAGATCGACTTCGGCGAATATTCGCGACTGGTGCGCGAAGCCGACGCGTTCCTGTCCGGCCGCAGCAAGGCGGTCAAGGACGAGCTTGCCGGCGAGATGGAAAGGGCCTCGCTGGCGCTCGATTTCGAGCGCGCGGCCGTTTACCGCGACCGCTTGGCCGCGCTCTCGGCCATTCAGGCGCATCAGGGCATCAACCCGCGCGGGGTCGAGGAGGCCGACGTGTTTGCCTTGCATCAGCAGGGCGGCTTCGCCTGCGTCGAGGCGTTTTTCTTCCGCGCCGGGCAGAACTGGGGCAACCGCGCCTACTTTCCCAAAGCCGACCGGTCGCTGGCGGCGGGCGAGATCCTCGGAGCGTTCCTCGCCCAGTTCTACGACGACAAACCGTGCCCGCGCCTGATCCTGTTGTCGCACGACATCGAGGATCGCGCCTTGCTCGCCGCAGCGTTCAGCGCCAAGAGCGGACACCGGATCGAGGTCGCGGTGCCGCAGCGCGGCGAGAAGAAGGATTTGGTCGAGCACGCGCTCGCCAATGCGCGCGAAGCGCTCGGCCGCAAGCTTGCCGAGACGTCCTCGCAGCAGAAGCTCCTGCGCCAACTCGCCGAGACCTTCACCTTGCCGCGCGTGCCGCGGCGTATCGAGGTTTTTGACAACAGCCACATCCAGGGTGCGAACGCGGTCGGCGCCATGATCGTGGCCGGAGCGGATGGCTTCCGCAAAAGCCAATACCGCAAGTTCAACATCCGCTCGACCGCGCTCAATCCCGGCGACGATTTTGCCATGATGCGCGAGGTCTTGGAGCGCCGCTTCAAGCGCCTCATCGCCGAGGCACCGTTACCCGCTATTATTCTCCCCCGCGAAGCGGGGGAGGGGGACCATGCGCGGCATGATGAAGGGGGGGCGCTTGCTCAGGGTACGGGCCAGTTGCCGCCGCCACCGCCCTCCGGGCGGTCCTCCTCCCCCGTTTTGCCGCGCTCCACGGGGGAGGAAGAAAACGACGCCGACTCTCCCTGGCCGGATCTCGTCCTGATCGACGGCGGGCAGGGGCAGCTCAATGTCGCCCGCGAGGTGCTCGCCGCGCTCGGCGTCGATGTTCCGCTCGTCGCTATTGCCAAAGGGCCGGACCGGGATGCCGGCCGCGAGACCTTCTTTATTCCCGGTCGCGACTCGTTCAGACTGCCGCCGCGCGATCCGGTCCTCTATTTCGTCGAGCGGCTGCGCGATGAGGCGCATCGTTTCGCAATCGGTTCGCACCGGGCGCGCCGCCGGCGCGGCCTGCGCGAGGCCGGTTTGCAGGAGATCGCCGGCGTCGGCCCCACGCGCAAGCGCGCGTTGCTCCACCACTTCGGTACGCTCAAGGCGATCGAGCGCGCCTCGGTCACGGATTTGATGCAAGTCCACGGTATCAGCGCCGAAACGGCGCGGCGCATTTACGGATTTTTCCATGAGGGGGCGGCATGATCCGGGCTCACGCTGATATCCGCGCGGCGGCGGCGGGCGCGTGCGCCGACGAACCGGCAGGCGGCGGTAGGCTCTGTCGGCTTTGGCGTCGCGGCGCTATGGTGCGACCATGAACTCGACGACCACGACGACCGGCCCGGTGCGGGCGCATCCGCTGGCGCTTCCCAACATCCTGACCTACGGCCGCATCGTCGCCGTGCCGATCGTGGTCGGCTGCATGTTTTGGCAAAGCATCCTCGACGGCGGACTTTGGCTGCGATGGGTTGCGCTCGTTGTCTTCATCGCCGCCGGGATCAGCGATTTCCTTGACGGCTATTTTGCCCGCGCCTGGGCGCAACAATCATCGCTCGGCCGCATGCTCGACCCGATTGCCGACAAGATCCTGGTTGCATCCTGCCTTTTGATGCTGGCCGCGGAAGACACCATCCACGGCTGGGCGCTGTTGGCGGCGGTCGTGATCCTCTGCCGCGAAGTCCTGGTCTCCGGCCTGCGTGAATATCTCGCCGAGCTGCGCGTCAGCGTGCCGGTGACCAAGCTCGCCAAATGGAAGACGACGCTGCAGCTCGTCGCCGTCGGTTTCCTCATTGCCGGCGACGCCGGCGACGCCGTCGTGCCGGTGGTCACCAAGATCGGCATCACGCTTTTGTGGCTGTCCGCCCTGCTGACGCTCTACACCGGCTGGGACTATCTGCAGGCGGGGCTGCATCATTTGAACCGGGAGGGTGCGTGAAGCTGCTCTATTTCGCCTGGGTGCGCGAGCGCGTCGGCAAGGCGGAGGAACAGATCGACCCGCCGGCCGGCGTTGCCACGATCGCCGAACTCATGGCGTGGCTCGCGCGGCGCGGCGAGGAATATGCTTACGCGTTCGAGAATCCAAAAGTGATCCGCGCCGCCATCGATCGCGGCCACGTGCGCGCCGACGCGCCGATCAGGGGCGCGCGCGAGATCGCGTTCTTTCCGCCGATGACCGGCGGCTGAGGCCGCGACGCCCATGGCCACGACCATACGCCTGCAGCGCGAGGCATTCGACGCCGCCGCCGAAGCGGCGAGGATGACGCACGGGCGCGGCGAAGTCGGCGCGGTCGTGACCTTCACCGGCCTCTGTCGCGGCGAAGAGAACGGCGAGCCGATCGTCGCGCTGATGCTCGAACATTATCCCGGCATGGCCGAGGCCGAGATCGCCCGCCACGTCGAGGAAGCGCGCGCGCGCTGGCCGCTCCTCGGCGTGACCGTGGTCCATCGCTTCGGGCGCATTGTGCCGGGCGAAGCGATCGTGCTGGTGGCGACGGCCTCGCGCCATCGCCATGCGGCGTTCGCGGCGGCGGCGTTTCTCATGGATTATCTGAAAACACGCGCGCCGTTCTGGAAACAGGTCGAGACCGCGGCGGGAGAAGTCTGGGTCGAAGCCAAGGCGGCCGATGACGCTGCGGCCGAGCGCTGGTCCGCGCCGCCGCGGCGCGAAGCGGCGAAGTGACTCTCGCGGATCAGACGCCGCGGCGAGCGCGTCGAGCAGCGTCGCGCTCAATTGGCGGCGAGCAAAGTCTGCTGGCGTTAAAGTGCGTCCAGGAAAAGTGGGAACCGGTTTTTCGTCCGGATGCGCGGCAATACAAAAACTGAGAGCGGGATGACGATTCGAAGATAAGTCATCCCGCTCCAGGTCCACCAACTCACCGTTGAATCGCGATGGCGGAGCCTGTCGGTGGGTGGTAGATTGCCGTTTTTCACGACGTCGGTCCGAATGAGCGCGCCTGGGAGGGCGCCATGACCGCGCATCCAACGCCCGGCGACATCGAGGGCAGCACGCCGATTGCCGGCCGCAAGCTGGTGAATTTGGCGCTTCAAGGGGTCGGCAGCCACGGCGCTTTCACCTGGGGCGTGCTCGACCGCCTGCTCGAGGAGGAGCGATTAGCGATCGACGGCATCAGTGCGACGAGCGCCGGCGCCGTCAATGCCGTTGTATTCGCCTACGGCCTCGCCGTCGGGGGGCGCGAAGGGGCGAAGCGGATGCTCGGCCTCTATTGGCAGCGGATGTCAGCCATGGCCTCCGCCGGCATCTTTCAGCCCTCCTTGATCGACAAGATGTCCGGAAAGTTCGGCCTCGATCATTCGCCCGGTTACGTGTTCGTCGACATGCTCACGCAATTTCTTTCGCCCTATCTGCTCAATCCGTTGAACTACAATCCGTTCAAGGACCTGCTCGACGAGGTCGTCGACTTCGAACTTCTGCGCCGGCGACCGGCGGTCAAGCTGTTCCTTTGCGCGACCAACGTGCGCACCGGCAAGGTGAAGATTTTCAGCTCCGAGGAACTTCGCTCCGAGCACGTGCTCGCTTCCTCGTGCCAGCCGCTCATGATGCACGCGGTCGAGATCGACGGCGAGCATTATTGGGACGGCGGGTTCATGGGCAATCCCGCGATCTTTCCGGTGATCTACGGGTGCGAGGCTTGCGACGTCATCCTCATTCATCTCACGCCGACCGAGCGGGCGGACATCCCGACCACCCCGCGCGCGATCCTCGGCCGCATGCAGGAGGTCACCTTCAATTCATCGCTGATGCGGGAAATGCGGGCCGTCGCCTTCGTGACCAAGATGATCGACGAGGGTAAGATGCGCGGCGGTAAGCGCATGCTCATTCACGCGATCGATGCCGAGGATGTGATCGGCGAGCTGTCGAATTCCAGCAAGATGAACGCCGACTGGGATTTCCTGACGCATCTTTACCGGATCGGCCGCGACCGCGCCGACGATTGGATTGCGGCCAACTTCGACCGCCTCGGCGTCGAGTCGACCGTCGATCTCAAGACCAAATATCTTTGATTGCCGCCGCGCCCCGCGTCCGGACGGAAAACCGGTTCACACTTTTCCTGGACGCGCTTTAGGCCGCCGCGGCCTTGCCCTTGGGCTGCACCTCGGCGCTGTAGTCAGTCATCAATGCTTGCGTGATGCGGCCGGGGGTGAAGGTCCAGTCGGCGATCCGGGAAACGGCGGTCACCTCGGCCGCGGTGCCGGTGATGAAGCATTCGGAGAAGCCGGCGAGCTCCTCCGGCATGATGCGGCGCTCGATCACCTCGATGTCATGCCGGCGCGCCAAGGCGATCGCGGTCGCGCGGGTGATGCCGGAGAGGAAGCAATCGGCAATCGGCGTGTGGATCTTGCCGTCCTTGATGAAGAAGATGTTGGCGCCGGTGCACTCGGCGACGCGTCCCTGCCAGTCGAGCATCATGGCGTCGGCAAAGCCGCGCCGCTCGGCGCGATGCTTGGAGATGGTGCAGATGGCATAGAGGCCGGCAGCCTTGGCCAGAGCCGGCGCCGTTTTCGGATCGGGGCGGCGATAGTCGGCAAGGTCGAGCCGAATGCCCTTGAGGCGTTGCGCCGGATCGAAATAGCTCGGCCATTCCCAGGTGGCGATGGCGAGATGGATCTTGTTGTTCTGCGCCGAGACGCCGAGCTGCTCGGAGCCGCGCCAGGCGATCGGCCGCACATAGGCGTTCTTCTGATTGTTCTTGTCGAGCACGAGGCGCTTGGCGGCGTCGATCTCCGCCACGCTGTAAGGAATGTCGAAGTCGAGAATCTGCGCCGAGCGCTTGAGGCGCTCGGAATGCTCGCTGCTCCGGAAAATCTCGCCGTTATAGGCGCGTTCGCCCTCGAACACGCAGCTCGCATAATGGAGGCCGTGGGTGAGCACGCTGATCTTGCATTCGGCGGTGGGAATAAGCTTGCCGTCGAACCAGATCAGGTCGGCACGTTGGTCGAAGGGCACCGCCATGGCATTGCCTCCCTGGCCTTATCTGGCCCATTGCGCCGCATGCTGCGCCGCCCAGGGCCGGGCTTGGCGCTTTTGCGTCGGGACCGAAGTCCCGGTATGGTCGCAACTGCTCAGCGCGAGCGCCCTTCCGCGCCCAGGCAACGTCGTGCTGGGATATGTCAAACGCAATGTTGTCATGACATTGCGCTTTTTGGCGTAACAATCAAAGCGGAATATGTCAATATAGCTGACATAATGGCCGACATCAGCATCACCACAGCCAGTAAACCCCGCTCCGCTGCAACACCGGTCGGGGCTGCGGCGGAGGCGGAAGAACCGTACTGGGATTTCATCGAGCTTCTGTTCTTCGCCTATCGCGACTTCGTCGGCGATCCCGACGAAGTGCTGGAAAAACTCGGCTTCGGACGCGCCCACCATCGCGTGCTGCATTTCGTCAACCGCAATCCGGGGATGAGAGTGGCCGATCTGCTCGACATTCTGAGAATCACCAAGCAGTCCTTGGGCCGGGTGCTCAAAGAGCTTATCGACAAGGGCTATGTCGTGCAGAAAGAAGGCGCCAATGATCGCCGCCAGCGGCTGCTTTACGTCAGCCCCGCGGGCGAAACGCTGGCGATGAAGCTTGCCGGCCTGCAGACGGCGCGCATCGGACGCGTGCTTGCCGAACTCGGACCCGGCGCGCGCGAGGCGGCGCGGCGTTTTCTCGCCGGCATGATCGACGCGCAGGACCGCGATCGGGTCCTGCGCTTGATTGCGCACGCCGATCGCGGGCGGCCGCGCGGCCGCGACGGCGCCTGATGACGGGGCCAGCCGCGAATCCGGCCGACGACGCGCCGCACCTGCTCGTCGTCGATGATGATCGCCGCATCCGTGCGCTGCTGTCGCGCTTCCTGCTCGGCGAGGGCTATCGCGTCACCACCGCCGAGACCGCCCATGAGGCGCGCGTCAAGCTCGAAAGCCTGAGGTTCGATCTCCTGATCCTCGACGTGATGATGCCGGGCGAGAATGGATTTGATTTCGCCCGTGCGATTCGCTCCGGATCGGCGGTGCCGATCCTCATGCTGACGGCGCGGGACGGGACGGAGAGCCGGATCAAGGGCCTCGAAATCGGCGCCGATGATTATCTGGCGAAACCGTTCGAGCCGCGCGAACTGTCGCTGCGCGTCGCCAACATTCTCAAGCGCGTGCGCCCGCCGCGCGCGCCGGCCGTGGAATCGGTGCGCTTCGGTCCGTTCGTCTTCCATTTCGGGCGCGGCGAGCTGCGCCGCGGCGAGGAGGTGGTCCGGCTGACCGACCGCGAGCGCGAGATGCTGCGCGTGCTCGCCGCGAGCGCCGGCGAGACCGTCCCGCGCCAGGCGCTCGCCGGCAACGGCGACAGCGTCAGCGAGCGTACCGTCGACGTGCAGGTCAACCGACTGCGCCGCAAGATCGAGGATGATCCGGCCAATCCGCTGATCGTTCAAACCGTGCGCGGCCTGGGTTACCGGCTGGTGATGGCTCCATGAGCGGCGTGGTGACCAGCTTTGACGACGGCATCGGGCGGCTGCGCAGCGCCGCCGGCCGCTTGATGGCCGCGGCGAATGCCGCGCTTCATGTCGCCGGCCGTGTCGCCGCCCCCATCATTCATGCCGGGGATCGCTTCAGCCTCTGGCTCAAGTCGGTGCTGCCGAAGGGGCTTTACGCCCGCGCGCTCCTGATCATCATCGTGCCGATGGTGGTGCTGCAATCCGTGGTCGCCTTCATGTTCATGGACCGGCAGTGGGGCTTGATCACCCGCTACCTGTCGGCGGCGATCACCCAGGAGATCGCGACGCTCATCGATGTCTACAAGACCTATCCGCAGGACGCCGACCGCGCCGAGCTGCGCCGCATCGCTCAGAGCCGGCTCGGCCTCGTGGTCGATTTCCTGCCGCAGACGCAACTGCCGCCGCCCGGCCCCAAGCCGTTCTTTTCCCAGCTTGACGCGGCGCTGTCGGACGAGATCCGCAAGCAGATCGGCTTGCCGTTCTGGATCGATACCGTCGGCCGCTCTTCGATCGTCGAGATCCGCATCAAGCTCGACGACACCGTCATGCGGGTGTTCGCGCGGCGCGCCGACATTTACGATGCCAATTCCTGGATGTTCCTGCTCTGGATGGTGGCGACCTCGCTCGTCCTGCTCACCGTCGCCATCCTGTTCCTGCGCAACCAGATCCGGCCGATCGTGCGTCTCGCTGACGCCGCCGAAGCCTTCGGCAAGGGCCGCGAGGCGCCGAATTTCCGCCCGCGCGGCGCGCGCGAGGTGCGGCGCGCGGCGGCCGCGTTCCTGGAAATGAAGGCCCGCATCGAGCGCGCGATCGAGCAGCGCACGGCCATGCTCGCCGGCGTGTCGCACGATCTGCGCACCGTGCTCACGCGTTTCAAGCTCGAACTCGCGTTGCTCGGCCAGAGCCCGGAGGCCGAGGCGATCAAGAGGGACGTCGATGAAATGG
The DNA here is from genome assembly GCA_030037895.1 of Xanthobacteraceae bacterium. GTDB lineage: Bacteria > Pseudomonadota > Alphaproteobacteria > Rhizobiales > Xanthobacteraceae > BOG-931. The sequence goes on along the minus strand of JASHPW010000067.1, from coordinate 3,403 downwards.
CCGGCATGCTCGAAGCCTACCTCGCCTTCGCGCGCGGCGATTCGGGCGAACAATCGGCGCCGACCGACATTGCCGCCTTGCTCGATGAGCTTAAGATCGACAGCGAGCGCCACGGGCACCGGGCCAGCGTGGCCTTCCATGGGCGGCCGGAAGTGACCGTGCGTCCGGCGGCGTTCAAACGTTGCCTCAGCAATCTCGTTTCCAATGCCGCGCGGTTTGCCTCCACCGTCGCCATCACCGGCCATCGCGATCACCGCTGGCTGACGGTGACGGTGGACGACGACGGGCCGGGCATCGCGCCGCACTTGCGCGAGGACGTGTTCAAGCCGTTCCTGCGCCTCGATGACGCGCGCAACCAGGATGAAAGCGGCACCGGCCTCGGCCTCGCCATCGCCCGCGACATCGCGCGCTCGCATGGCGGCGACATCACGCTCGGCGATTCTCCGCTCGGCGGATTGCGGGCGACGGTCAAGGTGCCGGTCTGACCGGCTTGCTTTTCACGTCCGCTGCAGATCCGCGGCCGCGCGGGCGAGGATTTCAACGAGGCGCGCCTCGGCCTCGGCGTCGCTGTCGAGGCGCTTGCCGACCGTCTCGCGCAAATGATCGAAGGCGGCCTCCAGGAGCGGCGGCAGGGTACGGCGATTGTCGCGCTCGCCGCGCGCGGCGCGGCGCCAACGACTCACGCGTTCGCCGAACGCGGTCAGGCGGTCGAGCACCACGTCGGCGAGATCGCGATTGGCCTTGAGGTAGGCGCGGCCTTCCTCGGTGATGGCATAGAGCTTCTTGCTCCCCTCGGTCGAGGCGGTGACGTAGCCCGCTTCCTCGAGATAGGTGAGAGTCGGATAGACGATGCCCGGGCTCGGCGAGTACCAGTCCGCCGTTTTCTCCTCCACGAGCTTGATGATCTCGTAGCCGTGACGCGGCGCCTCGGCGATGAGGGCAAGCGCGATGAGCCGCAGGTCGCCCTGCGCCAGCATGCGCTTGGCGCGCAGCATGTCGTCGGCGCCCATCCCGCCCATGTCGTGGCGTCCGCCAAAGCCGAAACCGCCGAAGCGGCCGCGGCGATGGCGGCCGGCAGCCCAATTTCCGCCGTGGGATTCACAATGTCCGTGCATATTCGGTCTCCTCCATACTAGGATATATCTTTAGATAGCTCACCCTACGATGTAACGCAAGATATATCTTTATGGCGCCTAGCGATCTTCGTCAGGCGCGTGACAACGGCGCCGCGCAAACACCGCGGGCGGCGAAGCGTTGGCTGGGTTAGCCTCTCCGCGCGTGCGGGGAGAGGGAGAACGCAGGAGGCCTCCATGCCATCCGAACTATCCGATTTCAGCACTGCCGCGGCCGGCGCGCCGGGCACCGTCACCGTGCGCGAGACGCGGCGTGGAACGTTCCAGCAGGACATCATCTGCGGTGCGCACCGTCTCACGGCGGACGAGCCGGCGAGTGTCGGCGGCCTCGACAGCGGTCCCGGCCCCTACGATCTCCTGCTCGCCGCGCTCGGCGCCTGCACGTCGATGACGCTGCGGCTCTATGCCGAGCGCAAAAAGCTGCCGTTGACGCGCGTGCAAGTGCGGCTGCGGCATAGCCGGATTCACGCGACCGATTGCGCCGAATGCGAAACTAAGGAGGGGATGATCGACCGCATCGACCGCGCGATCACGCTCGAAGGCGATCTCGACGCCGCCCAGCGTGCGCGGCTCATGGAGATCGCCGACAAATGTCCGGTGCACCGCACGCTGACGTCGGAGATCGACATTCGCACCGTGGAGGAGGCGGCGCGCCGCTGAAACAGTGGCGCTTGACGCCGCGCCCGCTCCCCTTGCGGAAGAGCGCGCGGCGGCGCCGCGTTTTCCTGCGCCTCTCTCTCTGTTTATACCGCGGCCCTTGCCACGCGCGCGCGTGCCGCCGTGATGACGTGCGGGATTGCCGCGTCGTTGCCCGGCGCCATGACGTGGACGCCGGCGACGCCGCGAATGGTCGCCAGCTCCTCGATCAGGTCGACGCAGGCGCCGACGCCCTCGCCGGCGGGGTCTTTGGCGCGCTCCATGCGCGCGATCAGCGCATCGGGGATGATGGTGCCGTGAAGGTGATTTCTCATCCATTGCGCCGATTTGGCCGAGCGCAGCGGCGTGATGCCGATCAGGACGGCGAGCTTCTCCGTGACGCCGGCTTCCGCCAGCCGGCCGAGGTAGCGGCGCACGATTGCGGCATCCATGCAGAACTGTGTCTGCACGAATTGGGCGCCGGCGGCGAGCTTGCCGAGGAGCGAGTTCGGCCGCCAATCCGCAGGCGGATCGATCGGGGCATCGGCGACGCCAAGGAAGAAGGCGGCCTTGCCGGCGACCTTGCGTCCCGTCGGCAGAACGCCGTCGTCGCGCAGCCGACGCGCGGTTTCGAGCAGCGTCTTGGAGTCGACGTCGAAGACGGGCTTGGTTTCGGGCTGATCGCCCGCTTTCGGATCGTCGCCGGTGAGGAGCAGGAGGTTGCGGACGCCGAGCGCGGCCGCGCCCATCAATTCGCTCTGCAGGGCAATGCGGTTCTTGTCGCGGCAGGTGATCTGCAGGATCGGCTCGATTCCGGCCCCGATCAGGATGGCGGCGGCCGCGAGCGCGCTCATATGCGAGCGCGCGCCGGCGCCGTCGGTGACGTTGACCGCATCGGCGAGCCCGTTGAGCGGCGCCGCCTTGCGCAGGAGGTCCTGCGCGTCGCAGGAGACGGGCGGGGCGACCTCGGCGGTGATGACGAAGCGGCCGGCCCGCAGCCGCCCTTGCAAACCGTGCGGCGGGGGTGCGCTTTGATCATCCATCGCTTGCTCGCTCAAGGAGGCGTGTCGAAGCCAGAGCGCTTATATGTTTTGCGGCCGTACCGCAATTGCGCCCGTCCCGGACCTTTCCTGGACAGGGAGGAACCGCCCCGCTAGAGAGTTGCGGCAAGATGAGCGGCGTCAACGATATCAGGTCGGACTTCCTCGCCTTTTTTGCGCGCGAGGGGCACGAGATCGTGCCCAGCTCGCCGCTGGTGCCGCGCAACGACCCGACGCTGATGTTCACCAACGCCGGCATGGTGCAGTTCAAGAACGTCTTCACCGGACTCGAGAAACGCCCCTACGCGCGCGCCGCGACGGCGCAGAAATGCGTGCGCGCCGGCGGCAAGCACAACGACCTCGACAATGTCGGCTACACCGCGCGCCACCACACCTTTTTCGAGATGCTCGGCAATTTCTCGTTCGGCGACTACTTCAAGGAGCGCGCAATCGAGCTGGCCTGGCGGCTATTGACCAAAGAATGTGGCCTGCCCAAGGATCGGCTTTGGGTGACGGTGCACCCCGCCGACGACGTGGCCCGCCCGCTCTGGAAAAAGATCGCTGGTCTGCCCGACTCCCGCATCGTCGATCACC
>JASHPW010000066.1 GCA_030037895.1 Xanthobacteraceae bacterium | reverse complement strand
TTCGGGACCGCTCCCACCGCCGTCATCCGTGGTAGGAGTCATCAGCCTTTCGGCAGGTCCGGGCGACTCCATGCCCGTGACTCATATGAAGTGCACCGATTCGCGCGTCAAGTTGCGGATGGCGGCAAGGGCAGACACGCTTGATCGCGGTCCAGTTTGTTCAGTCGTCGCGTGATTTCTCTGCGGACGCGGTGCCACTTCCACTGCTCAAAGCTGTCGCAGCGATACCGGTAATATTGTTCTTCGCGGAATGCGGCTTGCTCGGGCTCATCCGAGTAGTGATCGAATATCTCTTCCGCGAGCCGCTCGATCTCCTGCGCCGGAACGAGGTGGGTTTTGATCGCGCCCTCCCAAACCTCCATGCCAAGGGCGGCGATGATGGGGCTCGCGGCAAAAGCAACGAGCATCCAGCCGCCAATGTGGAGCGCGACATCGAGCATCGGCTGATGGCATCCAGGGCGCGATTCCGCCAGTCATTTACAATTATTTGCATCACACTTACAACTTTTGCGAACTTCCGCAATTGTAATCCCTGAACTCGGCCGCGTCCTCCCCGTACCTTCGGGTGGAGGCGGGCATGACCGATTTGAGGAAGCGATTCGGGCGATTGGTGGCCGTCCATCGGAGGCGGCGGGGTTTCACACAGGAAACTCTGGCCGAGGCGGCGGCAGTCAGCCCGGATACCGTGGCAAAGATCGAGGTCGGCGCAACCGGAGCACGATTTCCCGTCATCGAACGGTTGGCAAGGGCACTGGACATAGATCCGGCCGAATTGTTCACGACCGAAATCCCGGCCGGCGCAATCAAACGGGGAACGTTCGCTGAAATCTCGATGACACTCGCCCAGCTTTCGGAAAGCGATCTTGTATGGGTCCGCGATTTGCTTCGGACCGCGCTGACGCGGCGAGGCACGGACGAGCGCACGGTGAAACACGGCGGATGGCCGCTCCGATCCCGGTCTTCACGCCCGACGAGACGCACCGGCAAATAGCGGCTCGGCCAACTCCAAAATCAGTCACCAAAATTTTCGCCAATTTCGAAAGAACAAAAATCCGGCGCACGCGTCAGACTTCTTTTGTGCAAAACCGAGAGGGGAAACTGGTGGAGCCAGGGGGAGTCGAACCCCCGACCTCTTGAATGCCATTCAAGCGCTCTCCCAACTGAGCTATGGCCCCTTGCGGAGATTCGGACGACAGATGGCAGGGATCAGGCGGCAGATAACGGGAGATGACGCATCCGTCCTCGTCCTCCGACGTCCGTCGTCTGATCTCACCTCTCCTCCTCGTCTTCGATGTCGCCGCCGATGATATCGGTGACATCGGCGTCCTCTTCCTCCTGCTCCTCGATGAAGGCGGCGTCGTCGAGGGTTTCGTCCATCTCGACCTCCTCTTCGAGGTCCGGCTCGGTGGTCTCGGCCGGCTTTTTGGCGCCCTGAGCCTCGGCATCGGCTTCTTCGAGCGAGACGAGTTCGGCCTCCTGCGGCTCGGGCGCGGCGACTTCCTCCACCGGGGCGACGTTGTGCGCCAGGGGCGCCGGCGCCTGCTCGGGCCGCGCCCGCGCCGTCGGCGTTTCCACCGGCACGACCTTGCCGGTGTAGGGCGAGATGACCGGATCCTTGTTGAGGTCGTAGAACTTGCGTCCGGTGTCGGGACAGACGCGCTTGGTGCCGAGTTCGGGTTTCGCCACGGCCAAAATCCTTCAATTTGGCAGCTTCACTTGGCTAGTCGCGCTGCGCCTGTCAATAGCCTGTGATAGAGGACGCGCGCTGGACTTTTTCCTATGCACACCGACCCCGCTCCGCTTATCGCCCGCCGTCATGGCCCGCTCAAAGGCCGCGTGCGGGTGCCCGGCGACAAGTCGATTTCGCATCGGGCGCTTATTCTCGGCGCGCTCGCCGTCGGCGAGACCCCGATCAGCGGATTGCTCGAAGGCGAGGATGTCCTCAATACCGCCCGGGCGGTGCGGGCTCTTGGAGCTTCAGTGGAGCGGCGCGGTGCGGGCGAGTGGCGAATTCGCGGCGTCGGCGTCGGCGGCTTTGCCGAACCCGCCGCCGCACTCGATTTCGGCAATGCCGGAACCGGATGCCGGCTCATGCTCGGCGCCGTCGCCGGCTGCCCGATCACCGCGACATTCGACGGCGATGCGTCGTTGCGGCGGCGCCCGATGCAGCGGGTGCTCGATCCGCTGCAACGAATCGGCGCGCGAACGCTCGCTGCGACGGACGGCCGCCTGCCGCTGACGCTTGCCGGCGCGCGTGATCCCGTCCCCATCGTGTTCGAGCCGCCGGTTCCCTCCGCGCAGGTCAAGTCGGCGGTTCTCCTGGCCGGCCTTTCAGCGCCGGGCGAGACGGTCGTGATCGAAGCCGAAGCGACGCGCGACCATACCGAGAAGATGCTCGTTCATTTCGGCGCCGACCTGCGAATCGGGCCGCAAGGCGCTGTCGGGCGCCGCATCGCGCTCGTCGGACAGCCGGAGCTCATGCCGCGGCCGGTCGCGGTCCCCGCCGATCCGTCCTCGGCCGCGTTTCCCCTCGTCGCCGCTCTGATTACGCCGGGCTCGGAAGTCATCCTCGACGGCGTGATGATGAATGCGCTGCGCACCGGCCTGATCGCGACGCTCGGCGAGATGGGCGCCGCCATCGAGCGGCTGGCAACGCGCAATGAAGGCGGCGAGGAGGTCGCCGATTTGCGGGTGCAAGCCGGCCAATTGCGCGGCGTTGAGGTGCCGGGCTCGCGCGCGCCTTCAATGATCGACGAATACCCGGTGCTCGCTGTTGCCGCCGCCTTCGCCGAAGGCACGACGGTGATGCGCGGGCTCAGGGAGTTGCGCGTGAAGGAGTCGGACCGCCTCGCCGGCATCGCCGCGCTCCTGCGCGCGAACGGGGTTGAGGTCGACGTCGACGGCGACGACCTGATCGTGCGCGGCCGCGGCCGCGCCGCCGGCGGCGGCCTGGTCGCGACCCATATGGATCACCGCATCGCCATGGCGGCGTTGGTGACGGGGCTGGCGAGCGATAAGCCGGTGCGGATCGATGACTCAAGCTTCATCGCCACCAGCTTTCCGGGATTCGTGGAGCTGATGCGCGGGCTCGGGGCGGATTTGTCATGATCGTCGCCATTGACGGACCGGCCGCGTCGGGCAAGGGCACCATCGCCAAGCGGGTCGCGGCGCTCTACGGGCTGCATCATCTCGATACCGGTCTTCTCTATCGCGCCGTGGCCAAGGCGGTGCTCGACGCCGGATACCCGCCCGATGATGTCGCGCAGGCGACGGCGGCGGCGATCGCGCTCGATCTAACAAAATTCGATGAGAATGCCCTGAAAACGCCGGCCATCACCGAGGCGTCGTCGGTTATTGCGGCGATTCCGCAGGTGCGCGAGGCGTTGCTCGACTATCAGCGCGCATTCGCGATCAGGCCGCCCGGCGCCGTGCTCGACGGCCGCGATGTCGGCACCGTTATCGCCCCCGGCGCCGATGTGAAGCTGTTCGTCGCGGCGACGCCGGAAGTGCGCGCCAAGCGGCGCGTCCTTGAACTGAAGGCGAGGGGAGAAGCTGCGGACGAGCGCGAGGTGTTGGCGGATTTGTTGCGGCGCGACGAACGCGATTCCAGACGGACCGCCGCGCCACTCAAGGCGGCACCCGACGCGCACTTGCTCGACACCACACATTTGGGTATAGACGCCGCATTCCGGGCTGCCGTCGACATTATCGAAGCCGTCCGAACGGGCCGAAAGCGCCGCTGACCGCGCTTTCGTCAGTGGAGGAACAGCCCGTTCATGCTTCGCATGGAAGGCAGCGGTCAAAGCTTTGTCCCGATCGTCTGGCCTTGGCCCCAACCGCCGGCAGTCCCGGTGGCGGCCGTTCGTTCGGGATCGATCCAATCACGGGGCTTGGAGTATTCATGGCTCAAATTGCTGCCGCCGCGCCGTCGCGCGAAGACTTCGCCAGCATGATCGAGGAATCGTTCGGCGATGGTCATCTGCAGGAAGGATCCGTCGTCAAGGGCACGGTGGTCGGGATCGAAAAGGACGTCGCCGTCATCGACGTCGGGCTGAAGACGGAGGGCCGCGTCGCGTTGCGCGAGTTCGCGGGTCCGGGTCGGGCGGCCGACATCAAAATCGGCGATATCGTCGAGGTTTATCTGGAGCGGGTGGAGAATGCGCTCGGCGAGGCGGTGCTCTCGCGCGACAAGGCGCGCCGCGAGGAAAGTTGGGGCAAACTGGAGAAGGCGTTCCAGAACAACGAGAAGGTGCAGGGTGTCATCTTCAATCAGGTGAAAGGCGGTTTCACCGTCGATCTCGATGGCGCCGTGGCGTTCCTGCCCCGCTCGCAGGTCGACATAAGGCCGATCCGCGATGTCTCGCCGCTGATGAATCAGCCGCAGCCGTTCCAAATCCTCAAGATGGATCGCCGGCGCGGCAACATCGTCGTCTCGCGCCGCACCGTTCTGGAAGAGACGCGGGCCGAACAGCGTCAGGAATTGGTGCAGAACCTCGAAGAGGGGCAGGTCATCGACGGCGCGGTGAAGAACATCACCGATTACGGCGCGTTCGTCGATCTCGGCGGCATCGACGGGCTCCTGCACGTCACCGACATCGCCTGGCGGCGCGTCAATCATCCCTCGGAGGTGCTCAACATCGGCCAACAGGTCAAGGTCAAGATCATCAAGATCAATCACGAGACCCATCGCATTTCGCTCGGCATGAAGCAATTGCTCGACGATCCGTGGCAGGGCATCGAGGCGAAATTTCCGGTCGGCGCCCGCTTCAAGGGTCGCGTCACCAACATCACCGATTATGGCGCTTTCGTCGAGCTCGAGCCCGGCATCGAGGGGCTGATCCACGTCTCGGAAATGTCGTGGACCAAGAAGAACGTCCATCCCGGAAAGATCGTCTCGACCTCCCAGGAGGTCGAGGTGCAGGTACTCGAGGTCGATCCGGTCAAGCGCCGCATCTCGCTCGGCCTCAAGCAGACCATGCGCAATCCTTGGGAGGTATTTTTGGAAAAGTATCCGCCCGGCTCGGTGGTCGAAGGCGAAGTCAAGAACAAGACCGAATTCGGCCTGTTCCTCGGCCTCGATGGCGATGTCGACGGCATGGTGCACCTCTCCGACCTCGATTGGAAACGGCCCGGCGAGCAGGTGATCGAGGAGTACAAGAAAGGCGACAAGGTCAAGGCGCAGGTGCTCGACGTTGACGTCGAGAAGGAGCGCATCTCGCTCGGCATCAAGCAGCTCGCGAGCGGCGCTCCCGCGGCGGAGACCGGCGCCGAGCTTAAAAAAGGCTCGGTCGTCACCTGCGAGGTGATCGACGTGAAGGATGGCGGAATCGATGTGAAGATCGTCGGTACCGAGTTTGGCGCCTTCATCAAGCGGTCGGAGCTGGCGCGCGACCGTTCCGAGCAGCGTCCGGATCGCTTTGCCTCCGGTCAGAAAGTCGACGCCCGCGTGACCCAGTTCGATCGGCGTGCGCGCAAGGTCTCGGTCTCGATCAAGGCGCTTGAAGTCGCCGAGGAGAAGGAGGCGATCGCGCAATACGGTTCTTCCGATTCCGGCGCGACGCTGGGCGACATCCTCGGCACCGCACTTAAGCGCAAAGGCGAGGAAAGCGATAACGAGGGGGAGAGGGGATGATGCCCGGCTCGTCGTTCCGGATTGCTGCGCAACGGCAAGCCCGGAATCCTATGAGCGGTGAATATGGAGTCCCGTCTCCTCGCCGAGCCTGTCATCGGGCCGGACCCGCAGGCTCGGTTGCGGAATTATGAGGCATCGGAAGATAGGGAACTTCGGCCATGTCACTTGACGCCGACTTGATCGTCGACCGCCGCCGCATGCGGCGCAAGCTCACCTTCTGGCGCGTGCTTGCCGTCGCGGTGATCGTTCTCGGCATTGCCGGGGCGGCGGCGCTGGTGCGCAATCGCACCGGCTTTGGCGGAGCGGGCGCTTACATCGCTCGCGTGACCATCGAAGGATTGATCCGCGACGATCAAGAGCGGGTGCAGCAGCTCGATCGGCTCGGCCGGTCGACGAGTGCGCGCGCCGTGATCGTCCATGTCGACAGCCCCGGCGGCACCACCGCCGGCTCCGAGCAGCTTTACGATTCCCTCATGCGCCTCAAGGAAAAGAAGCCCCTAGTCGTCGTCGTCGACGGCTTGGCCGCCTCCGGCGGCTACATCGCGGCGCTGGCCGGAGATCACATCGTGGCCAAGCAGACCTCGCTCGTCGGCTCGATCGGCGTTTTGTTCCAGTATCCCGTCGTCGCCGACCTCCTCGGCAAGATCGGCGTTAAGGTGGAGTCGATCAAATCGTCACCCCTCAAAGCGGCACCGGACGGCTTCGAGCCGACCTCGCCGGAGGCGCGCGCGGCGATCGAATCGATCATCAAGGATTCTTACGCCTGGTTCCGCGGCCTGGTGCAGGACCGTCGGCACCTCGACGACGGCGAGCTCGACAAAGTCGCCGACGGTCGAGTGTTTACCGGCCACCAGGGCATCGACCTCAAGCTTGTCGACGAGATCGGCGACGAGCGCACCGCCATCGCCTGGCTGGCGCGCGAGAAGCACGTCGATGCCAAGTTGCCGGTGCGCGATTATCAGTTGCACAGCCGTTTCAGCGATTTGCCGTTCCTGCATGCGGCCGCCGCGATGCTGCTGGAAGCGGCCGGGCTTGGCAAGTTTGCCGGCGATATCGATGCCTGGGGCGCCATGCGGGCGGTCGAGCCGCTCAACCTTGACGGTCTGTTGGCCCTTTGGCACCCTGCGGGCGGGAACTGAGCGGCAGAGCGTTTGGCTTCGGCGTTCCGCCACCCGCGTCTAGGAACCGGAGCCGTGTTCGCGGGCGAACCAGGGCGCGACCCATGATCAAGTCCGAACTCGTGCAACGCATTTCCGCGCAAAACCCGCACCTTTACCAGCGCGACGTCGAGAAGATCGTCAACGCCATTCTCGGCGAGATCGTCGCCGCGATGGCGCGCGGCGACCGCGTCGAGCTGCGCGGCTTCGGCGCGTTCTCCGTCAAGCAACGCCCGGCGCGGACCGGGCGCAATCCGCGCACCGGCGCACATGTCGCCGTCGATCAAAAGTGCGTGCCGTTCTTCAAAACCGGCAAGGAAATGCGCGAGCGGCTCAATCAGACGAGCGAGACCTGATCCGCTTTGCGGTCGCCCATTTGCGGCAACACATATTGTATGGATTGTATGGACGCTAAGAATTCATCCTTCCCGCGCTGCGCGGAGGGATGGCGGACGGAGGTCTAAAATTTGCTCCGCAAGATCGTTGCTGTGCTCGTCCTCGTGCCGCTCGCCGTCATCCTCATTGCCTTTGCGGTGGCGAACCGGCAGATCGTCACGGTTTCGTTCGATCCGTTCAGCGCCAATGCGCCAGCCGCGGCGGTGACGCTGCCGCTGTTCGCGCTGTTCATCCTTTTGCTCATTGGCGGCGTGCTGATCGGCGGCGCGTCGGCTTGGCTGCGGCAAAGCAAGTGGCGCCGGAGCGCACGCCAGTTGCAACGCGAGGTGCGCGAGCTCCGCCAAAAGATCGACGCGCTCGAAGGCACGGCGCGCCAATCCGCCGTCTTCCCCGAGGAGGGTGATCCCTCGCGGCGGCTCACCGTGCGGCCGCCAATGAGATGATGTTTGCGGGTCTTGCCCTCATGTATGATGGCAATGTCCACGCCTCGTTGAGCCGATATGAGTTCCTTAGTGGTCAAAATTTGCGGCCTCTCCACGCCCGAGGCCCTTGATGTTGCGCTCGACGCCGGCGCCGACATGGTCGGCTTTGTGTTCTTTCCGCCGTCGCCGCGCCATCTTGCCTTGGCGACGGCACGCGCGCTCGGCCGGCGCGTGCGCGGACGTGCGCAGAAAGTCGCGCTGACGGTCGATGCCGACGACGCGCTGTTGGATGCGGCGGTCGAAGCCTTACAGCCGGACCTGCTGCAGCCGCACGGCAGGGAGCCGCCAGCGCGCGTTGCGGCGCTCAAAAAACGCTTCGGGCTGCCGGTGATGAAGGCGATTGCGATCAAGGCGAAGGCCGACCTTGCCGCCGTCGCCGCTTACGCCGCGATCGCCGACCGCTTATTGTTCGACGCCCGCGCGCCGCTCGAGGCGACGCGGCCGGGCGGACTCGGCATGCCGTTCGATTGGAGCTTGCTCATACATCTCGATCCCGGCGTGCCGTTCATGCTGTCGGGCGGGCTCGACGCCGGCAATGTCGGCGAGGCCGTGCGCATCACCCGGGCTCCCGGCGTCGACGTTTCCTCGGGCGTCGAGCGCGCCCCGGGCGAGAAGGATCCTGATAAGATCCGGGCTTTCGTGCGTGCGGCGCGAGCCGCGGCGGCGCAGCGAATACATCCGGTGGCCTGAGAAAGCCTTGGCGATGACCGTGCTGCAGCTCAACTCCTTCCGCGCCGGGCCGGACGAGCACGGCCATTTCGGCATCTACGGCGGCCGTTTCGTCGCTGAGACGCTGATGCCACTGATCCTCGAGTTGGAAAAGGCTTATGGGCAGGCCAAGATCGATCCTGAATTTCAGAAGGAAATGGACCGCTATCTCACGCACTATGTCGGCCGGCCGTCGCCGCTCTATTTCGCCGAGCGGCTCACCGCATATTGCGGCGGGGCGAAAATCTATCTCAAGCGCGAGGAGCTCAATCACACCGGCGCGCACAAGGTCAACAATGTGCTCGGCCAAATCCTGCTGGCGCGGCGCACGGGCAAGAAACGCATCATCGCCGAGACCGGCGCCGGCATGCACGGGGTCGCCACCGCGACTTTGTGCGCGCGCTTCGGCCTCGAATGCATCGTCTATATGGGCTCGGTCGACGTCGAACGGCAGAAGGCGAATGTCTTCCGCATGAACATGCTCGGCGCCAAGGTCGTGCCGGTCGAATCCGGGTCGAAGACGCTCAAGGACGCGATGAACGAGGCGTTGCGCGATTGGGTGACCAACGTCGAGTCGACGTACTACTGCATCGGCACGATTGCCGGGCCGCATCCCTATCCGATGATGGTGCGCGATTTCCAGTCGATCATCGGCCGCGAAACGCGCGAGCAGATGCTCGCGGCCGAGGGCCGTTTGCCCGACTCGCTCATCGCCTGCATCGGCGGCGGCTCGAACGCCATGGGCTTGTTCCACCCGTTCCTCGACGAGCGGCAAATCGAGATTTTCGGCGTCGAGGCGGCGGGTCGCGGCCTCGACAGCGGCATGCACGCCGCCTCCATCGCCGGCGGGCGGCCGGGCGTGCTGCACGGCAACCGCACCTATCTCTTGATGAACGCGGACGGGCAGATCAACGAGGCGCACTCGATCTCGGCCGGTCTCGATTATCCGGGCATCGGCCCCGAGCATGCCTGGCTCGGGGACGTCGGCCGCGTCACGTTCCTGTCGGCGACCGACGACGAAGCGCTCGACGCGTTCCAGCTCCTGTCGCGGCTCGAAGGCATTATCCCGGCGCTCGAGCCGGCGCACGCCATCGCCAAGGTGCTCGATCTCGCGCCGCAAAGGCCGAAGGATCACCTCATGGTGGTCAATCTCTCCGGCCGCGGCGACAAGGACCTCGCCACGGTCGCGCACCATCTGGAAAGCAAGGCGCGATGACCACCCGCATCGATCGGCGCTTCGCTGCGCTGAAGGACGAAGGCCGCGCGGCGCTGGTCACGTTCACCATGGCGGGCGATCCCGACTACCACTGCGCGCTGGCGATCCTCAAGGCGCTGCCGCAGGCCGGCGCCGACGTGATCGAGCTTGGCATGCCGTTCACCGATCCGATGGCCGATGGGCCGGCGATCCAAGCCGCCGGGCTGCGCGCGCTTCATGCCGGGCAGAACATGGAAAAGACGCTTGGTCTCGTGCGCGAATTCCGCGCCGGCGACGCGGCGACGCCGCTTGTGCTCATGGGCTACTACAATCCGATCTACATCTATGGCGTCGAGCGGTTCTTGGCCGACGCCAAGAGCGCCGGCGTCGACGGGCTCATCGTCGTCGATCTGCCGCCCGAGGAGGACGCGGAACTGTGCCTGCCGGCGCTCAAGGCCGGCCTCAACTTCATCCGCCTCGCCACGCCGACGACCGACGACAAAAGGCTGCCCGTCGTGCTCAAGAATACGTCGGGCTTCGTCTATTACGTCTCGATCACCGGCATCACCGGCGCCGCCGCGCCGGACACGAGTAAGGTCGCCGAAGCCGTAAAGCGCATCAAGCGGCACACCGAGCTTCCGGTCTGCGTCGGCTTCGGCGTGCGCACTGCCGAGCACGCGCGCGCCATCGCGCAAGGCGCCGACGGCATCGTCGTCGGCTCGGCGCTGGTCGAGGCCGTGCGCAAGAGCCTCGGCGCCGACGGTCGGCATACGCCGGCAACGGTCGCCGCGGTCGCCGACCTTGTTCGGACGCTCGCCGCAGGGGTCCGCGGCGCTCGCCATTCCGCGGTGCGCGCGGCGCGCGCCCGGAACCCATAAACGCAGGACTCCCGGCGCTCGACCGAGTGCCAGCCACACACGATCGTGGTGATGGATTGCGGGCTCGCGGGCTTTAACGCCCGCGTCGCCGAATGACGACGGCCGTTGAATTTCGCCCCTCGGCGCCACACATTTGTCACACCCTGGAGGGGCACATGGCCCGTGATCTCGCTCGCGATTGGATGTGGTCGGAGGCGTGCGAAATGCTGGCGCGCGCCGAGCGGATGCATCGTGAGCTTTTTCGGCCCGCCGGCACGCGAGCGCGGCTGCCGGCCTGGGAGCCTCCGGTCGATATCCTCGAGACCGAATTCGAGGTTCTGGCGCTGGTCGCTTTGCCCGGCGTCGATGTGGAGCAAGCCGAGGCGGCGATCGAGGATGGCGAGCTTGTGATCGCCGGGACGCGCTCTTATCCGCCCGAATTGCGCACGGCCACCATCCACCGGCTCGAACTTCCTCAAGGGCGCTTTTACCGGCGGCTGCGGCTGCCGGCCGGGCGCTACAGCGCGGTGCGCCGCACGGTGAGCTGCGGCTGTCTGGTGATCACGTTGCAGAAAGCGGGAGCGGGCCGTGGCTGAAGCCGAAATGCTGTCGGGCGCGGCGCCAGGCGCCGCGACGCTGCCGCCATTGCCGCCGGACGCGCTCATCATCGTGCCGGTGCGCAACACTGTGCTGTTTCCCGGCCTGGTGCTGCCGATCACGCTCGGCCGGCCGAAGTCGATCGCCGCCGCGCAGCAGGCGGTGCGCGACCAACGCCAGGTCGGCATCCTCATGCAGCGCGACGCCGAGGTCGCCGATCCGACGCCGATCGACATGCATCGCATGGGCACGCTCGCCAACATCGTGCGCTACATCACGGCGCCCGACGGCTCGCACCATCTCGTTTGCCAGGGCGAACAGCGGTTCCAGGTCGTCGATTATCTCAACGGCTGGCCGTTCTTCGTCGCGCGCGTGCTGCAAATTTCCGAGCCGGACGCGCGCACGCCCGAGATCGAGGCCCGCTTCGTCAATCTGAAGGCGCGGGCCGTCGAAGCGATCCAATTGCTGCCGCAAGTCCCCGCCGATCTGCTTGCGGCGATCCAGTCGATCGAGACGCCGGCGGCGCTCGCCGATCTGGCGGTCGCTTACATGGACGTGAAGCCTGAAGAGAAGCAGGAGATCCTGGAGACGATCGATATTTCGGCGCGCATGGACAAGGTCTCGCGGCTCCTTGCCCACCGCATCGAAGTTCTGCGGCTGTCGCAGGAGATCGGCCGCCAGACCAAGGCCGCGCTCGACGAGCGCCAGCGCGAGGCGTTGCTGCGCGAGCAGATGGCGGCGATCCAACGCCAACTCGGCGAAGGCGAGGAAGGCAAGGCCGCCGAGATGGCCGAGCTCGACAAGGCCATCACCAACGCCAAAATGCCGAAGGAGGTCGAGGATCAGGCGCGCAAGGAATTGCGCCGGCTGCAGCGCATGCCGGAAGCGGCCGGCGAATATGGCATGGTGCGGACCTATCTCGACTGGCTGATCGAACTGCCCTGGGCTCTGCCCGAGGAGAAGCCGATCGACATCAAGGAGGCGCGGCGCATCCTCGACGAGGACCATTACGACCTCGACAAGATCAAGCGGCGCATCGTCGAATATCTCGCCGTGCGCAAGCTGGCGCCGCAGGGCAAGGCGCCGATCCTCTGCTTTGTCGGGCCGCCGGGCGTCGGCAAAACCTCGCTCGGCCAGTCGATCGCGCGCGCCATGGACAGGAAATTCGTGCGCGTGAGCCTCGGCGGCGTACACGACGAGGCGGAAATCCGCGGTCATCGCCGCACCTATATCGGCGCGCTCCCCGGCAACATCATCCAGGCGATCCGCAAGGCCGGCGCGCGCAATTGCGTGATGATGCTCGACGAGATCGACAAGCTCGGCGCCGGCATCCAGGGCGATCCCGGCGCGGCTCTGCTCGAAGTGCTCGATCCCGAGCAGAACAACACGTTCCGCGACAATTATCTCGGCGTGCCGTTCGACTTGAGCCGCGTGGTGTTCATCACCACCGCGAACATGCTCGACACCGTTCCCGGTCCGCTGCGCGACCGCATGGAGATCATCAGCCTCGCCGGTTACACCGCCGACGAGAAGCTCGAGATCGCCCATCGCTATCTCATTCGCCGGCAAATGGAGGCGAACGGGCTGCAAGCCGGACAGGTCGAACTGGCCGACGAGGCGATTCGCGACATCATTCAGAATTATACGCGCGAAGCCGGCGTCCGCAGCCTGGAGCGCCTGATCGGCCAGGCGCTGCGCCATGCCGCCGTGCGTATCGCCGAAGGGAATAGCGGTCCGATCCGCATCGAACGCGACGACCTCGCGGCCATTCTCGGTGCGCCGCAGTTCGAGAGCGAGACGGCGATGCGCACGAGCGTGCCCGGCGTTGCCACCGGCCTCGCCTGGACGCCGGTCGGCGGCGACATTCTCTTCATCGAGGCGACGCGCGTTCCCGGTTCCGGCAGATTGATCCTTACCGGCCAACTCGGCGACGTGATGAAGGAAAGCGCCCAGGCCGCGCTGTCGATCGTGAAGAACCGCGCCGCCGCGCTCGGCATCGAGGCGAGCCGGTTCGAGAAGAGCGACATCCATATCCATGTGCCGGCCGGCGCCATTCCGAAGGATGGACCGAGCGCCGGCGTCGCCATGTTCATGGCGCTGGTCTCCCTGCTCACCGAGCGCACGGTGCGCAGCGACACGGCCATGACCGGCGAGATCAGCCTGCGCGGTCTGGTGCTTCCGGTCGGCGGCATCAAGGAGAAGGTCGTCGGCGCGCACCGCGCCGGCATCAAGCGCATCATGCTCCCCGCGCGCAACCGCAAGGACTATGAGGATATCCCCGAGATCGCCCGCCGGCAGGTCGAGTTCATCTGGCTTGAGCGCGTCGAGGAAGCGGTCGCGGCGGCGTTGGAGCCGAAGAGGCCGGCGGAGAGCGCTGCCGCCTCGGTCCCGCATCTCGTCGACGCCGAGGCGTAAGTTTCTTCCTTCCCCCGCTACGCTGCGCGCCGCGGAGCAGGATGATTGTCTCCCCATTCATCCGCCACGCGCGTGCGCAGAACGCCGATGCCGGTGATCTCGACTTCGAGCGTGTCGCCCGCTTTCATCCACAGCGGCGGAGTGCGGCGCTGGCCGACGCCCTCGGGCGTGCCGGTGGCGATGACGTCGCCGGCGGAAAGTGCCGTGAAGTCGGAGCAGAAGGCGATGATTTCAGGGATCGAATGGATCAGCAGATCGATCGAGGAGCGCTGCACCTCGGCGCCGTTCAAGCGCGTCATCAGAACGAGCCGGCGCGGATCGGATATTTCGTCGGCGGTGACGATCCAGGGCCCGAGCGGACCGGTGCCGGGAAAGTTCTTACCCGCGGTGACGGAGAATTTTTGGTAGTCGCGCACGCTGCCGTCGACGAAACAGGTATAGCCGGCGACGTGTTCGAGCGCCCGTTCCGCCTTGATGTGCCGCCCGGGCCGGCCGATGATCAGGGCAAGCTCGCCTTCGAAATCGAACTCGCGGGAAACACGCGGCCGGATCATCTCGCCCTCGTGGCCGACGAGCGTGTCGGCAAAGCGGCTGAATATGCTCGGCGCGCGCGGCGGCGCCCGCCCGGTCTCGGCGGCGTGCGCGCGGTAATTGATGCCGGCGCACAGGATCTTTTCCGGGCGCGGGATCGCCGGCATGAATTTTATGTCGGCGAGCTTGCGGTCGGGCTTTTCCGCCTTCGCCACCTTGCGCATCTCCTCGATCGCATTGGCGGCGAGCGCGCCGCGGAGCGTCGCCTGCCCGATCCGCTCGTT
Source organism: Xanthobacteraceae bacterium (assembly GCA_030037895.1). Taxonomy (GTDB): domain Bacteria; phylum Pseudomonadota; class Alphaproteobacteria; order Rhizobiales; family Xanthobacteraceae; genus BOG-931. The sequence continues at coordinate 7,160 of JASHPW010000066.1, read as the reverse complement.
CATGGTGACGACGCCGTCGCCGCTCAGCGCCCCGAACAGCGCCTTGCCGTCGGCAAAGAAACTCAAAAGCTTCATCTTCCAGACTCCATTCCGCGCCAGGAAATCACGATAGGCCGATGACCGCGCGCAACATGTATTCGGCCTACCGTTCGATTAGCGAACAATTGCGAGCGAGCTTTCCGTAGTGTCGGGCGCTCTCGCCAAGCACGAGCGATTCATGGCAAGACTAATCTCGCGAACATCGCGGGGAAACGTTCCCATGAACATCAACGTCGGAAAAAAAGCCATCGCCGAAGCGACCGAGAAGCTGAAGAACTGGGGCCGTTGGGGCAGGGACGACCAGATCGGCACGCTCAACCACGTCATGCCTGAAGACATCGTCAGGGCGGCGGGATTGATCCGAACCGGCAAGGTCTTCGCGCTCGGCCTCCCGCTCGACCGCAACGGCCCGCAGACCGGCCTGTTCGGCGGGCGCTGGAACCCGATCCACACCATGCTGGCGACCGGAACCGATGCGGTCGCCGGCCGCTACGACAAGGTGCCGAACATCCGCTACGCCGACGACGCCATCAACCTGCCGGTGCAATGCGCCACCCACTGGGATTCGCTCGGCCACATCTTCTATCAGGACAAGATGTACAACGGCTTCGACGCGCGCGAGGTCGATTGCGGCGGCCTCGGCAAGCTCGGCATCGAACATTCAAAAAACAAGATGGTCGGCCGCGGCGTGCTGCTCGATATCGCGCGGTTTCGCGGCGTTCCCTGGCTCAAGGACGGCGAGGGCATCGCCAACGACGAGATCGACAGGTGCGCCAAGGAGGAGAACGTCGAGATCAGGCGGGGCGACTTCGTCATCCTGCGCACCGGCCAGATGGAGCGCTGCCTCAAGGAAAGGAAGTGGGGCGCCTATGCCGGCGGCGACGCGCCGGGCGTGAAATTCGAGAACTGCTACTGGTGCCAGGAGAAAGAGATCGCGGCGATCTGCTCAGACACCTGGGGCGTCGAAGTGAGACCGAACGAAACCAATGAAGTCAACCAGCCGTGGCACTGGGTGGTGATTCCGGCCATGGGGCTCACCATGGGCGAAATGTTCTATGTGAAGGAGTTGGCCGAAGATTGCGAGACCGACGGCATCTACGAGTTCTTTTTCTGCGGTCCGCCGCTCATCATCACCGGCGGCACCGGCTCGCCGCTCAATCCGCAGGCGATCAAATAACCGTCACTTTCCTCCGCCACGGGAGGTTGCTGAAGAGTCGAGCACCTGCGGGTTGACGCAGTGCGGCGGCCGCTTGCCGTCGAGAAACGCGACGATATTATCGATCACCAGGTGCGCCATCTGCTCGCGTATTTCGCCGATGGCGCTGCCAAGATGCGGCGTCAGCACCACGTTGGGCAATTTCCGCAGATCTTTGCCGACTTTGGGCTCGTGCTCGAACACGTCGAGGCCGGCGCCGGCGATCCTTCTCTTCGCCAATGCGCGGATGAGCGCGGCCTCATCGACGATGGCGCCGCGCGCGGTGTTGATGAAGAATGCGGTCTTCTTCATCAAGCCAAGCTCGCGCGCGCCGATCTGATGCCGCGTCTGGGCGTTGAGCGGCGAGTGCAGCGAGACGAAATCGGATTCGCGCAGCAATTGGTCGAGCGGGACGTAGGTGAGGCCCGCCTCGCGCTCCTCATGCTCCGGCTTGCGGCGCGGCGCCCAATAGAGCACGCGCATGGAAAAGCCGCGCGCGCGGCGCGCGACCGCCTTGCCGATCAGTCCGCCGCCGCCGATGAGGCCGATCGTCCTCCCCCAAACGAAGGAGCCGAGCAGATGGCTCGATTGGGCGCCGGGAAACTTCCCCGCGCGCACCAAGCGGTCGCCTTCGGCGATGCGCCGCGCTGTCGCCAGCATCAAGCCGAAAGCGAGGTCCGCGGTCGTTTCGGTGGTCAGCGTCGGCACCACCGTCACCGGAATTGCATGCGCGGTCGCCGCCTCGACATCGATGTGCGAGGGCGTGATCGATTGGGCGGCGATCAAACGCAAACCCGGATTGGCCGCGATCACCCCGGCGTCGATGCGGTCGTGCAGCAGACAAAAGAGGATGTCGCAGCGGCGCACCGCGGCAAGGAGCGCGCGCCGGCCGATGATACGGCTGGCGTCGGCGTTGACCGTGACGGTTGCGATTTGGCGCAGCCGCGCGATGGCGCTTTTTGCCACCGGCTGGGTGACGAAGATGCGGGGGCGGCGGGCGCGCCGGGGACGCGAAGCGCGCATCAAGCGAGCCACCGCACGATTCCGGCAACGCCGTCGACCGCGACTTGCGCGCCGTCGGGAATGCGCCGCGTTGCGTCGAGGACGCCAAGCACTGTCGGAATGCCGTGTTCGCGGGCGAGCGAGGCGAGATGCGAGGTTGAGCCGCCGAGTTCGGCGACCACGCCGGCGACGCGCGGCAGGATATGGCTCAGGGCCGGACCGGCAACGCGCGTGACCAAAACGTCGCCCGGCGCGACTCGGGCGAGTTCGCATTCGCAGTTCACCACCACCGCGCGGCCGGCGCCCCAGCCGACGCCGGCGGGATGACCGTTGAGGCCGGGATGCTTGAGCCAGATTTCGTCCGGCACAGTCGCGCGCTCGACGTGCAACGGCCGCGCCTGCACCAGCTTGAAGCCGGTTTCGTCCAGCGCCCATTCGATCTCGACCGGCATGCCGAGCACGGCTTCGGCCTTGCGCATGAGGCGGCCGAGGACCGTCGCCTGCGCGGCTTCGAGGCACGGCGCGCGCGCGAGTGCGTCCGGCACCGCCTGCGGCGCCGTACCCGCGCCATGCACGCAGGTTTCGCGATGGCGCTTGCGGCCGCTGTCCATCGTGCGCAGGAAGCCGGCGCGGCTGAGCACGATGCGGTCCGGCACGACCTCGCCCTGGGCGATCGCGGTGCCCAGTCCCCAGGTGGCGCTGATCAGCATGTGGCCGTCGGCGGTCTCGCTCAAGCCGCCGCCCGAGGCGCGCGCGGCAATGAGCGGCTGAACGAGCACGGCCATCGCCGTGTCGGCCGGCACGAAACCGTGCTGCGCCAGGGAGCGCCGGGCAATGGTGGTCCACAAGGCCGCCCAGCAGGCGCGCAATGCGGTGCGCAGCTCCGTTTCGTCGCTGATGCCGAGGAAGCTCTCGAACTGACCGGCAAAGCTCGCACCGGCGCGATCCTCGATCAGCGCCGAGGAGCGCACCGCGGCCGGTTTCTGTTGATCGCGCCAGGCCGCGCCGAGTTCCGCCAGCAGCTCCGGCGCGAGGTCTCCCTGGTAGAGCTTGAGCCGGATTTCGACCGCGAGGCGCCGTTGCCGCAGCGCATCGGCATCGGCATAGTCACGCAGCATCTCCGCTGCACCGAGGTGAGCCATCTGCCGCCGGTAAGCGTCCGCCGTCACGCAGAAACCGCCGGGTGTCGGCAATCCCGCCTGCGCCAGCGCCGCAAGGTTTGCAGCCTTGGGCCCGACACGATCGGCCTCGGCGGCGACGCTTTCGCCCAGGGAAACGATGAAACGCCTCATCCAAATCTCGTCGATGCAAATAGCACGGCGTGCGGATCCGGGCCATTGGCTTGTCTCGGCGCGGGCCGTCTGCCAAGGTGCGCGCCCTTGATCGCCATGGCAACCGTCACTTTATCATCGCCGCGTTCGTGGGCGGTGCCGCGTTTTTCGCTTGCGCTCGGCATTCTTGCCGCGGTGACGGCGGTGCGGCTGATCGGGCTTCATTTCTCGGTCGTCGATCTATACTTCGATGAATCGCAATATTGGGCCTGGTCGCGCGATCTCGCCTTCGGTTATTCCTCCAAGCCGCCGCTGCTCGCCTGGATCATCGCCGCCACCGCGCATGCGTGCGGCAACGGCGAAGCTTGCATCCGCGCGCCGGCGCCGATCTTCTATTTCGGCACGAGCCTCGTCGTCTATGCGCTGGCGCGCGAACTTTACGACCGGCGGGTGGCGTTCTTCGCGGCGGTGTCGATTGGACTGGCGACCGGCGTCGCCTTCTCCGCGCGCATCATCTCGACCGACGTGCCGCTTCTCTTCTTTTGGGCGCTGGCGCTCTTCGCTTATGTCAAGCTCGTTGCCGGCGGGACGTGGCGCTGGGCGGTCATGCTCGGCGTTGCGCTCGGTCTCGGCCTCCTTGCCAAATACGCGATGATCTACTTCCTTCTCGGCATTGCGCTTGCCGCCTGGCTCGACCGTGACGCCCGTCGCTTCGTGCGTTCGCCGGCGCTGTGGATCGCGCTGGCGATCGCGGCGATGCTGATCCTTCCCAACATCGTGTGGAACTTCGCCAACGGCTTCACCACCTTCCGGCACACCGGCGACAACATACGCGGCGGCGGCGTCGACCTCGACGTGTTGCGGACGCTGGAGTTTTTGCTCTCGCAATTCGCCGTGTTCGGCCCGATCCTGTTCGCGGTCCTGCTGGCGGGCATCGCGCGCGTCGCCTCGCCCGCGCTCGGCCGCGCCGACCGGCTGATGCTCGCCTTTGCCATTCCGCCGCTGGCGTTGATCACCGCCGTCGGGCTGGTGACGCACGCCAACGCCAACTGGGCGGCGCCGGCGTTTATTTCCGGCGCCGTGATCGCGGCTGCGTTCCTGGTGCGAGGCGAGGCGTGGAATTGGTTGGCGGCGAGCATCGCCTGCGGCGTGGTCGTGCAGGCCGTGCTGCTCGCCGGCGATGCCGTCGCGACGCGCGTGCACGTGCCGTTCCTCGCCGACGGCGACGTTTACAGCCGGACGCTGGGCTGGCGCTCGCTCGGCGAAACGGCCGGCCGGCTCGCGCGGCGGCTGGACGCGCGCGCGATCGTCGCCGAAAACCGCTACGATGTCGCCGCGCTCCTGTACTACTGGCGCGATCAACCGGAGCAGATCTTCGATTGGCGCTGGGGGCCGGTGCCGGCCGACAATTTCGAACTTACGCGCCCTTTCACCGACGCGGCGCCGCAGCCGATTTTGTATGTGAGCCGCTGCGCGCTGGCTTCGCTGCCGGCCGGGCTTTCCCACTATTTCGCCGGCGTCGAGCCGCTCGGTCGTTTCGACGCGCCGACCGGGCCCACGACCGTGCGCAGCTATTTCTTCTTCAAGCTCGACGGCCGTCGCGCGCCCATCGGGCCGCAATTGCGGTGTCCATGACGCCGGCGGCCGCGCGCGCCGCCGTCGCCTTGAGGTGGCCGGCAACGCCGCGCGCGACTCACTTGACGTGATCGCCGTAGCCCGGCAGCGGGTCGACGACGGTGATCTGTTTGACCGGAAAATTGGAGACGATCTCGATCGAATCCTTATGCACGATCAGCATTTCCTCGATGCGCACGCCGTAGCGGAAGCGTTTCCCGTGCTGGGTCTCGAGCGCAAAGGTCATGCCTTCCTTGATCTCGACCGGATGGTCGAGCGACCAGATGCGCGAGATCACCGGCTGGTCGTATTGGGCGAGGCCGAGGCCGTGGCCCCACAGGTTCGCCGCCGCCTGGTCTTCGTCCTCATAACCCCAGGTCTCCTTGGCCGAGGGCCATTTGAGCGCGATGTCACGCGTCGTGGCACCGACCTTCACCGCCGCGATGGAATCGTAGAGCCATTTCAGCGCGATCTCGTAGGTCTCCTGCTGCTCCCTGGTCGGCTCCTTGCCGACGCAATAGGTGCGGTAATAGCAGGACTTGTAGCCGTTCCAGGTGAGCGCCGCCAAATCCATGAACACGATGTCGCCGGGTTGGATGATGCGGTCGGAAAAATTGCGCCAGTTCGGCCAGGTGTTCGGGCCCGAGGAGACGATGACGTCCTCGACGTCCTCCATGCCCGGGATATTGTAGAGGTATTGCATCAGATGCGCGGTGACCTGGTTCTCAGTGATGCCGGGCCGCAAAAACTTCATGCATTCCCAGTGCGTCGCGTCGCCGATGGCGCCAACGATGCGCATGCATTCCTGCTCGTCCTCGTTCTTGACCGCGCGCGCCTCCATCATCGGCGTCATGCCGTCGACCCAGGCGATGTTCTTGTCCTTGAAGATGTTGATCATGTTGATGTCGATGAAATCGACGCCGAGCTTTTGCCCGGCGACGCCGTGGCGCCGCATCTCCTCGATCACCGCATTGGTGAACTTGGTCACTTGCTGGGTGGAGGCGGGCCCGGCCGCGCCTTTGATCCAGGCGAAGGAGTGGCGCACGTTCTCCTTCGGCAGCCACGGCGCATGCCGCTCGATCTGGAAGCCGATATCGCCCTGCTCGAACAACACCGGGGCGCCGTCGCCGCAGAGCATGGCGTAGCGCAGGCCCGGCTTGAGCCGGCACCATCCGGGCGTCAGCGTGCCGGTGATGTAGCGGACGTTCTCGTCGTACATGCACAAGAGCGCGCCGAGGCCGTGCTTCTTCATCATCGCGCGCGCCCGCTCGGTGCGATATTCGCGCAAGCGGTCCCAATTGACGCGCTGCTGCCAATCCATCCCGGCGATGCCGAAATTCGCGCCCATGGCGACCTCCCGCTTCACGTCGCTTGAGGTCACCTGTGGCCGAAAAATAATGGACGCGCAAGCCGACAACGGGTCGCTTGCCTCGGTTCAAAATTGACAGGCGGCCGGCGCTGGCGCATCCAAACACGCGTCGTCACGGGTCAGCGAGAAAGTGATGAAGATTGCGATCATGGGCGCGGGAGGCGTCGGCGGCTATTTTGGCGCGCGGCTCGCCGCCGCCGGCGAGGATGTTCATTTCATTGCTCGCGGCGCCCACCTCGAGGCGCTGCGGACCAACGGCCTCACGTTGAGGGGACCGAACGGCGATCTTCATCTCCGGCGCGTCGCGGCGACCGATAATCCGGCGACGATCGGCAAGGCCGACATCGTCCTCTTCACGGTCAAGCAATACGACACCGAGGCCGCGGCCAAGGCCATTGTGCCGCTGATCGGCCCGGACACCGGGGTGATCACGTTGCAAAACGGCATAGACCGCCGCCAGCATCTGCGCGCGATTCTCGGCGGCGATCACGTCATCGGCGGCACCGCTTACATCACCGGCGCGGCGATCGCGGCGCCCGGCGTCGTCACGCATATCGGCGCTTTGGCCCGCCTGATCTTCGGCGAGTTCGACGGCGCCAGGAGTCCGCGCGGCGAGCGTTTCTTCGCCGCCTGCAAGAAGGCCGGCATCGACGTCGTGTTCTCGACCGAC
>JASHPW010000065.1 GCA_030037895.1 Xanthobacteraceae bacterium | reverse complement strand
GCGCGGGCGCCGGGCGGCTCGTTCATCTGGCCGTAGACCAGCGCGCATTTGGAGCCTTCGACGGAGCCCTTGTGCGGGTCCTTATTGACGCCGGACTCGATCATCTCGTGATAGAGGTCGTTGCCTTCGCGCGTGCGCTCGCCGACGCCGGCGAACACCGAGTAGCCGCCATGCGCCTTGGCGATGTTGTTGATGAGTTCCATGATGATCACGGTCTTGCCGACGCCGGCGCCGCCGAACAGCCCGACCTTGCCGCCCTTGGCATAGGGGGCGAGCAGGTCCACGACCTTGATGCCGGTGACCAGGATCGCGGCCTCGGTCGACTGCTCGGTGTAGGGCGGCGCCTCCTGATGGATGGCGCGCGTCTCCCGGTGCGGAATTGTCCCGGCCTCGTCCACCGGCTCGCCGACCACGTTCATGATGCGCCCGAGGGTGCCGTCGCCGACCGGAACCGCAATGGGCCGCCCGGTGTCGGCCACCTCCTGGCCGCGCACCAGCCCTTCGCTGGTGTCCATGGCCACCGTGCGCACGGTCGATTCGCCCAAGTGCTGGGCGACTTCGAGCACCAGGCGGTTGCCGTGATTCTTGGTCTCCAGCGCATTGAGGATCGCCGGCAGATGATCCTCGAAATGCACGTCGACGACGGGGCCGATGACCTGGGTGATGCGTCCGACTTTGTTCGGCATGGTCAGTCCTTATGAACTAGAATTCAGAGCGCTTCGGCGCCGGAGATGATCTCGATCAGCTCCTTGGTGATCAAGGCTTGGCGCGTGCGGTTGTAGAACAGCGTCTGCCGGCGGATCATATCGCCGGCGTTGCGCGTGGCGTTGTCCATCGCCGACATCTGGGCGCCGTAGAACGAGGCGGCGTTTTCCAGGAGCGCGCGGAAGATCTGCACGGTGACGTTGCGCGGCAGGAGGTCGTGCAGGATGTCCTCCGCCTCCGGTTCGAACTCGTAGGCGGCGCCGCCGAGCGCGTCCGCCGCCTTGGCGTCGAACACCGCCGGAATGATCTGTTGCGCGGTCGGAATCTGCGCGACCACCGAACGGAAGCGCGAGAAGAACAGCGTGCACACGTCGAATTCGAAATTGTCGAAGCGGGTGATGAGCTTCTCCGCGATCATCTCGGCGTGCTCGAAATGCAGCGTACGCGCCGCGCGCAAATCGACCATCTCGACGATCTGCTTTGCGTAAAGCCGCTTGAGCTGGTCGTAGCCCTTGCGGCCGACGCAGAAGAATTTGACTTCCTTGCCTTCGGCGGCGAGCGCGGCGGCGCGTTCGCGCGCGAGCCGCACGATCGCGGTATTGAACGGCCCGCAGAGGCCGCGTTCGGCGGTGCAGACGAGAAGGAGATGCACATTGTCGCCGCCGGTCCCGCGCAGGAGCCGCGGCGCGGTCTCGATCCCCGCGGTCGACGCCGCGATGTTGCCGAGCACCTTGTCCATCTGCGCGGCGTAGGGGCGCGCCGACTCGGCCGCGGCCTGGGCACGGCGCAACTTCGAGGCCGCAACCATCTGCATGGCGCGCGTGATCTTCTGCGTCGCTTTGGTGGCGGCGATGCGGTTGCGCAGGTCCTTGAGGCTGGGCATTGGCTCGGTCTACCCGTTTTGCAATGCGCACGCCCCTCCCCCTGGTGGGCAGGGGTGGGGGATGGGGGTAGGGAGGCCAAGGCACATACGTGGACGCCGGCGGTTCACCTCCCGACCCCCCTCCCTAACCCTCCCCCACAAGGGGGGAGGAAACATACCGGCGCGCGCCGCTAATTTTGCGCGCGCCATCATCACGCGAATGTCTTCGCATAATTATCGACCACGCCCTTGAGCTTGGCGGCGGTGGCGTCGTCGAGGTCGCGCGAGTCGCGGATCGCGGCGAGAATGTCCGTGTGTTGCGAGCGCAACGCGCCGAGGAGGCCCTCCTCGAAGGCGCGCACGCGCTCGACCGGCAGCGGATCGAGATAGCCGTTGACGCCGGCATAGATGACGCAGACCTGCTCCTCCATCTTCAGCGGCGAGAATTGCGGCTGCTTGAGCAGCTCGGTGAGCCGCGCGCCGCGATTGAGCAGCCGCTGCGTGGTGGCATCGAGATCGGAGCCGAACTGCGCGAAAGCCGCCATCTCGCGGTATTGCGCAAGCTCACCCTTGATGCGGCCGGCGATCTTTTTCATCGCCTTGGTCTGCGCCGCGGAGCCGACCCGCGAAACCGAGAGCCCGACATTCACCGCCGGACGGATGCCCTGATAGAACAAGTCGGTCTCGAGAAAGATCTGGCCGTCGGTGATAGAGATGACGTTGGTCGGGATATAGGCCGAGACGTCGTTGGCCTGCGTCTCGATCACCGGCAACGCGGTGAGCGAGCCGCCTTTGTGGTCCTCGTTCATCTTCGCCGCGCGCTCGAGCAGGCGTGAGTGCAGATAGAACACGTCGCCCGGATAGGCCTCGCGGCCCGGCGGCCGGCGCAATAGCAGCGACATCTGGCGATAGGCGACGGCCTGCTTGGAGAGGTCGTCGTAGACGATCACCGCGTGCATGCCATTGTCGCGGAAATATTCGCCCATGGTGCAGCCGGCAAACGGCGCCAGGAACTGCATCGGCGCCGGATCGGAGGCGGTCGCCGCAACGATGATCGAATACTCGAGGGCGCCGTTTTCCTCCAAAGTCTTGACGAATTGCGTAACCGTCGAGCGTTTCTGGCCGACCGCGACATAGACGCAATAGAGCTTGATCTTCTCGTCGCCCGATTCGTTGAGCGGCTTCTGATTCAGAATCGTATCGAGCGCGATCGCGGTCTTGCCGGTCTGGCGATCGCCGATGATCAACTCGCGCTGGCCCCGCCCGATCGGGATCAGGGCATCGATCGCCTTCAATCCCGTTGCCATCGGCTCGTTCACCGATCTGCGGGGAATGATGCCGGGCGCCTTCACGTCGACGCGCGCCCTGGTCTCGGCCCTGATCGGCCCGCGCCCGTCGATCGGGTCGCCGAGCGCGTCGACAACGCGGCCGAGCAAAGCCTTGCCGACCGGCACCTCGACGATCGCGCGCGTGCGCTTGACGGTCTGGCCCTCCTTGATTTCGCGGTCGCTGCCGAAGATCACGATGCCGACATTGTCGGCCTCGAGATTGAGCGCCATGCCGCGCACGCCGCTCTCGAACTCGACCATCTCGCCGGCCTGCACGTTATCGAGGCCGTAGACGTGGGCGATGCCGTCGCCGACCGAGAGCACCTGGCCGACCTCGGAAACCTCGGCCTCCTGGCCGAAATTCTTGATCTGCTCCTTGAGGATGGCGGAGATTTCCGCGGCGCGGATATCCATCAGCTTGCCTCTTTCATCGCCTGTCGGATGGCATTGAGCTTGGTGCGCAGCGACGTATCGATCATGCGGCTGCCGAGTTTGACCACGAGCCCGCCGATAATGGCGGGATCGATCGTGATATTAAGATCGACATTCTTGCCACTGACCGCGTGGAGCGTGCTGCGCAGTGCGGCGAGGTGGTCGTCCTTGAGTTTTTCGGCGACGGTGACCTCGGCCGTCGCTTCGCCCTTATGCTGGGCGACGAACTCGCGGTACGCCCTGACCATGTCGCGCACCGCGAACAGACGGCGGTTCGCGGTGACGAGCTTGAGGAATTTTGCCGCCAGCCCACCGATGCCGGCCCGCTCGAGCACGGCCGAGAGCGCCCGCAATTGCTCCTCGGCGGAGAACGCCGGACTGCGCACCAAGCGAGCGAGGTCGGCGCTTTCGGCGACGAGGGTGTCGAAACGCTCAAGATCCCCCTTCACCGCATCGAGCGCGTTGGTCTCGAGCGCGAGGTCGAACAGCGCGGTCGCGTAGCGGCCGGCCATGCCGGATACGATCGGTTCTTCGCCTGCCACGTCGCCTGCTCTCCGCGCATTTAGTTCGGATTATTGGAGCTTTTCCGCAAGACCCGCAACCGGCGCGAACGGCCGGCGCAAGCCTCTGGGATTCAGGCGGGACTCGCGATGTGGAGGCGGCGAAATACCCCGCGGACCCGCGAAAATCGCGGCGTTGCTAACATACCGGGCAGTGCGGTGCAATAACACGAAGTCGCAGGGGAAATGCAAAAAAATGCACGCCTTCGCGCGAGCAGGCGGGCATAGTTCCGCAATGACCATTCGGCCGGGAAAGCCCCCCGCGCGGCGAAAGAAGGGGTCGAAGCAGCCGATGCTGCCGACGGACCGCATTGCCTATTCGCCCATCAGCGAGCGGCCGCCGCTCAAGCTGCCGGACGGAGCGCGCATGGTGGTGTGGGTCATTGTCAGTATCGAGCAATGGGATCCGACGCAGCCGATGCCGCGCACCGTGCTCACGCCGCCCGCCGGCGGCTCACCGAGCCCGGACGTGCCCAATTGGGCTTGGCACGAATACGGCAATCGCGTGGGCTTCTGGCGGTTCATCGAGGTGTTCGATGAGTTTGCCATTCCGGGCGTGCTTTGCGTCAACGGCGCGGCGCTCGCCGCTTACGCGCCGATCGTGCGCGCGGCACTCGAGCGCAAATGGGAGTTCGTCGGCCATGGGTTCACCCAGCGCAGCATGCAAAAGGTGCCGGACGAGCGCGCCGACATCCGCAGAACGCGCGAGGCCATCCTCAAGGCGACCGGCAGGCCGCCGCGCGGCTGGCTCGGTCCCGGCCTCACCGAGACCTGGGAAACGCCCGACTTCTTGGTCGAGGAAGGCTATGACTACGTCGCCGACTGGGTGCTCGACGATCAGCCGGTGTGGCTCAAGACCCGCGGCAAGCCGATCGTCAACGTGCCCTACACCCAGGATTGCAACGACGTCGCCATGATGCTGATCCAGCATCACACGGCAGCGGAATATTGCGACCGCGCGCTCGACCAGTTCGAGCAGATCTACGCGGACGCGGCCGGTTCGGCGCGCGTCATGGCGCTGTCCGCCCATCCCTACATCATGGGCGCGCCGCACCGGCTGAAATATTTCCGCCGCGTGTTCGAGGTCATCTGCAAAAAGAGCGACGTCAAGTTCTGGACCGGCGCGCAAATCGTCGATTGGTATCTCGCCGCCGGACCGAAGGCGCCGTGACAGTCGAGGAAAGACGCGAGCGGACGCCGGCGGCAAGGGGCATCGGCGACATCCGGGCGAGGCTGATGCTTGCCCTGCTCTGCCTTCTCTGGGGCGTCACCTGGCCGGTAATGAAGATCGCGCTCAACGGAATCCCGCCGTTGAGCATGCGTACATTGAGCGCCGGTCTTGGTGCGCTGACGCTGCTCGCGATCTGTGCCGTCAAGCGTCGCAGCTTGCGCATTCCGGCCGGAAGGGCATGGACGCACGTCGTCATCGTCTCGCTTCTCAATATTGTCGGTTTCAGTTTATTGAGCGCATTCGCGCAAATCGCCGCCGCGACCTCGCGGGTCGCCATTCTTGCCTACACGATGCCGATCTGGACCGTGTTGCTGGCGTGGGCGTTTCTCGGCGAGCGGCCCAGCCGGGTCCAGGGCATCGCCATCGCGCTGTGCGCGGCCGGGCTCGCCATTCTCATTCGTCCCTTGGCGACGGCGGGATTGCCGTTGGGCCTTCTCCTCGCCGTTGCCGCCGGCTTGAGCTGGGCCGCCGGCACGGTTTACGTGAAATGGGCGCGCATCGCAGCCGACCCGCTGGGCGTGACCAGTTGGCAGCTCATCATCGCGTTCGTCGTTATCTCGATCTGCCTTGTCGTCTTCGACGGCCGGCTCGATCTCGGCGCCGCCCACGCGAGCGCACTTTTCGCCGTGGCGTTTACCGGAATTGCCGGCAACGGCATTGCTTACGCCCTGTAGTTCGAGATCGTGCGACGATTGCCGGCGGTCAGCGCATCTCTCGGCATCGTCGGCATTCCCGTGATCGGCGTCGTGTCCTCGATCCTGATGCTCGGCGAGCGGCCGACCGCCGCCGATAGTGTCGGCTTCGCCTTGATCCTTGCCGCGGCCGCCTGCGTCCTGCTCATCGCTCCGGGGCGCGCGCCGCCTACCGGATAGCCCGCTGCGCCAATTCCGCGAGGCGTCCGACCATCGCGCTGGCCGGGTCGGCGAGTGCCCCGATGACGGTGAAATGGTTCATGCCGGCGATCTCTTCATAGCGCGTTTCCGCCTGGCCTTGGCGCCAGACCTGCGCGACGGTTCGGCTTTGCCGCTTGAACTCGCTTGTCTCGAGCGCGCCGACCACCGCATCCAGGATGCGTCCGGGCGCGACCGGCCAGAACAGCGGCGAGATGCGGCGGGCCTCTTCGGCGTCGAGCCGCAAGTCTTGGTTCAAGCGCACGCCGAGGAGCGGCGTAAGATCAAAAAGGCCGGAAATCGCGTAGCCGGCCGGCACCAGATCGGCCGGCGCCCTGGGATAGCGCGATTGCCAGTCGGTCGCGACCAGAGTGGCGGCAAGATGCCCGCCGGCCGAGTGCCCGTAGACGAGCACGCGGCGGCCGAAGCGTTGCCACAGGAACGCGCAAGCGCGCCGCATTTGCTCGATAATTTCGGCTATGCTGACGACCGGACAAAGATCAAAGCCGGCCACCGCGACGGCGACGCCGCGTCCGTTCAAGCCGCGCGCCATGTGGCTGAACGAGGATGGATCGAGCGCGCGCCAATAACCGCCGTGGATGAAGAGGGCGAGCGGAGCGGCGTTGCCCGCCTCCGGCAGGAAAAGATCGACGATCTGTCGCGGCGTATCGCCATAGGACAGGCCGAGTTCGGCGCGGCCGCGCTTCAGCATCTCGGCGCGATAATCCTCGGCGTCGCGGGACCACCGCGCAAAAATCTCCGGATGCTCCGGTACGCGGGCGCGAACGTTGTACTCTGCTTCATAATCGATGGCGGCCATCGCGCTCCCCGCGGATTTTCCTGCGCGACATTGCGGCACGGGCGCCGCGCAGGCAAGCGGGAGGGCCCGCACATGACGATGATAAGCGCACTAGGCGACGCATCCGTGAATCGACAGTTGGCCCAAATCTGCTAGGGGAAGGTCATGAAAGTGAACGGCAAGGCTAGGCGCAGCATCTGGGTCGAGCCGGACGGCTGGTCGGTCGGCGTGATCGATCAGACGGCGTTGCCGCATCGCTTCGCGACTGCTCGCCTCGCGACGCTCGAAGAAGCGGCGCACGCGATCCGTGCCATGGTGATCCGCGGCGCCCCCCTGATCGGCGCGACCGCGGCCTACGGCATGTGCCTCGCGCTCCGCACCGATCCGTCCGATGAATCGCTCGATCGTGCCTACGGCATGCTCCTCGCCACGCGCCCGACCGCGGTCAATCTGCGATGGGCGCTCGACGAGATGACGGCGGCCGTGCGCAACCGGCCGCGCTCCGAGCGCACCGCCGCCGCATACCGGCGCGCGGCCGAGATTTGCGATGAGGACGTCGCCATCAATACCGCCATCGGCCGCAACGGCCTGCCGCTCATCGAGACAATCGCGTCACGCAAGAAGCCGGGCGAGCGGGTCAACGTGCTCACCCAT
>JASHPW010000064.1 GCA_030037895.1 Xanthobacteraceae bacterium | reverse complement strand
ATCACCTTCGTCGAGCGCTTCGACGCCAATTCCTATCTCTATCTGACCCGGGCCATGGATTATTTCGATCTCGCCGCCGACTATGACGGCGTCGTCGCCAACGCCTTTCGCGGCACGCCGACGCGGTTCTGCGTCATCTCGTTCACCAGCGATTGGCTGTTCCCGACGCCGGAATCGCGCGCCATCGTCCACGCGCTCAACGCCGCCGGCGCCCGCGTCTCCTTCGCCGAGATCGCGACCGACAAGGGGCACGACGCCTTCCTGCTCGACGAGCCGGAATTGTTCGCCATCGTGCGTGGCTTCCTGGAAGGCGCGGGTAAGGCGCGCGGCCTGCCAGCGGCGGGAAGGTGACCATGCTCACGCGGCTCAAGCACGACCTCACCATGGCCGAAGCGGCGCGCGTGCCGGGCGGCGCGCGCGTCGATCTGCTCGTCGTCGCCGATATGGTCGAGCGCGGCGCGCGCGTGCTCGACGTCGGCTGCGGCGACGGCGAGCTGCTGCGGCTTTTGGAGACGCGCGGCGTCGACGGCCGCGGCATCGAGCTGTCGCGCGAGGGCGTGAACGAATGCGTGGCCAAGGGCCTCGCCGTGGTCCAGGGCGACGCCGACACCGACCTCGCGGACTATCCCGACGACGCTTTCGATTTCGTCGTCCTCTCGCAGACGCTGCAGGCGACGCGGCAACCGCGCGTCGTGCTCGAGCACATGCTGCGCATCGGCCGCCATGCCATCGTCTCGTTCCCGAATTTCGGTCACTGGAACATCCGGCTGCAGCTCTTCTTCGGCGGCCACATGCCGTTCACCGACAATCTGCCCTATGCCTGGTACGAGACGCCGAACATCCACTTCTGCAGCATCAAGGATTTCCGCCTCCTTTGCGACGCCATCGGCGCCAAGATGGAAAGGGCGGTGGCGCTCAACGCCTGGGGCCGGCGCATGCGGCTGAAAATGCCGTGGTGGTTCTGGAACCTGTTCGGCGAGCAGGCGGTGTTTTTGTTGAGCCGCAAGGGATAGTCCTTTGCACGTACGGTGGCGCCCGTGTCTTCTGAAGCCGACGAACTGCGCACGCGCGTAGCAAGCGGCATTCTGGACGCCGCCAACGACGCCGTCGTCGTTTGCGACCGCGCGGGCATCATCCGCCTGTGGAATCCAGGGGCCGTACGCATCTTCGGATTCGTCGCCACGGAAGCCGTCGGCCAATCGCTCGACATCATCATTCCGGAACGATTGCAGGCCCGGCATTGGGAAGCCTTCCACAAGATGATGAGCACCGGCCGAAGCCGCTATCCGGAAGGCCACCTTCTTTCGGTCCCCGGGCTCCGGAAGGATGGTTCCCAATTGTCGATCGAGTTTACGGTCGTCGCGCTCAAGGATGGCGACGGCCGAATATCGCACATCGTGGCAGTCATGCGGGACGCCACCGCGCGCTTTGAGGAAATGAAGGCGCTGCGCAGCAACTGCGCGAGCGCGCGCCGGGCTGAGGTGCAACCGTTCGCGCGCGGGCAAAACTCACTTATAATGCCTCGTCGAGGAGTCGCCGGCAGCGCTGCCGATTTCGCCTTACGGCTTCACAACGGCCGAAAGGCGCGGGCCCGTAGCTCAATGGTCAGAGCCAGCGGCTCATAACCGCTTGGTTGGAGGTTCGAGTCCTCCCGGGCCCACCAATAAATAAATCAATGACTTGGCTGGTATTTTGGCGGCAGTGACGACAGTCATTGCCGACATATTTTAACCATCGTCACGGAAGGCTGATGGTGCACGCGCTCTGTGTCCGCCGAGGGAATGGTCGCCGAAACGCGACGTCCGAGTTACATCCGTTCATCCCTCAATTTCAGACATAATCTTGCAGCCCCCCGAGCGACGCGATGGGCCACAACGAAGAGGGCCCGCAGCCCGCGAGCAGCTTTCGGGTGGCTCTCGCTGTCACCTTTATCCTTAGCATTGTCAAAGCTAGAGAGCCGAAAGGTGAAACGTGGCCGCCAAGACCTACGGAACGGTCAGTCCCGAGCAACAGAAGGCAATGAGCGGCTTAGAGTTTGTCAAAGGGCTTGCTAACGGAGCGCTGCCCCTCAACACGATCGCACAGACCTTGGGCTATGATGTGGTGGAGGCCGAAAGCGGTCGCGTCGTCGTCACGCTCGATCCAACGGGCGCTCACCTTAATCCATGGGGCACGGTGCACGGCGGCCTCACGGCGACTCTTCTCGATAGCTGCATGGGCCTGGCCGTCCAATCGACGCTCGAAAAAGGTGTTGCGAGCACAACGCTTGAGTTCAAGATTTCGCTCGTCCGAGCCATCACGCTGGAGACAGGCCAGATCAGGGCCGAGGGCGAAGTCCTCAACTGCGGCCGTCGCGTCGGCACGGCAGAAGGTCGCGTCACCGACGCTAAGGGCCGATTGCTCGCTCATGGCACGACGACGTGCCTCATTTTTCCAAGCTGAGCCGCTGATGGTCGCAATGTTGGCGGCGGCGCTGCTGAAAGAAGCGTTCACGCCGCAGAAGGTCGGCGGCCTCATCCTGATTGTACGCGGCGCCATCGGTATCGTCCGGGCTTGCGGCGGAACCATCGGCACCAGGCAGAATATTGGCCACATGCTGTTCCTGTGCACCGGACTGACGTGGGCTAGTTACACGGTGGCCATGCGGTGCGCTCGGTTGGATGGCCTGGGTTTTTGACCTCATCGCCAACCAGGACGGCCGATTGATGGTCCGTTGAAGGCTAGGCGCAAGCGAGTACCGGGCGGCTGCATTGCGTCGGATGGTCGAGGGCCAGTTGCTGGTCTTCTGGCGGCGCGTCCGCTAAACGGCTTGTCGTGAACCGCGGACGCGCTGGAACTGTCCTCGTGACGGGTGCGAGCATTGCCGGCCCAGCCCTGGCCTACTGGCTGGTCAGGTACGGTTTCGACGTGACGCTCGTCGAGCGCGCCCCAACCATCCGTACCGGCGGTTATGCGATCGACATCCGTGGTACGGCCATCGATGTCATAGACCGGATGGGAATCCTGCCTGCTGTCCGGGCCGAGCATGTGGCCACGCGCCGAGTCACATTCGTGAATGCGCAAGGCCGGCAAGTTGCCCGCGTCAATCTTGAAGACTTGGCGCTTGGCGGAGGCGACCGGCATGTCGAGCTGGCGCGGGGTGCGTTGACTTCGAAGCTCTTCGAGCTCATCGGCTCACAAGTGAAGCATCGCTTCGGCGACGCGATCATCTCGCTTGGCGACGGACCAAACGGGGTCGACGTTGGTTTTAGGAGCGGCGCACGAGAACGGTTTGATCTGGTTGTGTCCGGCGAGGGTCTGCATTCGACGACGCGCGCGCTGGTATTTGGGCCCGAGGTGAGCTTCAGCCGCTATTTGGGCTACTGCTTTGCCGTCTTCGCACTCCCGAACGCGTATGGATTGCGTCGAGAGGCTGTGGTCTACAACAAGCCGGGCAAAGCCGCCGCGCTCTATTCGACGAGCGATGGACCGACACTTTACGGTCTTTTCGCGCACCGGCGCCCGCCGCTCTCGCCGGAAGAGATCGACAACCCGCAGCGACAGCGGGACTCCATTGCACGCGCCTTTGCGGACGACGGCTGGCAGGTTCCCGGAATGATCGCAGCGATGCAGGACGCTGAGGACTTCTATTTCGACGCCACGATGCAGATTCGCATGCCGGCGTGGTCAGCGGGCAGGGTGGCTGTGCTGGGGGACGCCGCCTTCGGCCCCTCGTTCTTCACCGGCCAAGGCACCAGCATGGCCCTGGTCGGCGCCTACATGATGGCGGGCTCGCTGGCGACCCACGCCGAACCCGCGGTGGCGTTTAAAACCTATGAAGCCGCCACGCGTCCCTATGTGGCGGCGAACCAAAGACTCGTGAAAGACGGGTCGACCATGGTGGCGCCGGGCAGCTCCCTGGCGCTCTGGGCCCGCAACAGCATGATCCGACTGGCGCCTCTCTTCAGCCGTCTCGGTGTGCTGGGGCCGACACGCAGAGCTTACGAGGCCCTGGTCCTGCCCGACTTCGATTCACACCACGTCTCGTAATTCAATGATTGCTTTGGTACCCGGATCATTGATGCGCGAAACGGGCTTTGAGACGCTTTTGGTAGACCCGGGACTTGGTTCAGACGAACGGCTTGGCGATTCGCACTCACGGACGCGAGTGAGCGTATGCCCGTTGAAAACGCTTCATTCACGAGCGGCTCTTCATCGATAAGGGCCAATAGCGGATGCCGCGACGGCATTTTTGTAAAAACTCAAATCATAATATTTCTCGGGATCGAGCAGTTCCTTCCTGCGCTCGGCGTAGCGACTGCGTAATTCGAGCACGCAGCGAAGCCCTGTTACATCGATCATACAATCTCGAAAGAAGCCCCCGACCGGCGCCAGCAGTTCTGGATAACTTGCTTCGGCAAGATCCTTCGACATTCCCGGTGCGTTTTTCACCAACAGGTCGATTGCCTCAGCGCGGTTCTCCGGCGCGTAGAGCCATTGAATGGCGTTGCGGTATCCCCGAATATAGCCGGTGATCTTGTCTGCGTTCTTTTCAGCCCATGATCGTTTGGCGGCGCCGACATTGCCCTGATAAGGGCCCAGCGCGTCTGCTGATGTGACCAACTGCTTCTGTCCTCGGGATTTGGCGATCAGATTGTAAGGGGCGGAAAGAAGCGTGGCCGATTCGTTGCCCAGCAGAAGGCTGTTCATCCGCTGGATCATCCCGCCGACGCGGCGCAACTGGTAGGCACCTCGCTCGAGGCCATTGCGCCGCAATATCTCGTAAAGTACGAATGCGTAGCCGGTTGTCAGCGCGTCGACGGCCAAGATTTTGCCGGAAAGATCCGCAATTTCCGAAATTTCCGGCGCGGCAACGAGACTAAGAAAACCGCTGTCGCTTCCCATAAAGGCAAAGAATTCCGGCTGGGCGCCGATCGGCGCTTCACCTTGTCCCTCGCGATAGGCGACGATGTTGTCCACGGCCGTCATCGCGATGTCGAATTTGCCTTCGGCGAAATCCGTCATTTGCGTGACGGAGTTGGGCGTACCGAGGACCTCGATGTTGATGCTTTGCTTTGCGAAGAATCCTTTGTCGACGCCGACGTAAAGGCCCCAATTGAATCCACCGGGGAAGACGCTTACTCTCACCACTGGCGCAGCGGGTTGCGGATCAGGCATGGCGCGTCGCGTTCAAGAGGCGTTCGAGGCTTGTTTTTCCGCTGGATTGCCACTCACGAACCAATCGTAAATTTTCTCGCCGGTCCAGAACAGCACATCGGGATGGTTTTTGATGTGTTCGAGAGCTTCCCGGAAGTAGCGCACCCGATGCGGGACGCCCATGATGTATGGATGCACGACGAGCGCCATGATGCGGGCTGAAACCGCGGCGTCGGCATAGATCTGATTGAACTGATCGATAGCCCGGTTGCGATACTCATTGGCAGTGTGATGCTGAATCAGCATCATTGCAACGTCATTACATTCCTGCGTGTACGGAACGTTCAGGATCGGCTTGGTGCGCGTCTTCAGCCACACCGGCTGATCGTCAAGCACCCAGTCGCAGACGTAGTCGAATTTTTCCTCGACGAGCAGGTCTGGCGTCTCCAAAGTTTCGGTCAGTCCGGGACCAAGCCAGCCGCGGGGAGGCTGGCCGGTGAACTCAAGGATGCTCTGCCGCGTTTTGATGATGTCCTCCCGCTCGTTCGCGACTTTCTGCATGTTCTTCTGCGAAAAGCCGTGGCCGATAAATTCCCAGTGGCGCTCGATCGCGGCGCGGGAGATCGCCTCATAGCTGCGGATCGCCGAGCCGTTGATTGCCATGGCGGCGGGTAGATTGAGCGCGTCGAAGATATCCAGAAACCGCCAGAAACCGACGCGGTTTCCGTATTCGTGCCACGCCCAGTTGGGAATGTCCGGCATCGGCGAGCCGCCGGCCGGCGGCGTGAGCACCGTTCGTGGCATTGTTTCCCTCGGATTCCACTCTTCGACATTGACGATGATCCACACGACGACCCGCGCGTTACCGGGCAGCACAAGCGGTTTGCGTTGTGAAATGGGCGAGAAATTGAGGCGTTCAGTCGGCAGCACGTCATGTCTCCTGCGAGCTAATAGTAATCGTCAGTCGCCCGACTCCGTTGATCGAGCCGTCCAGCCTGTCACCGGGATGCACCGCACCGACGCCGGCCGGTGTTCCGGTGAAGATCAGATCGCCGGGTTTCAGCTCGTATTGGTGCGACAGTTTCGAAATGATTTCCGCAACGTCCCAGATAAGGTCAGAGATGTCGCCGCGCTGGCGCTCGATGCCGTTCACCGACAGCGTAATGGCGCCGCTTTGCACATGGCCGGTCGAAGAAAGCGGATTGATCGCGCTGCATGGCGCGGATTGGTCGAAGGACTTGCCTATCTCCCAGGCGATTCGGCGTTCGCGCGCTTCGCGCTGGCGGTCGCGGCGCGTCATATCCAGGCCGACGGCATAGCCAAAAATCAGGGAATTGGCCGCCTCGACGGAAATTCGCCGGGCGCTACCCTTGAGGGCGACGACGAGCTCGATTTCGTGCTGAAAATCTTCTGTGTCCATCGGATAGGCGATCGTGGCGCCGTCCTGGACCACGGCGTCAGCGGGCTTCTGGAAGAAGAACGGCGGGTCGCGCTCGTCCGCTTCCTTCATTTCGCGGACGTGGTCGAGATAATTCCGGCCAACACAATAGATGCGCCGCACCGCAAAAAGATCGGTCGATCCTACGACCGGCAACGCGTGAAGGCTTGGAGGAACAACAAATCGGTTCGACATGTGTGCCACCCGCGTCAGGCAATCTTGGTCTTGTCGGCGGTTGAACGCGCGAGTGCCGACAAAACGGACTCCATCGGCTTGATCACGGCGTGGCAGCCTTCGTTGCCGTGTCCCATCGCGTCCGCCAGGACGAATGACTGGTGCACGGTTTCCGCAACATAGGCAGGCAGTCCCGTCGCCTCCGCCCAGCGCGCGAAATAGCGGATGTCCTTGCGAGCGTTCGCCAGACTCATGCCCATGTTGAAATTGCCATCGAGCACGCCGCGAGCGTAGATCTGGAACATGTTACTGTTGGCGCCGCCGCCGGAAATAACGGCGTGAAGCATCTCCAAGTCGAGACCTTCCTTCGCGGCGAGCGCAAGCCCTTCGCACCATGTCACGATGTTGGTCATCGCGATGTAGTTGTGGATGAGCTTGAAGCGTGTCCCGTTGCCGACCGGTCCGACATGGAACACTTTCTCCGCATAGCAGGCAAAAAGCGTCTCGATCGCCAAACGGTCGACCTCGCTGGCACCGAGCAACACGTTGAGCTTTCCTTCCCAGGCATGCTGTGGCGTGCGGGTGACCGGTGCGTCGGCGAAGCGGATGCCGGCGTCGGCACAGGCCGTTGCGACCTTTGCCACGGTCTCCGGCCGGCTGGTCGTGTGATCGACGAAGAACGCTCCGCGCGGCAGCCGCGTGATCGCGCCGCCGTCTCCGAGCAGAATATTCTCGACGTCTTCGGCGGTGGATACGCAGAACATCAGGATGTCGCATCCGGTCGCAGCGTCGGCAGGGCTCGCTGCGGCGGTCGCGCCGCGGCTTACCGCAAATTCGATCGCCGGCGTATTGCGGTCGAACACGCGGAGCGCGTGACCTTTTTCAATCAGGTTCTTGACCATGCCACGCCCCATGCCGCCGAGGCCGACAAATCCGATTTTCTTGGGCTCCGAGCGAGCGGTCATGGACGTGCTCCTTTGGGCTATACGCCGATATAACGGTCGCGCAGGGCGGGTTGCGCGCGCAGTTCGTCGGAATTGCAGGACAAGACGATACGGCCCTTTTCGATGAAGTAGTGGCGATTGGCGACACGCGCGAGCGCCTTGATGTTTTTGTCGACGATGAGAATCGATTGGCCGACGTGCTTTAGGCGCTCGATGCAACGCCAAATCTCGCCGCGAACGATGGGCGCCAGGCCCTCGGTCGCTTCGTCCAGGATCAGAAGCCGCGGATTGGTCATCAGCGCTCGGCCGATTGCAAGCATTTGCTGCTCGCCGCCCGAGAGAAGCCGCCCCATGCTGTTGGAGCGCTCCGCAAGCGGAGGGAAAAGGTCGAGCACACGCTCGAGCGGCCAGGCGCTTTTGCCGCCGTTGGCGGAGGCCGTTGCGACCAGATTTTCCCGCACCGTCAGGTTTGGGAAGATCTGGCGCCCTTCCGGAACCAACCCCAGCCCAAGCCGGGCGATGCGATAGGGCCGTAGCCGATGGATTGGCCGGCCGTCGAAGCGGATCTCGCCTGCGCTCGACGGCAAGATTCCCATGATGGATCGGATGACCGTGGTCTTGCCCATACCGTTGCGGCCGAGCAGAGTCACGACTTCCGTATCGCCGACGGAAAACGTGACGCCGAACAGCACCTGGCTGCTGCCGTAACTCGCCTGAAGATCGGTTACTTCAAGCATCAGAAGTCTTCATCCTCACCCAGATAAGCCCGCCGCACATCCGTATTGGCACGGATCTCTTCCGGCGATCCGGCGGCGACTGTGCGCCCGTAAACCAGAACGGTGATACGGTCGGCGAGCGCGAACACCGCATTCATATCGTGTTCGATCAGCAGAATAGTCAGCGTTCTCTTGAGCTTGGCCAGGAGCGTCACGATTTCCGCAGATTCATTGGCGCCCATGCCGGAGGTTGGCTCGTCGAGCAAAAGCAATTTCGGCCGCGATGCGAGGGCAATGGCGACCTCCAGGGCGCGTCTTTCGCCGTACGCCAGATTGGCGGCGATAATATTTGCGCGTTCCTCGAGGTTGACCTGCGCAAGAAAACCCAGCGCCGCCGACTGAAGGGCGGCGTCCTTGGCGACCTGCCCCCAGAAGCGAAAGCAATGTCCTTCGTGCACCTGAATGGCGAGGGCGACGTTCTCAAGCGCGGTGAAATCTTTAAAAACACTGTTGATCTGGAACGAACGGGCCAGGCCGCGCGCCGCGCGGATATGCGCGGGAAGGGCGGTAATGTCCTCGCCGTCGAAGTGGATTGTGCCGGCATCGGAGCGGAGTTCGCCGGCAAGCTGGCTGAGCAGCGTCGTCTTGCCTGCGCCATTGGGTCCAATGATGGCGTGGATTTGGCCGGCAGGAACGGCGAGGGTCACATTGTCGGTCGCGACCAGTCCGCCGAAGCGCTTTACCAGGCTGTCAACTACGAGCAGCATGGCGATCACTTGGTCGGCGCGCGTCTTCGCTCGGCAATCCAACCGAGCATGCCACGGTGCGCAAACAGCACAACGATGATGAGGAACGGTCCGAGGATGATTTCCCAATGCTCCGTTATGCGTGACAGGGTGCTTTCGAGCAGCAGGTAGACGACCGCGCCGATAATTGGACCGAACAGCGTTCCGATGCCGCCAAGGATCACCATGATTAGGATTTCGCCGGACCGCGTCCAATGCATGATGGCCGGCGACACGAACAGCGCCTGGTTTGCGAGCAGTGCGCCGCTTACGCCGCACATCGCGCCGGATATCACGAAGGCCGTCAGCTTATAGCGAAAGCTGCCGACGCCAATCGCGACCGCACGCTGCTCATTCATGTGGATCGCGCGCAAGACCATGCCGAAACGCGAGCCGACGAGGCGATCGGAGAAGACGGCGAAGCCGAGCAGGAAGCAGAAGCAGGTGTAATAAAGGACGATCGGGTTGTGCAGGTCGAGCCAACCACCGAAGTCGCTGGTTGACGAGATGTTCATGCCGTCATCACCGCCAAATTTGCTCATGCTGACGGCGAGAAAATAGAGCATTTGGCCGAAAGCCAGCGTGGTCATGATGAAATAAACGCCTGTCGTGCGTACGGAGACCGCGCCGATGAACAGGGCTGCCAGCGTGGATACGACGATCGCCGCGACGAATTGGGCGAGGCCGTTGTGGACGCCGAAATAAGCGAGGATGCCGACGGCATAGGCGCCAATGCCAAGGAACGCGGCGTGACCGAAGCTGACCATGCCGCCATAGCCCAAAATCAGATCGAGGCTGAGCGCGGCGATGGCGAAGATCAGGATCCGTATGCCGACATCGATATAAAAGCTTTGGTTGAGTGCCGTGGCCACCGACGGTACCAGCGCGAGCGCGGTGAATATGACTGCGGCGACCACGGTGCGTGACTGCATGGCTATCGGATCCGCGGCGGAAACAGGCCCTGAGGGCGGAAGAACAGAATGAACGCCATCAACAGATAGATGAGCATGGAGGCAATGGCCGGGCCGGCCTGATCCGCTGTGGCCTGCGACAGGAAGGTTGCGAACAACGGCCGCAACATGGTGCGACCGAGCGTATCGACGGTGCCGACCAGAATCGAAGCAATAAAGGCGCCGCGGATCGAGCCAATGCCGCCGATGACGATGACGACAAGAGCGAGAATGAGCATGCCGTTGCCCATCCCCGATTCGATCGCGAGGATCGGTCCGGCCAATGCGCCGGCAAGCGCCGCCAAAGCTGCGCCCAATCCAAAAATAAAAGTATAAAGCAGCTTGATGTTGACGCCGAGCGCTTCGACCATCACGCGATTGCTCGCTCCGGCGCGTATCAGCATCCCGATGCGCGTGTAACTCACCAACGCGTAGAGGAAGACGGCGGCAAGAATCCCGGTCCCAATGATGACGAGCCGATAGGTTGGATAAGGAGCCCCCGGAAGAATGTCGATCTGGCCGGACAAGGCGGCCGGGACGGCCGCATACAAGGCGGTCGGTCCCCAGATAATGCGGACCAGCTCGTTGAAGAACAGCGTCAAGCCAAAGGTCACCAGCACCTGATCGAGATGCGTCCGCCGGTAGAGCGGGCGAAAGGTGACGAGTTCGATCACGATACCCGCCGCCAGCGAGCCCACGATTGCCGCTGCAACGCCGACCAGAAATGATCCGCTCGCCTGGATGACGCTGGCGCAGATATAGGCGCCGAGCATGTAGAGCACACCATGCGCCAGGTTGATTAAGTTCATGATGCCGAACACCAGCGTTAGGCCGGCTGAAATCAAGAACAACATGACGCCGAATTGAACGCCGTTGAGCAGCTGCTCGAGCAGGAAAAAGATATTGATATTCATGCTGCGGATCGGGCGCGATGTGGGACGCAAAATAAATCTCCCGAGCTGCCGGAGCAGCTCGGGGCATCAGGATACCGAATGCCTACTTCATCGGGCATTTCGAGGCATAAGAATCGCCGTGGTTCGCCAGAACGACGCTTTCTTCCTTGCGGATATAGCTCCCATCTGCCGCCTTGACGATCTTGAATAGATAGAAGTTCTCGATCGGGAAATGGTTGTTGTTGAATTTGAGATCTCCACGCACGGAATGGATCTTGGCCTGCTTTATCGCGGCGATCATGCCCTTCTTGTCGCTTAGGTCGCCGTTCACCGCCTTGACCGCGCTATCGATCAAATTCACCGCATCATACGAAGATGCCGCATAGTCGGCGGGCATGTAGCCATATTTTGCCCGGAACGCCTTAACGAAAGCGACGTTGGCGGGATTTTTCAGATCGGGTGACCAAAACCCGGTTTCAAAGTTGCCGTTGGCGGCGGCGCCGATGGCCGGCAGTGTCGTCTCGTTCTGCGTATAGACCGAATAAAGCGGAAAATCCTTTTGTAATCCCGCCTGGGCATATTGCTTGATGAATTGAATGCCGAGCCCGCCCGGATAGAACACGAAAACGGCCTTTGGCTTGGCGAAGCGGATTTGCGAAAGCTCGGCCTGATAGTCCGGCTGATTGAGATTGGTATAGAGTTCCGCGACTATTTTGCCCTTGTAGTAGCGCTTGAAGCCCGCGAGCATGTCGCGGCCGGCGGCAAAATTCGGCGCCATCAGGAACACGCTCTGGATCTTCTGATCGGTCATGTATTTGCCCATGGCTTCTGGCGCCTGGTCGTTTTGCCACGACGCCGAGAAGAAGTTGGGCGAACACATTTCGCCGGCGACTTCATGAGGGCCGCCGCTGGCACCGACCATTATCGCGCCAGAGTCGATCACCGGCCGATAAAGCGCCAGCAGCACGTTGGAAAAGATGACGCCGGTGACGAAATCGACCTTGTCCTGCTTGACCATTTGTTCGGCGGCCTGACGGCCGACGTCCGGCTTTTGCTCATCGTCGGCGTAGATGATCTCGCCCTTGAGGTTGCCAATCTTGCCGCCGAGCTGCTCGAGGGCCAGGTTGGCGCCGTCCCTGTGATTGCGGCCCATGACTCCGCCGGGGCCGGAGAGGGTGGTGATTAAGCCGATTTTCACCGTATCGGCGCCATAGCTTGTGCTCGACATCAGGCACAGCGCGGACAGGGCGGCGAGTAGTTTTCCGTTCATGGTCTTGTTTCCTCTTGGTTCGTCCCTCCCTCGGGACATCGGCGTGGTGGACGTCACTTCGTCTTGGCTGCGGCAATCGCGTCGAGGACGCGCTCAGGCGTGAACGGCTGGTCGGAGATCGTCGCGCCGAACGGCTTGAGCGCATCGGAAACGGATACCCAGAGCGCGCCCATTGCGCCGATCACTCCTGCTTCGCCCACGCCTTTCGCACCAAGCTGAGTTGTGCGCTCTGGTGTTTCAATCTGCTCGACGTAGATATCCGGCATTTCGCTGGCCATCGGCGCGAGATAGTCGGCCATAGTGGCGTTCACCATGTTGCCGATCTCGTCGTAGATGCACTCTTCGTAGAGCGTCGAGCCGATGCCCTGGACGATGCCGCCGCGCAATTGATCTTCCACGATGAGCGGATTAATGACCCGGCCGCAATCGGTGATCGCCCAGTGGCCGAGCACCTTAATGAAGCCGGTCTCGGCCTCGATCTCCACGTGCGAGCCTTGCGTGCCGACGGTCATGTAATAGCTGTGATTGTTGACTACGTGACTCATGGTCACGGAAAGCTGTACGTCCAGATCAGGGGGCAGCGTGTCCTGGCGGAAGTAGCCGATCTTGCCCACGTCGGCGAGGCTGCTCACTTGCGTTCCGGTGTGCTTGTTGAGAATCTCGCCCTTGACGATCTCAAGATCGTTGGGCGAGGACTGCGTGATCGCCGCTGCGACCTGTTTGACGTTATTGGCGAGCTGACGCGCCGCCTTGAGCGCGGCCTCGCCGCCATAGACGATGCCGCGCGAGGCCCAAGCGCCGCCGCCATAAGCGGTCAGCGCGCTGTCGCCGCCCATGACCTCAACCGAATCCATGTCGACGCCGATTGTGTCGGCGATGATCTGTGCGATCGAGGCAAGCGTGCCTTGCCCTTGGTCGGTGATGCTGGTGATACAACGCAGAACGCCGGTCGGCTCGAGGCGGATGGTGCAGCCGTCCTGCACCGAGATCGGCGCCCCGGTAGGGCCGTAAAACGCCGGGCCGTAGGCCGTCGGTTCGACGAAGGTTGCGATTCCAATCCCGCGATAGATGCCTTGCTTGCGCAGTTCGGTCTGCTCCTGGCGCAGCTTTTCATAGTCCATCACCGCCGTCAGGCGGTCGAGGCAGGCGTGAAACGACACGTTGTTGAGCTTATTGCCGCCCGGCGCCACGCACGGCATGTTTTCCTTCTTGCGATAATTGCGCCGCCGGAACTCAACCGGATCCATGCCGAGCTTGTTGGCGGCCATGTCGGCGAGAACTTCGGTGACGACCGTCGACAGCGGGATGCCAACACCGCGGAACATGCCGATCAGGCTCTTATTGACAAAGGCGTTGCGCGTGTGGGCCGCATAGTTGGAAAAATCATAAGCGGCGCCCGTATTGGTCACCAACATCAGGCTTTCGGTGATGTTGAAGCGCATGTACATGCCATAGGCGCCGATCGAAGACACGTCGTCCACGCTCATCGCGGTTATGGTGCCATCGGCGGCGCAGGCCATGCGGGCGCGGATTTTGTGATCGCGCACGTGGATATCGGAAATAAACGACTCGATGCGATCTGCGCAAAATTTGACCGGCAGGCCGATAATCTTGCTGATTGCAACCACCGCAAGCTCCTCGGCGTAAACATTGATCTTCAGGCCGAAGCCGCCGCCCACGTCGGGTGCGATGACGCGCACCTTATGTTCGGGGATTCCGAGATGCCGGCTGAAAACGCCTTGCATCTGATGCGGCGATTGGTGGGAATGATAGACCGTGAGCGATTCCGATCCGGTATCGAAGTGGGCGATCAACCCGCGCGGCTCAAGCGTCAGTCCCGTCTGACGTATAAAATTGAATTGATGGTCGACAACGTGCGCGGCCTGCGCAAAGGCCTGGTCCGGATTGCCCGCCTTGATGTTGTGTTCGAAGGCGAGATTGTTGCTCAGTGAGTTGTGGATCACCGGCGCTGACGGCGCCAAGGCAGCGCCACCATCGAGAATCGGCGCCAACTCTTCCCACTCGATTTCGACCAATTCCGCCGCGTCTTCAGCCTCGGCGCGACTGTGCGCGACCACCGCCACCACCGGCTGCCCCTGCCAGAACACCCGATCCACGGCCATCGGATATTGCGGCGCCGATTTGTGGCCGGGCCGGTTGTGGGCGACGCCGATGAATGGCGTGCAGACCTCGCTCAATTCATGGCCGGTGAGGACGCGGAACACGGCGGGAGCGGCACGCGCGGCACTCGTGTCGATCCGTAAGATCTTGGCGTGGGCATGCGGACTGCGTACAAAGGCAACATGCAGCATCCGCGGCAATTTGATGTCCGCAACGTAGCGGCCGCGTCCGCGCAGCAGGCGGAAAACGCTCGGTCGCGGAATCCGTTTGCCGATCAAGGACCCGCGAGCCTCACTGATAATCGAGTCCATGTATTGCTTCCGGTTGTATCGTTTCCCGTTGCGGTTACTGAGTCCGTCCCTGTATTACCGACTCGATGGCGTCGACGATCGGCTCGTAGCCGGTGCAGCGGCAGAAGTTGCCCGACATGAATTCCCGGATATTCTCGCGAGTCACGTCCTTGTCGTTTCCGCTAACCAGTTGATGGGCCGTCAGCAGCATTCCGGGCGTGCAGAAGCCGCACTGTGCCGCATTGCGGTTTGCAAACGCGGCCTGCAGCTCACGCAGCGCGTTACTGTCAGACATGCCTTCGATCGTTTGCACGGTCCTTCCGTCGATCTGTGCTGCGAGCATGAGACAGCTACGCACGACGAGCCCGTCCACTAGGACCACGCAGGCGCCACACACGCCGTGCTCGCAGCCCAAATGGGTTCCGGTAAGCTCGAGTTCTTCGCGCAAAAAATCGCCAAGATGCTGGCGACATTTAACCCGACGCTGGATCGTGGTCCCGTTCACGACGGCCTTGATGCCGACCTCGAAGTCCATCTCGCGTCCTCACCGGAGGCAAAAGGTAAGAAGCTATTTCACAATGCTATCTAAGATATGGAGGGTTGGCAATACGCCTTGCGATGCGGCAAATTCTGCGAGTGGATGAACGTGAATCACGCTTGATATAATTCTGTTACATAGCTATTTTGCCTTCCACGTAGATCAGGGAGGCGCCACGTGCTGCGAACCGGATCGGACTACCTCGAGGCTTTGCGGGACGGCCGCAAGGTGTATATCGGCAGCGAATTGGTCGAGGATGTGACCAAGCACCATGCATTTCGCAATACGGCGCGCTCGTTCGCCGAACTCTACGACCGTAAGCGCGCCGCCGAGAACATCGACACAACGTCCTACCAGGAAGGTGGCGAGCGTTTTTCGTCATGGTTTCTGATGGCGCGAACGAAGGACGATTTGCGCAGGCGCACCGAGACCCACCGCCGTGTCGCCAATTGGTCATACGGATTGCTCGGCCGGTCCCCCGACCACGTCGCAAGTTTCGTGACCGGCCTGGCGCTGGAGCCGGACTTGTTCGAGGCCAATCGTCACGGCTTCGGCAAGAACCTTGTCGGTTATTACGACAAGCTCCGCCGCGGCGACTTGTTCGCCAGCTACGTCGTGATCGCTCCGCAGGGCGCGCGCGACCCGCAGATGTATCAACGAGAAGGAAAGAAGGTCCCGACGCTTCAAGTGACGGCGGAAAAGGACGACGGCATCGTCCTTAACGGCGTGAAGATGCTCGGCACCGCGACGGTGTTTTCCGATGAATTATGGGTCGGCAACCTGCTTCCCCTCGCGCCGGAGCAAAAAGGGCAGGCGGTGACCTGCGCGGTTCCGATGAACGCGCCTGGCGTGTCAATCTGGGCACGCAAATCGTTCGAGGACTACGCGGTGAGCGAATTCGACAATCCGTTCACATCACATTTCGACGAAAACGACGCCGTCGTGATCTTTGAGGATGTCGAGGTGCCTTGGGAGCGCGTCTTTCTGCTCGATGACGTGGTGATGTCGCGGGAGATGTATTTCAAGACGCCGTCGCACGTGATGGGCAATCATCAAGCAATCACGCGCTTTCATGAGAAGATGAAATTGATTACGGGGATCGCCTATTGCGCGGCCGAGATCAACAACGTGCTTCAGGTTCCGGCGGTGCGCGACACGCTGGCGAAGCTTGCGGCGCTCGAGGCTGGTCTCGAAGCTATGATCGCCGGACAAATCGAAGCGGCGGAAAAGAACAAGACTGGCTTTCTGTTCCCGAATCGGCGTCAGCTCTATGCCGCTCTGCATTGGTGCACGAACAATTATCAACAGGTCGCCGAAATTGTCCGCGAGCTGCTCGGCGCCGCGCCGTTCCAGATGCCGGCCGACTGCACCGTCCTGGCTGACGCGCGCCTGCGCAAGACGTTCGAGACTTATTGGTCCGTGGCCGGCACCGGCGCGGTCGATCGCTTCAGGTTCACGCGACTTGCATGGGATTATCTTGGCTCCGAGCTTGCGAGCCGCCATGGCCAATACGAGCGGTTCTATGCCGGCCCGCAGTTCGTCAATGCGTTGTACAATTTCTTCAACTGTCCATGGGGCGAACGCAAGGCCGCCATTGCCGCGATCATGGAGGGCATGGCGGAGCCGACGCCGAAGGTTTCGCTTGGCGCCGCCGAATGAGGGGCGTAATGGGTCAGACGGTGATTGTCGTCGGAAATTTTGCTGATCCTTGATTTGGCGGGTGCGCCGGAATGAAAGCTCGCAACTTCAATTACGTAAGGCCCGCCGGGTTAGCCGAAATACTGTCATTGCTTGAACGTCATGGCGAAGGTGCCGTGCCTCTTGCTGGTGGGCAGAGCCTGCTGGCGACGCTGAATATGCGCCTGTCGAGCCCGGAATTGCTGGTTGATCTTGGCGGCGCCGAGGACCTCAAATACATCTCTCTTGAGAGAGATGAAATAGTCATCGGCGCGCTCACCACGCATGCCGAGGTGCTTTCCTCTCCCATCGTGCAGAAAGGCCTGCCGCTGGTCGCCGAGGCGGTGCGCCATGTCGCCCATGTCGCGATCCGCAATCGCGGCACGATCGGCGGAAGCCTTGCTTATGCCGATCCGGCCGCCGAGCTGCCGGCCTGTGCAGTGGCGCTTGGCGCCACGATCGTAGTCGGCAGCAGCCGCGGAAATCGTACCGTCGCCGCAGAGAGTTTCTTCAAGGGTATGTTTGCGACGGCGCTCAAACCGGGTGAACTGATTCTGAGCGTTCGCTTCCCAGCCCAGCAGCGCGAACGGCGTTGGGCATTTTCCGAACTCAGCCGGCGGCGCGGCGACTTTGCCATCGCCGGCATGGCTGCCGTCGCCGATACGAAGAAGGCAACGATAACTGACGCCCGGGTCGTCTATTTCGGCTGCGTGGAAAGGCCGACGCTGGCCAGGCGTGTCGCCGAGGGCATGTGCGGTAAGACGCTACCGCTCGCCGATTCAGCCTGGATTGGCGAGGCGGTGCAAGCTGATATAACCCCGCTCGATTCGCCGGGGTGGAGAGGGTCGACGAAGCTGCAGCTCGCGACGGTATTGACTCGGCGCGCGCTGCATACGATGCAAGAATCCTCTCTCGGAATTGATTGGGCGTGATTGTGAGCGTAGGGACCGCATTTTGAGATGAGGACCGGCTCGTTGCATCCCCGCTCTTCCTCCCGCGGCCGATCAGTTCGGAAGAAGGCGACGCCGCTCCGTCAAAAGCCAGACAAAGCGACGATCGGTTCAATGGACAGGCTGCCGCCGGACGACGCGGTGCTGCGCGAATTTGTTGCCGACCTCTACGCGGCCTTCTCTCGCATGCGGATGTTGCGGAGGGCGATCGCGCGCACGGTGAACCTGAGTTCGGCGGAATATTCGGTTCTGCTCGGGGTCTGGTATTTGGAGCGCCGCGGCGAGACGACGGTGAGCGCGCTTGCCAATCATCTCCATGTCGCCGCGGCTCACACGACGGCGGAAGTCGGCAAGCTGGTCAAGCTCGGGCTGTTAATTAAGACGCCGCATTCGAAGGACAGGCGTGCCGTCGGCATCAAGCTCAGTTGCACGGGCTATGAAATTTTCCAACGTCTGTCGCTGACGCTCAGGCAAATCAACGACCATCTATTCGAGGGAATCCACTATGCCGACATGGTTGTCGTACACCGTTTTTTCCAGCGCATCATCGAGCAGATGCCGGCGTCGCTGCATGTCGCCGAAAGCCATGTCGACACCGAAACAGGGGCGCGCCCAAGGCAGCGTCTGTAAGGGGCAGGGGACGCGCGCCTTGCGCGGTTAAGGTCGGCGGAGCTGCTATTCGAGCGCTTGGCCCTTGAACTGTTCCAAAAAGATGTTGGGGCGTAGAAACATGGACAGCACGAGCGCGCCGTTGGGCGAATAGGCATCGTGCTTATGCCCCTTCGGACGCCACACATAGTTGCCGGCGCGGACCTCGCCCTCGTCGTCGAGGATGCTGCCTTCCAGCACGAAGGTCTGCTCGATTTCCACGTGTTCATGCAGCGGCAGCCGCGTGCCCGGCTGCCAGCGGAATAGCGCGGTCATCAGGCCGGTCGATTTGTCCTGAAGAAGGATCTTCATATCGATACCCTTGGTCGGCGTCGGCTTCCAGGGAAGCTCGTCGACGTCAACGTAGCGAGACTGAAGAGGCCTGAGTCTGTCCTGTCCAGCGAGATGAGGCGTGTGTGCTTTGTTCTCTAACGTATCTGCCATCCGCGTTCTCCCACGGCCGTGATACCTACGTAAAGTAGCTATTTTGCTTGTGCGCTGTCAATAGCCGACGCCAAGCCGCACAGCCGATGTCACTCGCTCACGGCATGGCGCAGGCGCGCGCGCCGGTGCGCGGGTCTGCCACCACGTCGGATTCGGCCTCGCCGCGGCGCAGCGACAGGATCTGCGTCACGCTGCCGAGCGATAGGTCCGGCACCACGCTTGTTTCCGCGGCCGTAGCTAAGGGATGGTCGTGTTCGCAAATCAGCTTGTCGTCGGCGCCGAGGGCAAAGCGCGGTGCCAGCACGCTATCGGCGGGTGCATTACCGTCGAGCAGGGCGACAATGGTCTGCAGGTTCCATGGCATTTGGTTGGCGCCGCCTGGGGTTGCGCCGGCGAAGGTTTGATCGCCGCGTTCGATCGCCCAGGCGTGTAAAGTGACCAGGGGCGTACGTCCGGCGGCGGGCGCGTTTGCTGCGTTCGGCGGCGCGGCCAGATCGAAGCCACGGCCCGGCCGGTTATTGAGTACCAGTCCGAGGTCTTCGACCACGAGGCCTGATCCGTAATGCTGGAAGGAGTTGCTGTGGACGAGCACGACGGCATTGCCGTCCGCGTCCGCCGCGGCAATCACCGATGTGCCGGTGCCGGCCGCGGCTGCGACCGTGCGCGGACTGCGGCTCTTGCGCACGGCCGCGACGAGGTCGGCACCGTCGCAGGCAAGCTTCATGGCGCGGGCCAGAGAGGCACCGTGCGTCGGCCGAGGTGTAACCAGCAGATTGGCTCCTTTGCTGTTGAGGCGCTGCGCGTCGAGTTCGTGCCAGGCCGCAGGTTTGACGCGAAAATCCTCGGCCTCCAGGAAGCCGCCGGCCTCCTGGATCCGTTTCGCGAAGACGGCGCCATGAGCGCCGAAGAACAGCGCCTCACCCTCGGTCGCGAAGTCACTCAGCAAAGGCAACAGTTGCGGCAATCGCAGTCGTTCGCCCGGCCGCGGCGGCCGACCGTTCGGGAGAAAGCAGGTAGGTCCGTTGTGTGACTGAAGGATTTTTTGTGCGCCGGCCGTCAGCTCGATAGCGATCCGCACCCATGCGAAGCCGTCGGCGGCGAGTTTCATCGCCGGCTCGACGATGGCCTTGCGGCCCAGCCGGCCCATGGCGGCGAGGGTCGCGTAGGCGTGCGGCGCGCCTGGGATGCCCACCGAGCACGGGCCAGTTACGGTCATTCGCGCGCCCCGGGCGAGCGCGCGCGCGCCGGGCCCGACCGAGATCAGTGCACGAAATGGTCCGTTGGCCTCGCGCGCGAGCGCCACAACATCGCCGGCCAATCCGCATTTCATCGGCAGGACCACGCCTTCGACCAGCGCCGCGGCGACCGCAGCATCAAAGGCATTGCCGCCCTTGCCGTACATCGCCATGCCGGCGCCGGCGGCGAGCGTGGTGCCGGCGCTGATGACCCGGCCGCCGCGGGCCGCAGCGGATTCAGCAAGCAGGACGCGGCTTCTTTGCGTTGCGTTGGTATCGTTGGTCATCAGATCCGTTCCTACGCGACCGCTGCGGCCCCTCGGCCGATCAAGGTCCGAGGGCATCGGCGGCCGGGGAGTCGACTTGCGCTGCCATATTGCTATGTTACATAGCCATTGGCCAGTCGAATTTGCGAGGTCGTGGGTATCACCGTGCCTTTCACTGAACGCGCCTTCCGTGATGCGTTGGGTCGCTTCGCAACCGGTATCGTGGTTGTCACCGCGAAGCCCGGCTCCGTCGCGCTCGGCCTCACGGTGAATTCTTTTAACTCCGTGTCACTACAGCCGCCGCTGGTGCTGTTCAGCCTCGCCAAGCGAATCCTGAGCTTCGCCGCATGGCAATCGGTGGAACATTACGCGATCAACGTGCTTACCGAACGGCAAGAGAAGCTGTCGGCTCGGTTCGCTACGGCATTAACCGACAAATGGAGGGGGATCGAAACAGTCATAACGGACCAGGGCGTTCCGATCATCCGTGATGCCCTTGTTTCATTCATCTGTGCCGAACCCGTTCGGATCGACGGTGGAGATCATCAGATTATGATCGGCAGAGTGATCAATATCTGCAAGTTGAGCGCAGCCGATCAGCCGCTTATTTTTTATCGTGGCCGCTATCGCAAGCTCGATCCCGAGCCCTGCGAAGTCGACCCGGAGGGCCTGATGATCTTTCAGGGCTGGTAGACCGCTGCCGTCGAAGTTCGTCACAGGCGAAGCTGAGGAGCTGCGGCCGCAGCCTCAACCGAAGGTGAAGGCATAGGCCTGCACGCCGGGATCGAGAAACTCGATTTCGAACGTGCGATCCGCGACCGCGCCGTTTTGCCGGACAAGCTGGTAGAGGCGCTGCTCGCCAACCATGCCGCGTCCGTCGGGGCCGTCGTCCGTCCCGTGATCGGCGCCCGGCGCGGCGCCGTCGATGGTGACGCGAAATCTTACCGGTTTCCCGTCCGCGGCGGGCCCGAGCACGAGATGCAGGTCGCGGGCGTGGAAGCGGTAGACGATACGGCCGCCGGCCGCATTCAGGGTGGCGTTCTCGCCCTTGACGGTCCAATCGCCCGCCAGGCTCCATTGATTGAGCTGCAGCGGCGCTCCGGCGTAGGCGTGGCTTTCGTCCTCGACGAGGCCTCCGGGCGATGCGAAATTGTCGGCGCGGTTATAGCCGATGTAAGTCTCCGGAGATTTGTCGTCGCTGGCGCTCGGAGCAAGCTCGGCGCCGGTTGCGTTCACCGCAACGAGGCCGCCCGGAACGTCCCGGTTGCCGGCTTCCGCGAGCAACCGCTGAATCACCCGCTCCGATTCGTCGTACTCGCCTTCGCCGAAATGATGATGGCGCGTTCGTCCCTGCGCATCGATGAAATAATGCGCGGGCCAATATTCGTTGTCGAAGGCACGCCAGATCTTATAGTCGTTGTCGATCGCGACGGGATATCCGATCTTGAGATTCGATACGGCGGCGCGCACGTTGCCGATCTTGCGCTCGAAGGCGAATTCCGGCGTGTGCACCCCGATCACGACCAGCCCATGATCCCGGTATTTCTCGGCCCAGGCCCTGATGAAAGGAATGGAGCGCAGACAGTTGATGCAGGAATAGGTCCAGAAATCGATGAGGACGACCTTACCCTTGAGACCTTCGGGCGAGAGCGGCGGCGAATTCAGCCATGCGGTCGCGCCCGACAACGGCGGGAAACCGCCCTCGACCGCCAAGTTCGCGTCCCCGGCATCGAATGTGCCCTTCGTCGTCGCGGCCGGACCGCCGGACATGACTGCGGGAGGCGCGTGGTTCTCTTTTGACGTCGGCTTCAGCCGATCGACCAAAGCCTGTTCGAGCGCCGTCGTATTGGACAGAGACAGGCGGGTCAGCATGCCGGTGTCGAGCCCCAACGCGATCGCGACGACGGCGGCCAATACGGCGACGCCCAGGCCGCGCCTGATCCATTCGCCCGCCCCCAGCGCGCGTTTCATGGCGGCAAACACGCGCCCGCCGACTGCAAGCGCAAGTGCGAGAGATGTCGCCGCCCCGCACGCGTAGGCGAGAAGCAGAAGCGATGTGCCGACATTGGCGCCGTTGAGCGCGGCGCCGGTCAGGATGAGGCCAAGCACCGGGCCGGCGCACGGCGCCCACAACAAGCCGATCGCCACGCCGAGTAGAAGTGACGACAGGATCGGCGTGTCCTTGACGTCGGCCGCGCTCTGCGCCGACGTGGAGAGCTTGGCGCCGAGAGCGACCAACGGCCTCATGACGCGGTCGGCGAGACGCGGCAAGATCAATGTCAGGCCGAAGAGCGCCAACAGCGCCATGGCGATCGCCCTGCCATATTGGTTGGCGTCGACCGCCCAACTGCCGGCCACGGCCGCCAATGTCGCGACCGCGGCAAACGTGACGGCCATGCCGCCGAGCAGCGGCAAGCCGCTTCTCGCAAACGGCCGATCGGCCCGCGCGAACACGAAGGGCAGCACGGGAAGAATGCAGGGGCTGACAATCGTCAGGATGCCGCCCAGATATGCCAAAACCAACAATGTCACGTTGGTCTCCTGCGCCCGCCAACCCGATCACCGCATATGAGAGCGCCGCCGTGTTGTCACGGGAATAACGATCGCGACACGGCGATGTGATGCAGTCCTAATTTTCTGTGAAGTCGGGCAGAGGAGGCGACCGCAGGCGGCATTGGCTTGCGCCGATGCCGCGGGAGCGAAGGTCCGCCGTTGCGCTAACCCTGAACCGGGTGCACATATCCTGCGCGCAGAGGCCGCCGAGCAGGCGCCCGCATCGCCCGCCACCAATTCTGCAGCGCCGCCCGGTCGGCATCCAGAAAGACCGCTTGAGGCGCAAACGTTCGCCACGCCTCCCGGTGTTTCGCGGACACCGTTGTCAGCACCGGCTTGCCGGCACCGATTGCAAGTTCGAAGGCCGCCGCCAGCCCTTCGCCCATGGCCTCCAATTTGCCGAATTTATTAAGCACGACGAGGTCGCTCGTCGGGATTTGGCCGAGTATGGCCGCGCAGGCTTTGGCGACGCCCGCGGCGTCGAGGTGGCACGACGTGCGGCTCGGCGCCGCCTCCAAATAAATCGGATAGGGTCTGTCGAAGGCGACGTCGCGCAGAAAGCCGGCGCCGCATGTGCGATCGGGCAAACCGTGCAGTTCGCCGAGCACGCCGACGATCTTTGCTCCTGCGGCGCGCCACTCGGCAATTGTTGCCGCGAGCAACGCCTGGACGGCGGCGCCGTCGCCTCCCGCAACTGCGGCAACTCGTTGAGTACTCGGCGTCATCGCGATCGTTCCCTTGCAAGCCGTGCGCCAAGCATGACTCTGTTCCGATGCTCAATCAACATTGCGACGAGGTCGCCGGCACAACCGACGCGCCTTTATAGATTCTCAACCATAAAAGTGCTGATATGACGCCCGAATGTTGTCATCCGTTTTCGGAGAGCCGCCTGGGTGAGTCCAAGCAGTCTTCATGGTCGGCTATTTAGAAGGTCAGGAACAACGGATATGCGTTTAAACCTGGGTTGCGGAGGCAGAAAATTTCCCGATTGGACCAATGTCGACAAATTCGCCACATGCAGCCCCGACCAAGTTGTGGATCTGGAACAGTTTCCCTGGCCGTGGCCCGATGACGCGGTCAGCGAAGTGCGAATGTATCACGTTCTCGAGCACCTCGGCGCTCAAACCGAGATTTATCTGGGAATAATCAAAGAACTCTACCGCGTCTGTCGCGACAATGCGGCAATTCATATTATCGTCCCTCATCCGCGTCACGACGACTTCCTCAACGATCCAACACATGTGCGGGTCGTCACTCCGGCGAGCTTCGGCTTGCTCTCGCAGGCTAATAATCACAAATGGCTCACCACG
Organism: Xanthobacteraceae bacterium; assembly: GCA_030037895.1. Classification (GTDB taxonomy): domain Bacteria; phylum Pseudomonadota; class Alphaproteobacteria; order Rhizobiales; family Xanthobacteraceae; genus BOG-931. The sequence continues at coordinate 82,030 of JASHPW010000064.1, read as the reverse complement.
GGAATGGCCAACACGCCGTTAGGACTCTATCTGAAGGTCGACTTTGCGTTAGAAACGGTCTCTTATGCCCTTGAGGATCCGTGGGATAAGCTCTTCGAGCAAAAAAAACTTACGCTCGCCGACCTGCAACACGCAGTTCGCCTTTACAACAACGTTATCAAGCAGTTCGATTTTGTGGTACGAACGATAAAGCCGGCGGGCCGCACGATTGCCGCCGCGACTCCGCAAATCATCGAGGCGACGCTGGCTTCGAGCTCAGCGGCATTGGATGCGAGAATGGAGCCTTCCGCGCCACCTAGCGAAAACGCCTGAGCCGGCACTTTGCTGGCGCCTTCCGGCCGATTCCCGCGCCCGGCCGCAAGGTGAAGGAAGAAATGTTCGTGTCCGTTCCGAGAGCGGCGATTGGGCCGCTCGTGCGCCTTCGGGGCAGCAGCGGGCGGATGCGGTTGCATCGTGCCGGAAGCAACCAAGATTATGCCGCGCGTCAAGGATGCGCTTCGCTGTCGAGATGAGCCATCTGCGCCGGGTCGTAGCGTGCGCCGGCGGTGAGGTGCGCCGCCGCCGCCGCCTCGATGCGCGCGAGATCGGCCGGATCAAGGGCAAGTTCGAGCGCGCCGAGCGCTTCCTTAAGTTGCTCGCGGCGCCGGGCGCCGATCACCGGCACGATGTCGGCCCCGCGCGCGCACACCCAGGCGATGGCGAGCTGGGCGGGACTTGCGCCCCTTTCATCGCCGATGCGCCGCAGCGCCTCCACGAGTTTCAAATTCCGTTCGAGGTTGCCCGGCTTGAAACGCGGCATGCGGATGACGCGGATGTCGCCTGTCGTGTCGGGCGCCGGTATCCGTCCGCTCAACAGTCCCCGCGACAGCACGCCGTAGGCGGTGACGGCAATGCCGAGTTCGCGGGTCGTCGGCAGGATCCTGGCCTCGATGCCGCGGCTCATCAGCGAGTATTCGATTTGCAGATCGGCGATCGGATGCACGGCATGGGCGCGGCGGATGGTCTCGGCGCCGGCCTCGGAGAGGCCGACGTGGCGGACGTAGCCGGCGCGGATCATGTCGGCGATGGCGCCGACGGTGTCTTCGATCGGCACCGCCGGATCGACGCGCGCCGGTCTATAGATGTCGACGTAATCGGTGCCCAGCCGCCGCAGCGTGTAGGCCAGGAAATTCTTGACCGCCTGCGGCCGGCCGTCGTTGCCACCCCATCCGCCGGCCGGGTCGCGCAGCCCGCCGAATTTCACGGAAATGACGACGCCGGAGCGCGGCACGCCGTCGAGCGCCCGGCGGATCAGCATCTCGTTGTGGCCCATGCCGTAGAAATCGCCGGTGTCGATCAGCGTGACACCGGCTTCCACCGCGGCGCGGATGGTGGCGATGCTTTCTGCTTCGTCCGCAGGTCCATAAACGCCCGGCGACATGCCCATGCAGCCGAGGCCCAGGCTTCCAACTTCAGGACCCGTCCGGCCAAGCTTTACGGTATGCATGACGTTCATCCGGAAGCGTCGTCGGCGAAAACCGCCGCCGTTTCTCCTCACTTACACCACCGCCGTGGGGTCGGAACAGCCTGCGAGCTTGACGCGGCGGCGCGTCGGGCACATGGACCCCGGCGGCGAATCGGAAATGACCCGACGGCCGAGACCGCAGGTCTGCGATGAATGCGCTTCTTCCGCCCGTGCCCGTCGTCGACATCCGCGATGGCGGCCCGCTTTTTCACGCGCGGCACAGCGTCAAGACGGCGCGCGCGCTGCGCGACGCCTGCCTCGATTTCCTTCCGCGCCCGGCGCGGCCGCTCGTGCCGGCGCTCGACTGGTTGTCGCGCCGCTCGCTTGCGCGCTCGCGCTCGCCCTATTTCTCGGAGATCAGGGAGATCGCGGCGCTGCTCGACTGCTCCGGGGTGTGGTTGCTCAACGCCTGCTATCAATGGGGCTGCACGGCGCTGGCGGGCGAGCAGCATGGTGCGCCGTGGCTGATCCGAACGCTGGATTGGCCCTTTCGCGGTCTCGGGCGCCACATGGAGGTGGCGCGCATGTGCGGCGCGTGCGGCGACTTCTTCAGCGTCACCTGGCCCGGCTATGTCGGCGTGCTCACCGCCATGGCGCCGCGGCGCTTCGCGGCGTGCGTCAACCAAGCGCCGATGCGCCGCCGCACCGCGCATCGCTGGCTGCGTCCGTATGATTATGCGGCCAATGCACTGAGCGTATGGACATGCGCCGGCGCTCTGCCGCCCGACCAACTGCTGCGCCGGACCTTCGAGGTGTGCGACAATTATGATGCGGCGCGGCGGATGCTGGAGCAAACGCCGGTCGCGCGGCCGGTGATCTACATCCTTGTCGGCTGCGCCGCGCGGGAACGCTGCGTGATCGAGCGGACCGAAACCGGCTCTCTCACCCGCACGGACGAAACCAGCGCCGCCAATGATTGGCTGCCGACCCGGCCCGGTTGGGAAGGCAGGATCGGGGCCGATCGGTTCCTGAGCTGCTCGCTCGCGGAAGCGGCCAATCAAAGCCGCGCGCGCCGCGAAGCGCTGGCGGGGTGGCGCGGCTCGTTCTCCGAGAGCCGCTTCGACTGGCTGCGGGAGCCGGTCCTCAATCGCTATACCCGGCTTGCGGTGGCGATGAGTCCGGCCGGCGGGATTCTGCGCGTTGCCGGATATGATCTGACGGGCGCCGACCTGCCGCAGTCGGCGACTCGGTTGTGCGAGATCGAAACCATACCGCAGGCGGCGTAATGTTTTTGAAGGACAGATGTGAGGCGCCGACGATGCCGATGATTGCCAGCAGCGACGGGACCAAGCTCTATTATGAGGAGGCCGGCGCGGGAACGCCCGTGGTTTTCGTCCACGAGTTCGCCGGCGATTATCGCACCTGGGAACCGCAGATGCGCTGTTTCGCCCGCGCGCATCGCTGCGTCACCTTCAGCCAGCGCGGTTATCCGCCCTCCGACGTGCCGAGCGATCCGGCGCGCTATGGGCAGGATCGCCTGCGCGACGACGTCATTGCCTTGATGGATGTGCTCGGCATCGACAAGGCGCACGTGGTCGGCCATTCGATGGGCGCCTACACCGCGCTCAATGTCGGCATCCGCCATCCGCAACGCTGCATCTCGGTGACCGCGGCCGGCTGCGGCTGGGGCTCCGTGGCCGATCCGGCGGCGCGCGCGACGATGCGTCAAGCGGCGGCGGAGACCGGAAGGATGTTCAGCGAAAAAGGCATCGCCGAAGCGGCCGCGGTCTATGCCGACGGCCCGATGCGCCAGGCGCACAAGCACAAGGATCCGCGCGGCTACGCCGCCTTCGTGCGCAGGCTCGCCGAGCATTCGGCGCTCGGCCACGCGCTGACCATGACGATGGTGCAAGCAAAGCGTCCGACGCTGTGGGACCTGGAGGCCGACTTGAAGCGGTTTTTGGTGCCGCTTCTCATCATCGTCGGCGACGAGGACGAGAGCTGCCTCGACGGCAGCCTGTTTCTCAAGCGCACGGCGCCGGCCGCGGCGCTGCTCGTCGTTCCGCGCTCCGGCCACACCATAACCAGCGAGGAACCGGCCATCGTCAACGCCGCGCTCGCCGAGCTGTTCGCCGCCGCCGAGGCGGGGCGCTGGCTCGCGCACAAGCCGCCGGCGTGAGCACGCAAGAACGGCAGGCCCTAACCCGTGTGACGCTTCAGGAAGCTCAGGGTCTTCTCGTTGAACTCGCCCACGCTTTCGTAGATCGGGGCGTGCGAGCAGGTTTCGAACACCACAAGCTCGCTCCCCTTGATGCTGCTCTTCAGCACGTCGGCGAAGCGGGTCGAGCAGACGAGGTCGTGGCGGCCGACGGTGATCTGGGTCGGCGCCTTGATGCGGGCGAGCTGGGCCGCGGCGTCATGGGCGATCACCGCGTTCGACTGGCGCATGAAGGCGTCGAGCGGCTGCTGCGGCCGGCCGCGCACGAATGCCGCGAGCTGGTCGATGTAATCCGGCTTGGCGGCATAGAGTTCCGGCGTGAAGCACCAGGGAAAGATGCCCTGGATCACCATCTCCGTGACATTGCCGAGGCCCTTGGCAATGCTCTGCCAACCCTGGACCACGACCTTGAGGAACGGATCGGTCTTGTGCCAGCAGCTGTGCAGCGACAGCGACTTGACCCGCTGCGGATATTTGCCGGCGAGCCACAATCCGGTCGCGGCGCCGAGCGATAGGCCGCTGACATGCGCCCGCTCGACGCCGATCGCCTGCATAAGGGCGGCGATGTCGTCGGCGAACAATTCCATCGAATAGGTGCCGGCCGGCTTGTCGGTCTCGCCGGCGCCGCGCGGATCGACGGAAATGCAGGTGTAGTGCTTGGCATAATCCGCGACTTGGAAGGCGTAGCAGGCATTGTCGGCGGCGAGAAAAGGAATAAGCACGAGCGGCTCACCCGTCCCCTGCCGCTCGTAATTGATGGTGATGCCGTTCGCCTTGATCTTCGGCATGTGAGCCTCCCCGCTGATCTCGTGGCGCCGTCTTCACGCAGGCGCGTGACCCGGAAGCCTATATTGGCCGACCCCGGTCGTGCAATGCGGAGAAATGAAGGACTGTCGGCGCGATTGCTGCCGACTGGTCGAGCGCTCAACTACACCCGACGCAAGGGAATCGACCAGGCGAGCCACGCGCCGATGCCGGTGAACGCCGCGACGGTCACGAAGGCGGCACGGAAGGCCCCGCCGATCTCGGCTTCGATCGCGGCTTGCCGCGCCGGCGCGAGCGTCGCAATAGCGTCCGGCCCGTGGTCGATGATGGTCCCGAACAGGCTTGCCGTCTCTCTGTCGGTCGCGGCGAGAACCGAAAACAGGACGGCGGCAACCGCGGCGGTGCCGAAGGCGGCGCCGACCGAGCGGGAGAACTGCACCATGGCCGCGCCGGTGCCCAACATGCGTTGCCCGGCAACGGCCTGCACGGTGACCTGGACCACGCCCATCACCGTGCCCATGAACAGCGCGGTGCAGCCGAAGACCCACGGCAGTTGCCTCAGGCTCAGATACGGCACCCCGAAGGCGAGGAACAGCAAGCCCAATGTCGCCGCCATCAATCCGTAGGACGGGAATACCGCGGTGCGTCCGGTCCGGGTCACCAATTGGCCGGTGATCAATGATCCAAGCCCGATGCCGAACGTCAGCGGCAGCAGCAGCAGGCCGGTCTCGGCCGGCGCGGTGCCGCGCACCGCGCGCAGATAGATCGGCAGAAAGGTGATGAGCGACACCAGCGCGGCGCCGTGACAGGCGGCCAGGCCGTCGCTGCGCCAGACCGACGGTTCCTTGAACAAGGCCGGCGGTATGAGCGGCGAGGTGCTAAGCCTTTCCTGCCAAGTCAGCAGAAATAACGCCGCCGCTCCGAATGCCAACAACCCGACAATCATCGGCAGCATGCGCGCGTCCATGCGCTGGACTTGCTCCAGAGCCAGGATGACCGGGCTCACGAACATCATGAACAGCACCAGGCCGGGTATATCGAAGGTGGTCCGCCGCCGATCGCCCGGTCGCACCGGCAGGCGCAGCACCAGCGCGGCCGCGGCAAGGCCCAGCGGCACATTGACGAGGAAGATCGACTGCCAACCGAAGGCCTGGGTGAGATAGCCGCCGGCAACGGGGCCGAACGTGCTGGAGCTGACCGAGACGCCGGCGAGATAGCCTTGATAGCGGCCGCGCTGGCGCGGCGGAATGGTCTCGCCGACCAAAGCTTGTGACAGCGTCATGAGCCCGCCGCCGCCCAATCCTTGCAGCACGCGCGTCGCCGTGAGGTATTCGATATTGGGCGCGAGCGCGCACAGCACCGAGCCGGCCATGAACAGCGCCAGCGCCGCCAGCATCATGCGGCGGCGGCCAAACGAATCGCCGAGCCTTCCATAGACCGGCGCCGCGATCGTGTTGGCGATCAGGTACGACACCACCACCCAGGATACGCGCTCGACGTCGCCGAGACTCGAGGCGATGGCGGGAAGCGCCGTGGCGACGATCGTCTGGTCCGCGACCGCCAGGAACATCGGCAGCATGATCGAGGGAAAGACCGTGAGAAACAGCGCTCCCGGCGTGGGCGGCTTGTTCGTATGGCCCGTCGTCGCGACGGCCGGCGCTTCGGCCGCGGCACCGGATAGACCTTCGGTCGTCGAACGGGACATGTCGCAAAACTTTTGGCGGGAAATGTCTTGGTGGGTTTTCTCGGCGGATGCTGTCATGGCAAGAGCGGAGCGCCGTTGCAATCTCGTCGAACGCAGCGGACACCCCGCTCGCCGCCGCGTGCTCGACCGCGCGGCGCGGCGCATCGACCCCAATTTCCTCCCTGAGGACGAAAACGCCCGCGTGGTTCCGCCGTTCCGAACCGCGCGCGGGGCGCCCCCTTTCACCGCCGTCGGCGCGCCGCTATATAATTTCGACTGAGAGGGTGAGCGCGGCCGGCAATACGAGCCGCGCAACGGAGGGGCTTGTTGCCAAACCACGAAGCAACAGGAGACCCGCCATGCCTCAAGACCATCCCCGCACCGAAAGCCAGCGTTCCGAGAATCCGCGCGGCGAGAGTTCACGATCCGAACGCGGCGAGAGCGCGCGTTCCGAGCAGGTTCGCAGCGAAAGATCGGCCGCCGCTGTAACCGGCGCGCAGTTCGCCGATATGGGAGTAAGCAGCGTCAAGACCAGTTTGCGCCTGCAAAAAGAATTGATCGAGACGTTTCAGGATATCGGTCGGGACTGGTTGACGCGCGCCGCTTCCGAAGCGGAGCTCGCCTTCAAGCTGCCGAACAAGCTGACGAACGCCCGCTCGGTTCCCGACGCGGTGTCCGCATATCAGGAATGGCTGAATGAATTGCTGAGCATGTTCGGCGAAGACAGCCGGCGTTTTGTTTCGGACGGCCAGAAGATCGTGGATACCAGCATGCGCTGCTTCGCCAATGTTTCTCCGGCGGCGGGCTGAACGATCACGCGCACAACAATCGGACGCAAACCGGCCGCCCGGAGGCGGCCGGGCTTGTTTACCGCTCTCTGACCGCTACCGGCGGGCATGAGCGGGAGGACGCGCGCTTCAGCCGAGGAAACCGACGCGTTCCTGTTCGCGCGCCTGTGCCGCAGTCGTCGGCTGCGCCGGCAATTGCAGCACCGTCGCCGCCTGGCCCTCGCACAGCAACGTCAGCAACACGATCCGCCCATCGGGAAATTCGAGAGAATCGTGGTGCGCGGCCAATTTCTCCTTGTTGACCTGCCGGAAGATGGCCGTGTGGTAATTGATCGTCTTCGTCTTCCACCCGAGCAGGCCGGCCGGCAGGCAGGCGACTTCGCCGGCGAACGCCAGTTCCGTTCCCGGCAACAGGCATACCGCCAGGCCCGGATCGCCCGCGGCGGCAAACCCGCGTGTGCCGGTCCCGAAATCACGCGTCATGAGCTTGTCGCCGACCTTCGCAGGTCGCGACCGCACGCTTTGGAGGCTAAAGTCACACATTGGCGACTCCTTTCTTCCCGGGACTGATCGTCCCGGGTCCTTCCCATGCCAACCCCAACCCCTCCGACAACAAGTTCAAGCAAGAATGGTGCCGTCCCAAGGCGGGCAAAAGGACTTTCTGCCGCAGGAGAGTATTGCGGCACCGCTTCGGCCATTTTCAGCGTCTATTTTTGCGCGCCTCGGCGGTGTCATCCGCAACGCTCAATGTCGTCGCGAAGAGAACGCCGTGCTTTGAAGAATGTGCCATCGGTTCGCGCATTTTTCATCGATCTGCCCGAAATGAAGGCGGGCGCCATAAACACCGCCGCAATTGCGGTCACTCGACGGTGATGCTGCCCGCCATGCCTTCCAGGGCGCGCGTTTGGCGAAGTCTTCGGAGCACGGCCGTGATCGCGTCCTCGGGAGAGCATATAAATTGGACGGAAAGCCGTGCGTCAGGCGGCCTTGTGGTTGCTCGAGCGCGAATATCTAGCGCGAAAATCTTCAGTGCCCACCCGGCGCCTGGCCGGCTTGGCGCGGCACCCGCCGCACCATCAGCAGTACGACCGGAACGAGCACGGCGGCGAAGATAGCCCACGAGTAAAAAATATCGATGTAGGCCATGAGCGCGGCCTGTTGGCTGACAAGTTGGCCGATATAGCTGATCACCCGGCCCTGTGCGCCGGCGGGCGATCCGCCCGGCGCGAAGTACTGCATCATGTGCTGAAGAGTGGACTGGTACGCCGGCGACGAGGGGATGATGTTCTCGACGAGCCGCGCCTGATGGAATTGGGAGCGTTGCAGCAGCTCGGTATTGGCCAGCGACACGCCCAGGCTGCCGCCGAGGTTGCGGGCCACGTTGATGAGCGCGGAGCCCTCGCTGGTCTTTTGCTGCGGCAATCCATCGTAGGCGACGGAATTGATCGGAATGAACAAATAAGGCATTCCGATCGTCTGCAAGATCCGCACCGTCGCAAAATAGCCGAAACTCGCATCGGGGGTCAGCGACGTCGAGTACCACATCGCCAGCGCCACGGCGGAGAGACCGATCGCCAGCCAATATTTGGGCTGCATGAAACCGATGATCTGGCCGGCGATGGGCATCATGACCAGCATGGCCAGGCCGCCCGGCATCATGGCGAGGCCGGACAGCATCGCCGTGTACGGAAAGTTCGTCTGCATGAGTTGCGGCGTGATCTGGTTCGAGCCGAACAGGACGGCGCCCACCGCCATCATCACCAGAAACGACATCGCGAACTGACGTCGGCACAGCAGCCGGATATCGACGATCGGCTGGTCGTGGGTCAGCTCCCAGGGGATGAAGAATACGAACGAGCAGGCGGAAATGGTCGCGCAGGTGACGATGAACGTCGAGTGGAACCAGTCGTCGATCTGGCCCCTGTCGAGGACGATTTCGAGGGCGCCGAAGCTGAGTGCGATCAGCGCGAATCCGATCCAGTCGACCTTGAGCCCGCCGGCGAGCCGTTCTTCGCGCTCGCGCTCGAGCACGTCCGGCTCCACCACCAGCCATTGCACCAGTATGAGCGACACGATGCCGACCGGGACGTTGATGAAGAAAATCCAGTGCCACGAGTAGTTGTCGGTGATCCAGCCGCCGAGCGTCGGGCCGATCGTCGGCGCCACGATGACGGCGATGCCGTAGAGCGCGAACGCCTGCGGCCGCTGCCGCGGCGGGAACGTATCCGCCAACATGGCTTGTTCGCTGGTCGGCATGCCGCCGCCGCCGAGCCCTTGCAGGATGCGGAACAGGATCAAGGCGCCGAGGCTGGAGGCGAGTCCGCACAGCAGCGAGGCCACGGTGAAAGTCGCCACGCAAAGCATGTAGAAGCGCTTGCGGCCGATCACGTTCGACAGCCAGCCGCTCGCCGGCAGCACCACGGCATTGGCGATGAGATAGGTCGTGACCACCCAGGTGCTTTCATCGACGCTGATCGCCAGGCTGCCGGCGATGTAGCGCAGCGATACGTTGGCGATCGCGGTGTCGAGCACCACCATGAAAGTGGCGATGGAGACGACGATGGCGATGAGCCAGGGACTGCGGTCGCCCGCCGCCGAGCGGCTCTGCGGCCCGGAATATTGCCGCTGATCGGTCATTTGGTCTTGACGGACGGCACCACCGACATGCCGGGTCCGAGCAGCACGTCGGGTTGTTGATCGAACACGATCTTGACCGGCACCCGCTGCACGATCTTGACGTAATTGCCGGTGGCGTTCTCGGCCGGCAACAGGCTGAAGGCGGTGCCGCTGCCGGCTTGGACGCTGTCGACGTGGCCCTTGAAGACGCGGCCGGGATAGGCGTCGATCCTGATGTCGACCGCGCTGCCGGGCCGCACCTGCTTGAGCTGCGTCTCCTTGAAATTGGCCGTCACCCACACCTGGCGCGGCACGAACATCAACAGCGCCTGGCCGACCGCGGCGTAGTTGCCCTTGGCGGCCGTCAACCGCACCACCCGGCCGGCAACCGGCGCGGTGACGACGGTGCGCGACAGATTGGCCTCGGCCTGTTCCTGGGCGGCGCGCGCCTGTTCCAATTGCGCCGCGGCGAGCCGGCGCTGCGCCTCAAGGACCGGAAGCTGCTTCTCCGTGGCGATGGCGTTGGCCTGCGCCGCGGCATAGGCGGCTTGCGCCTGCAGGAGATTGGAGCCGTATTGCTGCGCCTGCTCGACGGTGGCCGTGCCGGTCTTGACCAGCCGCTGGTAGCGTTCGTCTTCCTGTTGCGCGAATTCGAGCGCCGCCTTTGATTGCGCGGATTGCTTGTCGGCCTGTTCGATGCGCGCCTGCTGCGCGGCCAGTTGGGCGTCGCTGTTGGCGATATTGGCCTTGCTCTGATCGACTTGCGCCTTGGCCTGATCGACCTGCGCCGTGTAGTCGCGGTCGTCGAGGCGCACGAGCACGGCGCCCGCCTCCACGAGCTGGTTGTCGGTCACCGGCACGTCGACGATGGCGGCGCTGACTTGCGAACTGATCGACACCGTGCGGGCGTCGATGAAGGCGTCGTCGGTGGTTTCATAACCGCTGGCGTTGACCCACCAGACCGCGAGCGCGATCAGCGCGACAATGATCAACGCGGCGACAACGAGCACCATGCGGCGGCGCGCGCGCAGGGCGTCGAGCCACGAACGGCTTTTGCGCGCCTCGCCGATCGCGGGTTTTGCTTCTCGGCCCGGCGCGGTGTCCGGGCGACGCTCGTTGTCGGTGCGCTGATCCATGATTGACGTAAACGTTGGGCGCGCCGCACGGGTTTCCGCTCGGCCGCCGCGGCTGCAAACGGTCAGGCGCTCGAATCGCCCATCATTTAGCCGTTACCGACCGCGGAGGCGAGTCGCGAAAGGTGCAGCGCCGCCATGAATTTTTCAACAAACTCCTCAGGTTCGCCGGCGTTCAGGTGTCGGCTCGCCGCCGCAAAGCGAGAGGATCAGCGGGCCGAGGCGGCCGAATTGACGCGGCCGCGCCGCCTGCCCGGACCGGCGGATGACGGGCGCTTCACCGGCACGATCTTCGGGTGCGGGCGCGCGGCGCAGAAATCCTCCACGGCCGCCGCCACGGCCGCGCCGACGAGGGCGCGGCGTTCGCGGCTCGCCAATTCCACTTCCTCCTGCCGATTGACGATCGAGCCGGCTTCGAGCAACACCGCCGGCATGCGGCTCTCCCGCAGCACGATCAACTGATCGTAACGGTAAACTCCGGCCGCGGCGTCGAGGAGTTGGCGGCGGCGCTTGCCCATGAGCGGCAGCGTGTAATGCGGCGTGTAGTGCAAACCGCGCGCTTGCAGCTCCCGGCCGAGGAATCTGCCGAATTGCAGGCTGCCGGCGCGGTCGGCGTTGTCGTCGGACATGAAAATGGCGTAGCCCGTGAACCGGTCGCTGAAATGGTTCTCCCGTCCCTGGTATTGCCAGGTCTCGAGCAGACGAACGGGAACGGAATCGTGGTGGACGGAGATGAAGAGGTCGGCCCGCAGGCCGTTGGCGCGCGCGGCCCGCTCGACGAGCCCCAACGGCGGAGCGGCGGCGGTGATCAGGAGCACGGCCTTCTTGAAACCGGCGTCGACGAGCGCCTGCCTGATCTCGGTGCCGAGCTGAAGGTTGAACGTGTATTCGGGAACGCCGCGCGCGCTGACGGCGCCGGGCACCTCGCGCGTGTGGCCGACATCGACGACGACGCGGAACGCCGAACGCCGGCAGCTCCCGCGCTCGGGTTCGGCGGTCGCCGCCGGCTCCCCGCCGCGTGCCGGATGGCGGCCGGCGCCGAGAAGCAGGATCGAGAGGCCGACGAGAAGCGCCGCCTCGGCGCGCCGCAGCGTGTTCACGACACGCTCATAACAGACGGTTCCGCCCGCATGTCCGACGTCGGGATGGGTTACCGTCGCCCATAGCGAGCCGCGCGCGGCTTGTCCATGCGTTGTTTCCTCGCCCTGCCGGCGGTTCTTGCCCTTGTATGAGCCGGGCGCCTGTCGTACCAAACAACAGGAGCGAGTCACCGCAAATGGGCAAGATCGTCGGCATCTGCGCCGTGCTGTTGGTGGGCGCCGTCGGATTCATCCTGCTGACCGGCGGGCCCGAGACGACCGTATTGTTTGATGCCTTCCGCTCTCAGCCATTGCCGTTTCGCGCCGCCTGGACGGTGATCGCGGTCGTGCCGGTCGCGCTGCTCGTCTGCGCCGCGTGGCTCTGTAGCATCCTCGTGCGGCAGCGTCGGGCGGCGCAGGCGCTGGAGCTGCGGCTCAACGGCGTGCGCGGCGGCGTGAAGGCGCTGGTCGGGACCCAGGTCGATGTCGAAGCCGCGATGCACCAGCTCGTTCGCACCGATCCGGAGGATGCGATCGGCGCGCTCCAGCAGCGGCTTACCGATGCGGAGCACGTCGCGCAGGTGCAGCAAGGCCGCAACGAGGCCGGCGATCTGCAGTCGCGCGTCGACTATCTCCGCACCCAGCAGCAGTTGCTGCAAGACCGGCTCGCTCCGGTGCTGGAGAGAAGGCGTTCGATCGAACGGCTTTTCATGGAGCTGGAGGGTCGCCAGAACGACATCGCGCGGTCGCTGGACGAGATTGCCGGCGGCGACGACGCGGTCGCGGTCAACCTCGGCTTGAAGGACATGATGGAATTCGTCCGCCGCGGCCATGAGCGCTGCGACGACATCGAACGCGCTGCGAAGGTCATGGCCGGCGTGAAGGAGGACTATGCCGAGCTGCGCAGCCGGCTTGATCCATTCGCCGCCGCCGCCGACGGCGTCGCCAGCCGCGTCAAGGAATTGCGCGAGGAGCGCGATCGGCTGATGGCGGCGATCGATTCCTTGCAGCAGACGCCGGAGGGGCCGCTCGCCGAACGGGTGCAGAGATTTGCCGACGACAAGAAGGCGCTCGACGGTCGCCTGTCGGAGTTGAACGTGGAATTTTCCCGGCTGGCGACGTTGCGCAAGGATCTTACCGGGCTGTTCGCCAACTTCGACCGCGTGCTCGATATCCTCGCGATCGGCGAGCGCGGCGACGGCGCCGCCGGGGTCGATGCGCGCACCGAGGAGCTCGCCGCGTTCATCGAGGAGATGCAAGCGCGTCTCGACGATATCGAACGCCGAGTGGGAATCTTCAGGCAGTTGAAGACCAGGCTCGGCGATCTGCACTCGCAGCTCGTTCCGTTCGAAGCCGCGGAGGGCGGCGTGGCAAGCCTCATCGAGGAGCTCAAGGACATCCGCGACAAGCTGGTCGCCAAGATGCGGCGCATCGACGAGAGCGAGGATGGCGATCTCGCCGCGCGCGTGCGAAAATTCGCCGAGATCAAGAAGGAACTCGAAGATCGCGTTGCCATGCTCGCGGAACAGTTCGGCAAGCTGGCGACCATCCGCAAGGACATCACCGGGCTGTTCGACAAATTGAGCAGCGCGGTCGCCACGTCGGCGAACTGACCGGCACCCGCCGCAGAGGAGAGTCGCAGATGACCGTGGTGCGCGAGCCCGTTCTCACTCCGGTCAAGATTGCGGATTTGCGTCCCACCCAGATCACCGTCGGCATGCGCGAGGTGCTGGCCAAGCGCAAGCACTGGCGCGAGACCGCAACGAAAAAAGGCGAAAAATTTCTCGGCAAGCACATGATTCCGGTCATCCTCGGCCCCAAACGCCGGCACTACGTTATCGATCATCACCATCTCGCACTCGCCCTCCACGACGAAGGCGTCAAGCAGGTGGCGGTGACGATCGTGGCCAATCTGAGCAAGCTCGACGGCGACGCGTTCTGGACGGTCATGGACAACCGCAATTGGATGCATCCGTTCGACGCCGAGGGCCGCCGCCGCCATTACCGCGACATTCCCAAGGCGGTGACCGATCTCATTGATGATCCGTTCCGTTCGCTCGCCGGCGAGTTGCGCCGCGCCGGCGGCTTCGCCAAGGACACCACTCCATTCAGCGAATTTATCTGGGCGGATTTCCTGCGCCGGCGCATGAAGCGCAAGCTGGTCGAGCGCGACTTCGACCGCGCGGTCGAGGAGGCGCTCGAATTGGCCAAGAGCAGCGACGCCGATTACCTGCCCGGATGGTGCGGTCCGGCGCCGGAAGACTGATCGGCCGGCGCCGCCGGTAATCGCTGCGCGCAATGACCTTCTCATATCGACCGACTTTCGGCGCGCTCATGCCACGCTGCGCATGACATTTGGTAGAATATTCTGATGTTTGCTGCTGAAAAGCGGCGCATATATAGAGATGGCGCATATATAGAGATCATGTCGCGCAGCGGAAAACCGCGCGCGAACGGGTTTTTGCTTCGTTTCCTTTGGCGCTTTGAGCGGACGATGACTTCGCCGCTGGAACAAAAAATCAGGATCACCGGGCCGGTGGTGGTGACCGCGAACCGCGTCGGCGACGGCGCCGTGGTGTATTGGCGCGCCGACGGCTGGACCACTGATCTCGATGCCGCCGCGGTCACGGCCGATGCCGCCGTCGCCCGGCAAATGTTCGCCGCCGCGATGGCCGACGATCTGCGCGCGGTCGGCCCCTATATCGCGCCGGTCAAGCGCACGAGCGAGGGCGGCGTGCGGCCCGGCAACCTGCGCGAGATCATTCGCCGCGGCGGCCCCACGATCGATCTGCCGGTCACGTTCCGGCATCCAGGCATGATCCCGAAAAGCGATCGCCGCCTTTCGGAAAAAGATCATGCGCAATGTAAAAGCTAGGCGCCCATGTATCTCTACGACGATCTCGACCGCACGCTGGTCGCCGAGCGCGTCGCCGATTTTCGCGACCAGGTCGCCCGCCGCCTGTCGGGCGAGCTGAGCGAGGACGAATTCAAGCCGCTGCGGCTGATGAACGGCGTCTATTTGCAGCTCCACGCCTACATGCTGCGCATCTCCATTCCTTACGGAACGCTGTCGTCGGCGCAGTTGCGCATGCTGGCGCACGTCGCCCGCCGTTACGATCGCGGCTACGGCCATTTCACCACGCGGCAGAACATCCAGTTCCACTGGATCAAGCTTCAGGAGCTGCCGGAGGCGATGGCCGAGCTTGCCGGCGTCGGCATGCACGGCATGCAGACGAGCGGCAACAACGTCCGCAACGTCACCACCGACCAGTGGGCCGGCGTCGCCCCCGACGAGATCGAGGACCCGCGCATCTGGGCCGAAGTCATCCGCCAGCACGTGACGCTGCATCCCGAATTTTCGTTCCTGCCGCGCAAGTTCAAGATCGCGGTCGGCGCCGCCGGCCATGACCGCGCCGCGCTGCGCATTCACGACCTGGCGCTGCGCCTGCACCGCAACGGCGCCGGCGAAGCGGGCTTTGAGGTCATGGTCGGCGGCGGCCTCGGCCGCACGCCGTTCCTTGCCAAGACGATCAAGCCGTTCCTGCACAAGCGCGATGTCTTGAGTTACGTCGAAGCGGTGCTGCGCACCTACAACGCCTTCGGGCGGCGCGACAACATCTGGAAGGCGCGCATCAAGATTTTGGTGCACGATCTCGGCGCCGAGGCGTTCGCCAGAGAGGTCGAAGCGGAGTGGCAGACGATCAAGGACGGCGCGCTCGCGCTCGATCCCGCGGTGGTCGCCGAGATCGCCGGCCGTTTCCGCTATCCGGCCTATGAGCGGCTCGACGACAGCCCGCCGGCGCTGACGCAGGCGCGCCGCGCCGACCGGGCGTTCGACGCCTGGATGGACAATGCGGTCGCCAATCACAAGGTCCCGGGCTACGCCATCGTCACGCTCTCGCTCAAGCCGGAAGGCGGCACGCCGGGCGACGCCACCGCGGCGCAGATGGAGGCGATCGCCGAGCTTGCCGAGCGCTATTCGTTCGGCGAAATCCGCGTCGGCCACGAGCAGAACCTGGTCATGCCGCATGTCGCCCAGCGCGACCTTCCCGCGCTCTGGCCGGCGCTCGGCGCGATCGGCGCCGCCACGCCCAATATCGGTCTCGTCTCCGACATCATCTCCTGCCCGGGGCTCGACTATTGCAGCCTGGCCAATGCGCGCTCGATCCCGGTGGCGCAGCAAATCGCCGGCCGCTTCCGCAATCTCGATCTGGCGCGCGATCTCGGCCGGCTGCACATCAACATTTCCGGCTGCATCAACGCCTGCGGCCATCACCACGTCGGCCATATCGGCATTCTCGGCGTCGAGAAGAACGGCGAGGAATTTTATCAGATCACGCTCGGCGGCAAGGCCGACGAAGACGCCAAGCTCGGCACGCTGATCGGTCCGGCGGTCCCCTTCGCGCAAGTGGCCGACGTCGTCGAGGACATCGCCGCGGCCTATATGGAGCTGCGCCAACGCCCGGACGAGCCGTTCATCGATACGCTCAAACGCACCGGCATCGAACCGTTCAAGGAGCGCGTCTATGCCGCTCGTTAAGGCGGGTCATGTCGATGAAGATCGTTATCTCCGCGTCCTCGACGACGCGCCGATACCGGACGGCGTGCCGGTCATCGTACCGGGAGAACGGTTCCTCGCCGACGCGCCCGAGCTGGCGCGGCGCGACGCCGCGGTCGGCGTCCTCTGGCCGAACGACCGCCGGGTCGGGGAATTGGGGCCGTGGCTGAGCGAGCTTGCGCTCGTCGCCCTCGTCTTTCCGAAATTCCGCGACGGCCGCGCCTACAGCCAGGCGCGGCTGTTGCGCGAGCGCTACGGCTTTCGCGGCGAGTTGCGCGCCACCGGCGACGTGCTGCGCGACCAGTTCCAGTTTCTCCTGCGCGCCGGTTTCGATTCATTCGAAGTGAAGAAACCGGCCGACGCGCTGGCGTTCGCCGCGGCCGCGGCGCGCTACAGCGTGTTCTACCAGCCGAGCGCCGACGGCCGCCCGGCGGCGTTGCGCCGACGCTTGCAACGCGGCGCCGACGGCCTCACGACACGGGCGCGCGAGACCGTATGATTCCGGCTTGCGTTCCGGGCCGAGCCGAGAGGTCCGGTTTCCGGCCGGCCGATGCAAAGCTCCGCGGCAACCCGGAATCGATAACCGTGATTCCGTGACTATGGATTCCGGCGGTAGTGCCTCGGTTTGAAATCCTGCCGCCGGTAGTGTCTCAGTTTGATTGTGGCGGCAGCCTACGCGGGCTTACGCCGCGCCGTCGTCGGACAATTGGGCTTCTAGCAGATGAGCCAAGTATGCCTCTAACTCGGAGAAATCGAGATTGCCTTCCTCCCAAGCTCGGTCTGCTGCGTGCAGGCCCGCGACATACCCTGCGCGGTCATCGCGTATGCGTTCGGGAACGATCCTTCGCCCTGGCAGTAATAGACCGGATCGCACGCAAAGAAGATAGTAACATGTCGCCCTAGCCGTTCTTCCGTTTCCCTCAATGAACGGATGTATCCAATTAAGCCTCCAAAGGCCGTAGGCACCTAATTCTGTCGCAGTCCAGTTGAACCAATTTTCATGAATCGTCGAAATGAAACGATCCATGAGGTCTGGAATCTCGCGAAAATGGGGAGGCTTATGATTGCCCACATAGATTGGCTCTTCACGAAACCTGCCGCCGAACTGCGAGATGTTTGCTACGGCGATGTGGTTTAACGCCCAAAGGGTATACTTATCTAGAGCAGTGTGTCCCTGTTTGAGGCCGATCAAGATGCAATTCGTAAGAAAGTCGTATTGACGGACGAGATTCTGCTCTTGGACCCAATCGAATAATTCTCGGTCACTGCCTTCTGAGACTATCATGCCTCAAAAAATGCCCGGCCAAAGCCGGGCTTTTCTCCGACCAATTACGCTCGCTGTAGGCGAAGGCTCCTCGCGGCAGAACGGGCCGACTCCTTTGTGATTCGAGAATCTTTCGGCGCATTTCCGTATGCAAAGCTGACGCGCTGCTCCTGCAGTTCCGCGTCTGTGATCTCGTGTTCTCTGGCTGCCGAAAGTAGCCGCTCCAATTCTGGCCGCGGCGGCGCCGACCTAAGCGTCGCTTTGCGAATGGCCATACGATCCTCCTAGATCTTACGCCTCCCGAGCATAGCTCGGATCTTTCTTAAGAAGATATAACAGCCGGAAGCCCGGCGTCACCCCCTGGCCAAGCTATTTTCGCGGCGGGGCCGGCACGATTCGTATGCTTAGTGCAAAGCAGGAGGTTTGCAAGTGCCAAGCGGTCCGCCGCTTCGCCGCGCCGCGGAATGACGCTATGATCGGTCCGCGGTTCGCCATCGAGGACATCATGATTCCTGTCGTCGCGGTGATTGCGGCCGGCGCGATGGGCGCGGCGGTCGGAAAAAGGCTCGCCGATCACGGCGTCAAAGTGCTGACCTCGCTCGCCGGCCGCAGCCGACAGACCGTGGCGCGGGCGCAGGCGGCCGGCATGGCCGCGGCAAGCGATGAGGAGATCGCCTCGGCCGATTTCATTCTTTCGGTCCTGCCGCCGGGCGAGGCGCTGTCACTGGCGCGGCGTTTCGTGCCGGCGCTCGGCGCCGGCGCCACCAAGCCGATCTATGTCGATTGCAACGCCGTCAATCCGGCGACGGTGGCGCGCGTCGCGGCGGCGATCGCGCCGACGGGATGTGCCTTCGTTGATTGCGGCATCATCGGCCCGCCGCCCGCTCCCGATCCTCACCCGCAAGTGGGGAAGGGAAGGGGGCCGCGGGCCGGAATATCCGGCCCGCGCTTTTATGCCTCCGGCGCCGCGGCGCCGCGCTTTGCCGCGTTGCGCCGCTACGGGCTCGACGTGCGCGTGCTGGACGGAGCTTTCAGCGCGGCCTCGGCGCTGAAAATGTCCTATGCCGGCATCACCAAGGGCACGCAGGCGATTGGCGCGGCGATGATGCTCGCGGCGACGCGCGCCGGCTCCGCCGCGGCGCTGATCGCGGAACTGTCCTTCAGCCAGAAGGAGATGCTCGCTTGGCACAAGCGGACTTTGCCCGCGATGCCGGCCAAGGCCTATCGGTGGGTCGCCGAGATGCGCGAGATCGCGGGTTTCGTCGGCGACGATGTCGCCGCGCGCGAACTCTATGAAGGCGCCGCGCATGTCTACGAGCGCATCGCCGCGGATTTCGCGGCGGACAAGCGGGACGTGGCCGCGCTCATGGCCTTTCTCGGCAAGGGCTCCGAGGAGCGATGACCGATTTTCTCAGCCTCGGTCGGCCGCAGCGACATGACCCGACGACGACGGGGGCGGCGATGGAAGACCGGTTGTGAATCCGGAGACGACCGGGTTCCGGCGCCGCCGATCGGGGTGGTAATCTTCCGCGGCGCGCTTATGTGTCCCGACGCCGTCGTCGGCGTCTATCCGGAGAAACCGCCATGTCGGAGAGCCAGTCGCGCCGGCTCGCAGCGATCCTGGCCGCGGACATCGCCGGCTACAGCGCGCTCATGGGCGCCGACGAAGCGCGCACCGTGCGCGACCTCAAGGGCCATCAGGCGGTCGTGCTGCCGATGGTCGGCGACTTTGGCGGACGGATCATCGACACCGCCGGCGACGGCATATTGGCCGAATTTGCCAGCGTCGTGAACGCGGTCGAATGCGCCGTCGCCATTCAACGGACGATGGCGGAGCGCAACGCCTCGATCGAACCCGGGCGGCGCATGCAATTTCGCATCGGCATCAATCTCGGCGACGTCATCTACGACGACAATCGCATCTTCGGCGACGGCATCAACGTTGCGGCGCGGCTCGAAGGCATCGCCGAGCCGGGCGGCATTTGCGTTTCCGGCAAGGTGCACGAAGAAATCGACGGCAAAATGGATTTTGCTTATGAGGATCATGGCGACCGCCAGCTCAAGAACATCGCGCGGCCGGTGCGGGTGTACGGCATCCGCCTCGACCGCGCTCCGGCGTCGCCGGCTTCGGCGCAGTCCGACCAGCCGTCGATCGCCATTTTGCCGTTCACCAATATGTCCGGCGATCCGGAGCAGGAGTACTTTTCCGACGGCATCAGCGAAGACATCATCACCGATCTGTCGAAAATCGGCGGCCTGACGGTGATCGCGCGCAATTCGAGCTTCACCTATAAGGGGCGCCCGGTCGACGTCCGCAGCATCGGCCGCGAGCTGGGCGTGCGCGCGGTGCTCGAAGGCTCGATCCGCCGCGCCGGCAACCGCGTGCGCATCACCGCGCAGCTCATCGACTCCGCGAGCGGCGGGCACCTGTGGGCCGACCGCTACGATCGCGATCTGACCGATATCTTCGCGGTTCAGGACGACGTCACGCATCGAATTGTCGACGCGCTCAAGATAACCCTCAGCCCGGCGGAGAAGGCGCGACTCGCCGACGGCGACACCTCCAACATCGACGCTTACGACTGTTTCCTGCGCGGCCGCGAGTTCATGCTCGGGAAGACCAAGAATCGCGAGACGTTCGCGCAGTCGATCAAGTTCTTCACGCGGGCGGTGGAGCTCGATCCCGACTATTCGCAAGCCTATGCGTGTCTCGGTTTTGCCTACGTATTCGACTACCAGAACCGCTGGAGCGAAGATCCCGACAGTTCGCTGGGGCTTGCCAAACATTACGCGCAGCGGGCGATCGCAAAGGACCCGAACGAACCGCTCGCGTTCTGCGTGTCGGCCCTGGTGGCGGTCTTCGAAAAGGACCTCGATCGGGCGAAATCCGCGGTCGACAGGGCGCTTTCCCTCAACCCGAACTTGGCCGCGGCCTACAACATCCTCGGCAATATCCGCAACCTTTCCGGACAGCCCCTGGAAGCGATCCCGATGATCGAGCGCGCCATGCGCCTCGATCCCGCTTTCAATCCGCATTATCTGCACTTCCTCGGCATGGCCTATCTGCTCGCCGGCAAGTACGAAACGGCGGCGGCCCTGTTCCGGCAGCGGATCATGCTTGTCCCGGAGACGGATTTCAGCCGCGCCACGCTCGCTTCCGCCCTCGGTCATCTCGGTGAGATCGATGAGGCCGGTCGCGTCTGGCGCGAGCTTCAGGAGATCAATCCAAAATACGCGTTCAAAGACCATTTCGCCCGGCTACCCTTCAGGCCGGAGGATGTCGAACGTATTGCCGCGGGCCTGGCGAAGGCCGGATTGCCGACCTGACGGCGGCGACCTTGGCGGAGCATCGGCCGAGCTTCCCTATGCCGGCGTCACCGCACCGCGCTCGATGCGATAGACGCGCGCCAGCAGATCGGCGACGTGGATTTCGTTCGATTCGGCGAGCAACACGGAAACCGATTGCGCCTTGAGGCTCGCCAACACCTCGCCGAGCCGCCGGGCGAGCGCCGGCGCGAGCCCCTCGAACGGCTCGTCGAGCAGCAGCATGCGCCGGCCGGCCATGAGCGCGCGCGCGAGCGCCACCATCTTCTGCTGCCCGCCGGACAATTCGAGCGCGCGCCTGCCGCGCAAGCGCTCAACTTCCGGCATGATGCCGAAAATCCAGTCGAGCCGCGCGTCGGCGCCGGACGATCTCGTCGTCCAGCTCGGCAGGCGGATGTTCTCCTCCACGGTGAACTCGGGCACCAGCCGGCGATCCTCGGGCATGTAGCCGATGCCGTGGGCGACGCGGCGATGGGCCGGCAGGCGGATGAGATCGACGCCGTCGAGCTCGGCGCTGCCGCGCGCCGGCAGCGCGCCCATCAGCGCGCGCATCAGCGTGGTTTTGCCGGCGCCGTTGCGGCCGATCAGCCCGCACATCTCGCCGGCGCCGAGTTCGAGCGACGCGTCGCGGATGATGGCGACGGCGCCGATCGAGACGCCGAGATGGGCGATCCTAAGCATGACCGGCGCTGCGCGTCGCGGGCTTGAGTTGCGGCCCGCTGATCAGTTCCTGGATGCGCGGATCGGCCAACGCCTGCGCTGGCGATCCGTCGGCGATCACCGCGCCGTCGTAGAAGGCAAGCACGCGGTCGGCGTAGCGCGCGACGATGTCCATGTCGTGCTCGACGAACAGCACCGTGATGCCGCGGTCTTTCAGCGCCGACATCACCACGTCCATCAGCTCGAATTTCTCCTCGATCGTGATGCCGCTGGTCGGCTCGTCGAGCAGCAGCAGGCGCGGCGAACCGGCGACCGCCATGGCGATGTCGAGCAGCTTGCGCACGCCCTGCGGCAGCGTCGCCGCCGGCGTATCGCGGTAACGGGCGATGCGAAACAGTTCGAGCGCGGCCTCGGCCTGCCGCAGGCTGCCGGGCGCACGCCAGGGCGTGAGCAGTTGCGCCGGAAGCCCGCCCGCGGCGTGGGCGATCGCGGTCGCCGCGCACATGTTCTCGAACACGCTCAGCGATTGGAAGATCTGCGGTATCTGAAAGGAGCGGGCAATGCCCAGTCGCGTGATCTCGCGCGACGGGCGGCCGGTGATGTCGCGGTCGCAGAAGACGATCGTGCCCTTGCTCGGCCGCAGATGGCCGGTGATCATGTTGACGAACGTCGTTTTTCCGGCGCCGTTCGCGCCGATGATGCCGACGGTCTGCAACGGCGGCACCGCGACGTTGATGTCGCGCGCGGCGACCACCGAGCCGAAGGTCTTTTGCAGGCCGCGGACGGCGAGGATCGCGCTCATGACGTCGCGTTCATGATGCGGGCTCCGGCCGCCGCCGCCGCATGAACAGCGAGCCGATGCCTCCGGGCAGGAACAGGATGGTGAGCAGCAATACCGCGCCGAGAAAGATCTGCCACGTGCCCGGCAGGACGTCGTAGGCGATCGATTTCAGGAGTTCGAACAGGAGCGAGCCGACGAACGCCGCGGCCACGGAGCCGGCGCCGGCGAGGATGGTCACGAACACGAAACCGCCGGACGTCGTCCAGTACGACATGTCGGGATCGACGTGCTCGACCGCGATCGCCGCCAATGCGCCGCCGATTCCGGCGAGCGTCGCGGCAATGACCAAGTTGAGATGGATAAGCCGGTTGACCGAGACGCCGAGAAACTCCAGCCGGATTTCGCTGTCGCGCGCGGGTATCGCCAGCGCGCCGGCGACGGAGCGGAAATAGAGCGAAACCAGCAACGCCGAGAGGGAGCAGCAGGCCAGCACCAGCCAGAACAGGACCAGAAGGCGCATCCCGCCCTGCGGCGCGGCGCCGAAATAGGTCGGGGAATCGACGTGAAAGCCGTCGGTCGAGCCGAGCGTCTCGGTCTTCACCAGCACGCCGTAGAGAATCATCGACAGCGCGAGGCTGAGCATGGAGAAGAAGATCTCGCGGTAACGCGCGAGCAGAAAACCGGTCAGGTAGCCGACCAGGCCGGAAAGCGCCGCGGCCGCCGCGAGCATTGCCAGCACGTCGCGGACGCCGCTGTAGCGGGTGATCAGCGCCACGCTATAGGCGCCGACGGCGTAGTACAGCGCCTGCCCGAACGGCACCAAGCCGGCGCGCCACAGGATGACGAGCCCGAGCACCACCAGCGCGTTGGCGAAGGCGACCGTGGCCAGCGACACGAGCCATGTCGGCAGCGCCGGCGCGACGGCCGCGGCGAGGAGGAAGGCGAGCATGCCGATGACGATCGAGCGCGGCGCCATTTTTAGATCTTTCGCGGCTGCGCGCGGGCGAACAAACCCTGCGGTCGCAGCACCAGCACCAGCGCCATCACCGCGTAGATGACGAACAATTCGATCTGCGGCACAAGATGCACGGCCGCGGCCCGGCACAGGCCGACAACGAGCGCGCCGATGAAGGCGCCGTCGATCGAGCCCAGGCCGCCGATCACGACCACCGCGAAGGCGAGCACGATCACCTCGACGCCGATGCCCAAGGTCACCGATATCTTCGGCGCCATCGCTGCGCCGCCGAGCGCGCCGAGCATGGCGCCGAGCACGAAGGTCGCGGTGTACACCACGGACACGTTGATGCCGAACGCGGCCGCAAGCTCGCGGTCGAAGATCACCACCGTGAGCAGGCGGCCCCAGCGCGTGCGCTTGAGCGCCAAGCTTCCCGCGGCCGCGAGCAGCCCGGCGAACGCGACCAGGCCGATATCGTAGCCGGAGAGCACCAATCCCCCGACATCGACGGTCCCGGTCACGCCGAGCGGTTGATAGAGCGCATAGGAGTCGGGTCCCCAGATCAGCTTGATCGCGTCTTCGAGGATGAGGAAGACCGCATAGGTGACGAGCACGACGACAACCTCGTCCCGGCCGTAAACGCGGCGCAAGACGCCGCGCTCGATGATCAGTCCGAGCACCAGCCCGACCGCCATCGCCACCAGCACCATGAGCAGAAATCCGCCCGCCGCCGGCAGCCCGGCATCGAAGTAAACGCCGACCGCGACCGCGGCGGCGTAGGCGCCGTAGGCGTAGAACGAGCCGTGGGCGACGTTGAGAATCCTCATCACGCCGAAGATCAGCGTGAGGCCGACGCCGACGAGGAAGAGATAGGCCGCGTAAACGAGCCCGTCAGTGAGGATGGCGAACGCGGTCAGCATGACGAATCCTGCATGCGCACGTTCGGAGGGAGCCGATTGCGGGCGTCCTTGTTCCTCCCCCGTTGCGGGGAAGGCGCGTTGTCAGTCGCACTTGGCGCCTTTCATGCCGCCTTCGAGCCAGGCGACCGAGTCCACTCCCGGGGGCGGATTCACGCATTCGGCGGGAAAGCGCATGATGTCCACCAGCGTCGGCTTGTTTTCGGTTTTGTCGAACTTGTAGGTCCCGTAGGCGGTGTCGGTGATGCCTTGGTGGCCGTTGGCGAGCGCCATGCGCACCGTCGTGCTCGGCGTCTTGAACTCGATGCCTTCGAACGCGGCGATGACCTCTTCGGTCGTCGGCCGCGCGCCGCCCTTCTTCGCTTGCGCCTTCTCCCAGGCGGATTTCAGGCCGAGGAGCGACTGCGCCAGGTCGTAGGCCGGATAGGTGGGCGGCTCGCTGAAGCGATCGACATAGGTCTTGCGGAACCAGGTGTTCAGCTCGCTGTCGTGGGCGAGGAACGAATGCGGCCCGCGCTCGCCGATGATCGTGCCGTCGGGAAGCTTGGCGCCGAGCCGCCAAACCGACGTTTCGCCGGTGGTCAGCACCAGCGGGACGCGCTGCGGCAGTCCGCGCGCGGCGGACTGATAGATGAACGCTTCGAGATCGCCGTCGAAGAAGCTGGAATGGATGATCTGCGACTTCGATGTCAGCAGCGTCGAGATCTCGGCGCCGTATTCTCCGGAGAAGAGCTTCGGAAACAGCGCCTGATCGACCGTCGCTTTGGGATCGAGGTCTTTCATCGCCAGGCGGAAGTCGCGCCACGAATCCTGTCCCCAGGCGTAGTTCTGATTGATGCCGGAATAAACGGAGATGGTCTTCATCTTCGTCAGCACGTAGCGCGCCGCCGCGACGTTATCCATGGTCGCATGCGGGTTGACGCGGAAAACATAATGGCGAGGCTTTTCCTCGAAAATGCGCGGCGTGCCGCAAATATCGAGTACCGTGAGTTCCTTGAGTTCCTCGGCCACGGGCGTGATCGCCAGGCAATTGCCCGACGACACGTAGCCGACGACCACATCGACGTGGTCGCGCTCCACGAGATTGCGATATTGGGTGACCTGGTCGGCGGCGGAACCCGCTTCATCGACGAATTTCGGCTCGATCTTGGCGCCGCCGAGGCCGATCTGATTGTAGGGCGCGGGCACCTTGCCGGCATTGAGATTCTCGACCAGGATCTCGGAGGCGTTGCGATCCGGGATGCCGAACGAGGCGGCGGCGGGCCCGCTGGTGAAGGTTACGAAGCCGATCTTGACGGGCGCGGGCACCGGCTGTTGGGCTTGCGCATCGCACGCCGCCAGGACCAACAACAGACCGGATGCGTGGCCGATCATCCGACGCAAGGGGTGATGGCTCATTGTCGCTGCCTCCGTGAAGTGTTCGATCAATTCCGGCCGCTCAAGCAAACGCGATATCGGCGGGAGTTTCAACCGATTTCGCCGGCAAAGCCGCGGGCGGCGCTGCGGCTTTTGCGCGTAACATCGTCGCGGCGGGGCGCTGTTGGCGCCGGCGTCCGATGATAGAATGAACGAGGAGCTTGCCGGAAACACCCGGAGGAAGGCGCCATGGCGACGGCCACGATGCGAAGGGAGAGCGCCGACTTGCCGCAGACCGGCCTCGCGGCGCGGCTCGTCATCCGGCGCGGCGCGCATGTCGGGCCCACCTCCGGACTCGCGCCCGGCTTCGTGCAAGCCAACCTTGCGATCCTGCCCAAATCGCTCGCCGACGATTTTTTGCGCTTCTGCGCGCTCAATCCGCGGCCGTGCCCGCTCATCGGCGTCGCGGCGCCGGGCGATTGGCGGATGCCGGGCCTGGCCGAGAACCTCGATATCCGCACCGACTTGCCGCGCTACCGGGTGTGGCGCGATGGCGCGCTCGTCGACGAGCCGGAAGATGTCGTGGGGTGGTGGCGCGATGATCTCGTCACCTTTGCCATCGGCTGCTCGTTTTCTTTCGAGCAGGCGCTGGCCGCGGCGGGAATCGAATTGCGGCACGTCACGTGCGGCCGCACGGTGCCGATGTATCGCACGTCGATTGCGACGGTGCCGGCCGGGCCGTTTCACGGGCCGCTCGTCGTCTCCATGCGGCCGATGACGCCGGCCGACGCCGTCCGCGCGGTCGAGATCACCTCCCGATTCCCCGCGGTGCACGGCGCTCCGGTCCACATCGGCGAGCCGGAGCGGATCGGCGTCGCCGACCTCGCCGCCCCCGATTACGGCGACGCCGTGCCGATCGGCGACGACGAGGTTCCGGTGTTCTGGGCCTGCGGGGTCACGCCGCAGGCGGTGATCGCCGCCGTGCGGCCCGCATTCTCCATCACCCATTATCCGGGCGCCATGTTGGTGACCGACCGGCGCAATGACGAGTTCGCCGTCGCCCCGTCATCGGGGCGTTGACGCGCCTCACGCGCGCTTTTGCGCGCGCGGCTTTTTTTGCCGGAAATGCGGGATCACCGCGGCGGCGAAGAGTTCGAGCGAAGCGAGCGCCTTGTCCGCGCCGTACCACGGCGGGAAATGCAGCATGATCGAGGCCGCTCCGGTCCTGTCGCGCAATTCCTCGATCTTCGCGATCACGGTCGCGGGCGACCCGTGCAGGATGATGTCGCGGGTGAGCGCGTCATAGTCGCGCGGCGCGGCGCCGACGTCTTGCGAGACGGTGCCGAGATAGCCCGAGGTGTGGCCGCTGGCGAAGTGCTCGAGGCTGCGCATGATGCCGGCCTCGCTCTCGCGCCTCGCCGTGGCGTCGGTTTCCGCGACATAGACCCAGCGCGCCACGTCGATGTGACCGCGCGCCGGATTGGCGCGCAGGCTCTCGGGCGTCTCCGCCAACAGCGACCGATAGAGCGCGGTCTGCCGCGCCAACTCGGCAAACGGCGTCCAGCTCGACAGGAACAGGCCGGAACCCATGCGCGCGGCGACGGAGATCGAGCGCGCGGTCGAACCGGCGAGAAAGATCGGCGGATGCGGCTGCTGCAGCGGATGCGGGAACAGCTCGTAGGGATCGTCGATCCTGTAACTGAAGTGGTTGCCGTCGTGGTCGACGCGCTTGTTGTGAAAAAGCTCCATCAAGAGCGGCAACGCCTCCTCCTGGATATCGCGCCGCCCGTCGAAATCGGCGCCGAAGCCGTCGAATTCGTACTTGCGGTAGCCCGAGCCGAGACCGAGCGCGAAGCGGCCGTTGCTGAGAATGTCGACGAAGGCGGTGTTCTCGGCGACCCGCAGCGGATTGGCGAGCGGCAGCGTGACCACCGCGGTTCCGATCTTGATGCGTTTGGTCAGCGCCGCGAGATAGGCGGCATAGACGAAGACGTCGGGCATGATGCCGTATTCGTTGCTGAAATGATGTTCGGCGACCCAGGCATAATCGTAGCCGAGTTCGTCGGCGCGCAGGATTTGCCGCGTCACCCGCGCGTGCACGTCGCGGTGCGGGTAAGGCTCCGCCTCGGTGTTGGGATGCGAGGTGAAGAGAATGCCGAATTCCATGTGTGCTTGCCCTGGCGTTCGCGGGTTGAAGTCCGGCGGGTCGGCGTTTCAGCCGCGATCGCCGCCATCATCACACTGGAGCGATGCCCAAGCCAAGGCCTATTCCGGAATACCAAGTCAGCCGCCGGCCGCCGGATGCTCGCCGAGCAACGCGCGCACCAGCGCGTCGACGCGCGCGATCGAACGGAAGTTGTGCGGCGTCATCTCCCGGTCGGGGATTTTGATTTCGAACTCGGCCTCGACGCCGAGCATGAGATTGACGACGTCGAGCGAGGACAGGCCACTGGCGGCGAGATCATCATCGTGCCCGATGGACTGCACCACGCCGCGCCTGGCCAGAAGCCGATGCACGAGGAGAGCGACGCGTTCCGCGGAGTCGGCTTTGGTACGATCAAGCACGGCGAACACTTTCCCGATCTACGCGCCTGTCGGCGCCTTGCAAGCCATGGTCCATTGAGTAGCGGTCATCCGTTAACCGCCTGTAACGTGATTACCATGCGAAGTGTTTTCTATTGGTAACCTTGATGCAAAAGAACAGCGACAATTCCCCACGAAAGACACGAGGAGTTGGCAATTTTGCAGTAGCTGTCGTGCGAGAGCCGTCGGCGTCCAATTCAGATTGCCAGTGAGGCGATTGTGAGCGCATCGATCAATCTGCGAACCGCGAAGCTGCAGGGTGTTCCGACCGCGAGAGAGCCGGCGCGGGGCGTCCTCGTCGCCGGAAGCCTGCCGCCGGCAAGTCTCGCTTCGCGCGCCGAGAAAGTCGCGGCGGTCGCGGCGCGGCATGCCGCGGCGGTCGATCGCGACTCGCGGTTTCCGGCGGAGGCGATCGCCGCCGCGCGCGCCGAACGGCTCATGGGCGTCGCGATCCCGCGCGAACTCGGCGGCGAGGGTGCCGGCATCTCCGATGTCGTCGATGTTTGCTATGCGCTCGGCCGCGCCTGCGCGGCCACGGCCATGATCTACGCGATGCATCAGACCAAGATCGCCTGCCTCGTTCGGCATGGCCGCGGCAGCGCCTGGCATCAGCTTTTGTTGCGCCGGCTTTGCAACGAGCAAATGCTGCTCGCGTCCTCGACCACCGAGGGCCAAAGCGGCGGCGACGTTCGCAACAGCAGCGCGGCGATCGAGCGGCGCGACGCGCGCATCACGCTCGAACGACAAGCCACGGTCATTTCCTACGGTGCCGCCGCCGACGGCATCGTCACCACCGCGCGGCGTTCGCCCGAAGCGGCGAGCGCGGATCAGGTGCTGGTCGTTTTCCTCAAGCAGGACTACACGCTCGAGCCGCTCGTCGGCTGGGATGCGCTCGGCATGCGCGGCACCTGCAGCGGCGGCTTCAGGCTCGTCGCCACGGGTACGAACGAGCAGATCCTGCCCGTAAGCTACGACAAGATTCATGCCCAGACCATGATGCCGGTCGCGCATCTCGCCTGGAGCGGCGCCTGGGCCGGCATCGCCGCGGCGGCGGTCGAGCGCGCCCGCGCCTTCGTGCGCAAGGCGGCGCAGCGCGCCGACGGCGCGCTGCCGCCCGGCGCCATGCACCTCACCCGCGCCGGCGCTTCGCTGCGGACCTTGCGCAGCCTCGTCGCCGGCGCGTTGCAGCGCTTCGAACAGGCCGCGGACGGCCCGGCCGCGCTCGAATCGGTCGATTTCCAGACCGGCATGAACCTCTTCAAGGTGAACGCATCGGAGCTTGCGGTCGCGACCGTCATGAGCGCGATGCAGGCCTGCGGGCTCGCCGGCTATCGCAACGACGGCGAGTTCAGCATCGGCCGCCATCTGCGTGACATCCTGTCGTCGCCGATCATGATCAGCAACGACCGCATCCTCGCCAATGTCGGGGCGGCGTCGTTGCTCGGCGGAACTCCGACGTCGCTGCGCGACTGAGCGCGCGTCGACCAATCGGCCAACAACGAGGCGTAGGCGAT
This sequence comes from Xanthobacteraceae bacterium, assembly GCA_030037895.1. Classification (GTDB taxonomy): domain Bacteria; phylum Pseudomonadota; class Alphaproteobacteria; order Rhizobiales; family Xanthobacteraceae; genus BOG-931. The sequence goes on along the minus strand of JASHPW010000064.1, from coordinate 52,391 downwards.
GAACGTAGCACTGAAGAATCCGAAGTCGTCGGTCGGCACGCTCGATGCGATCGCCGAGGCGCTGCTCTTGCCCTCGGGCATCGACGGCGTCTACGCGCGCACGGCCGCGTTCGAAGACGTCGTCGCCGGCCTCACCGCGTTCATCTCGCGCCACCGCGAGCCGGACACGGAAGTTTTGCGTTTCCCGCCGGTGATGAGCCGCCGCCAAGTGGAAAAATCGGGTTATCTGAATAGCTTCCCGCACTTTCTCGGCTGCGTGTGCTGCCTCAGCGGCGCCGAAACGGAGATTCGGGGCGCCGTCGAGCGTTTCGAGGCCGGGCAAGATTGGACGCCGGCGCTGTCGCCGGCCGATCTCGTGCTCAGCCCCGCGGCCTGTTATCCGGTCTATCCGCTGGTCGCCAGCCGCGGCGAGGTGCCGGCGCAGGGCCTGTTGTTCGACGTCGCCAGCGACTGCTTCCGGCACGAGCCGTCGAAGGAACTCGATCGGCTGCAATCGTTCCGCATGCGCGAATATGTGTGCGTCGGCACCGCGCAGCAGGTCGATGAATTCCGCCGGCGCTGGATGGCGCGGGCGCCGGATCTTGCCGGCCAATTGGGCTTGAGCTGGCGCATCGATCAGGCGAGCGATCCGTTCTTCGGACGCGGCGGCAAGCTGATGGCCGTGAATCAGGTCGAGCAAGGATTGAAATTCGAACTGCTCGTTCCGGTGCGCTCCGCGCAACAGCCCACCGCGTGCATGAGCTTCAACTGCCACCGCGACCATTTCGGTGCGGCGTGGAACCTGCGCGGCGCGGCCGGCGAGGTGGCGCATACCGGCTGTGTCGCCTTCGGCATCGATCGGCTGGCGTTGGCGCTGTTCGCTACGCACGGCATCGAGCTTGCGGACTGGCCCAAAGCGGTCCGTAAAGCGCTGGGAATGTGACGCGCCGTACTCCCCCCGCGTGGCGGACGGGAACGGCTACACCCCGAGCATCGCGTATTCGGTATAGGCGAGGTCGCCGAGGCGCGGGCGCTGCGGGCCCTTGAAATATTTCGGCATGCGGTCGCGGCGAAACACGCCGATGAGCCCGGCAATGGGCCCGTTCGCGTCGACGATGACCAGGGGCCTCCCGCGCCGCGCCAGGTAGCGCCCGAGCGGCCCGGCAAAGCGGACCAAATCTCCGACATCGCGGCAGTAGATCAATTGCGCGCAGGGCACGACGGCCTTGACCAGGCGCGGGCGGAACACGAACGGGTAGGCGCGTCCGGCGCTCGCGCACCACAGGCTGATGCAGCCGTGCGCGGCATGTTCCAGCAACACCTCCTGCTCGAAGGGATCGACGCCGATCGGCGGCGGCCGCCGCACGTCGGACACCTCGACGCCGGAGCCGAACGGTCCGTTCAACATCGCCAGCGCGACGAAGATGCCGTCGCAATAGCGGGAAAATCCCTGCGCTTCTATGGTCGGGCGGGTGTGCGGCGCGGGCGAGACGTTGAGATAGGTCACGTCCTTGTGCCGCAGCGCATGCGACACGAGGAGCGGCGCATAAGCGCGGAATCGCGGCTCGACGTACCAGCTCGACAGATTGCAGCGGGTCGACGCCTTCTCGCCCGTCCGGATCGTCGCGCAGATGAGCAGGATCGCGCCGACCGGAACGCCGTCGCTCTCCATGAGGTAACCAAATTTCGGCAGACCCGGCGGCGGCTCATGCCTGGTCAGTTGCGCGAACGCGTGCTGCCAGAATTGCCGGCTGCGGTTGGGGAATCCGCGCGCCAGCAGGGCGGCGACGGCGGCGATATCGGCTTCGGCGATCTGACGGCAGCGGAGTCCCGGCACGGGAGCGACCTTGGCGTTGACCACGACCGTGTCGTGAACTTGATCGTAAGTGTTGCGCGAATATACCGGGCCAGAGTGAACAAAGCGTAGGCGCCGGCAATGTCGGTAAAATTAACCATAATGCGCGAGATGCAGCAGGTGGCGCGGGAGCATGGCAAGATCCTGGCGCCGCTCAACGACGATCTCGCGCTCGTGGATTGCGGCCTCGATTCGCTCGGCTTTGCCGTGCTGGTCGCGCGGCTGGAAGACGCCCTCGGCATCGATCCGTTCACCGCCGCCGAGGACGCCTTCTTTCCGGTGACGCTCGGCGACTTCGTGCAGGTCTATGAAAATGGCGCGCGTTGAGGCGCCGCCGCTGCGCGCCCATGTCGCCAACGCGCCGGCGCCGCGATTTTTCCGCGACCGCGCCCGATCCGTGCGCTTCACCGACCTAGGTCGCGGAACGAGCCTCGCCGGCCGGCTCGCGGATTTATGCGGCCGTTCGGTCCTGGTCGCGACCGTGGACCAATTGACGACCGCGCTCACGCTGATCGAGCTTGACGGCCGCGCGCGGCGCATCACCGTCCTGCCGCCCGACATCGCGGCCGATCATCTTGCCGCCGTGATCGGGCGGGCCGAGGTCGATGCCGTCGTGATCGATGGCGGCACACATGCCGCGGCATTCGATCATCTCGATCGCGTCATGTGCGCGCCGTCGATCGTGCCGACGGAGCAAGCCCCGCCGGTGCGCCGCCGCAGCGAATGGGTGCTGCTGACCTCGGGCACGACCGGCGTGCCGAAGATGGTCGTGCACGATCTTGCCGGCCTCACGGCGGCCGTGGCGGCCAAAAGCCCGGCCGACGGCGCGGCGGTGTGGGGGACGTTCTACGACATCCGCCGTTACGGCGGGCTGCAGATTTTTCTCCGCGCCGTCTGCGGCGGCGCCTCGCTCGTTCTCTCGAGCGCGGGCGAGCCGGTCGCCGAGCATCTGGCGCGGCTGGCGCGGCACGGCGTGACGCACCTGTCCGGCACGCCGTCGCACTGGCGCCGCGCGCTGATGAGTCCGGCGATCCGCACGATCGCGCCGCGCTATGTGCGGCTCTCGGGCGAGATCGCGGACCAGGCGATCCTCGACAGCCTGCGCGCGGTCTTCCCGCAGGCCAATATCGGGCACGCCTATGCCTCGACCGAGGCCGGTGTCGGCTTCGACGTCAACGACGGTCGCGCCGGTTTTCCCGCCGACTATGTCGGAGCCGTCCGCGACGGCGTCGAGCTGAAGGTCGTTGACGGCGCGCTCGCGATCCGCTCGCCGCGGACGGCGTCCCGCTATCTGGGCGCTGGAGAGAGGCTCGCCGCCGCCGACGGCTTCGTCGACACCGGCGACATGGTGGAGCGGCGCGGGGAACGCTTTTACTTCGTCGGCCGCAGGGGCGGCATCATCAATGTCGGCGGATTGAAGATTCATCCCGAGGAGATCGAGGCCGTGATCAACCGGCATCCGCAGGTGCGCATGTCGCTGGTGCGGCCGCGGCGGAACCCGATCACCGGCGCGGTCGTGGTGGCCGACGTGGTGCTGAAATTCGAACGGGACTCGGCGGCCGCGCGGCGGATCGAGGTCAGGGACGACATCCTCAAGCTCTGCCGCGAGGCGCTGCCGCGCCACAAAGTGCCGGCGGCGATCAGCTTCGTGCCGACGCTCGCGGTCGCGGCCACCGGCAAGCTCGAGCGCCGGCACGGGTGAGCCATGGCCGCAGCGATGCGCAGCGTGCTCGTGACCGGTGGCAGCCGCGGTCTCGGCCTGGCCATCGGGCAAAAACTCGCCGCCGCGGGATACCGGGTGATCGCCGTGGCGCGGCAGAAGAACAAGGAGGTGGCGGCGGCGAGCGCGCAAGCCGAGCGCGCAGGGCAGGGCGCGCTCCACTTCGTGCCGTTCGACCTCGGCCGGATCGAGGAGATTCCCGACTTGGTGCGCAGGCTGCGCAAGGAATTCGGCCCGTTGTCCGGCCTCGTCAACAATGCCGCGCTCGGCCACGACGGCGTGCTGGCGACGATGCACAATTCGAAGATCGAGGAGCTGGTGCGCCTGAACACGCTGTCGCCGATCGTGCTCACCAAATACGTGGTGCGCGGGATGATGGCGGACGGCTTCGGCCGCATTGTCAACGTCGCCTCGATCATCGGCTTCACCGGCTACAGCGGCCTTTCGGCCTATGCGGCGACCAAGGCGTCGATGCTCGGCTTCACCCGCTCGCTGGCGCGCGAGGTGGGGCGGCTCGGCATCACCGTCAACGCCGTGGCGCCCGGCTTCTTGGCGACCGAGATGACGCATCGCCTCGCCGACGAGCAGCGCCAGCGGATCATGCGCAGGAGCGCGCTGCGCCGCCTCGCCGAGGTGGAGGACGTCGCAAACGCGGTCGAGTACCTCATCAGCGATAAGGCGCGCAACATTTCCGGCACCGTCCTCACCGTTGATGCCGGCGCCACGGCGTAGCGACCAAGGGCCACCCGCGTCGCAAGTCGCGTCGCGATCGGACCTCAGGAGTGGGGATCGGCGTCAAGGCGCGCGATCCAGCCTTCGAGGCCGGGCTTGGCCGCCGGGTAGCGCGCGAGCACCAACGGGTCGTGCCCGGGCACGATGTGGCGCGGCGAGGACGCGAGTTTTTTCAGCGTCGCATAGCCCTCGACCACCTCGGCGACATTGTAGGTGATCGGAAATACCCGGCCGCCGTCGATGTGGGCATAAAGATGCGTGGCGTCGGCGGCGAGCACCACATGGCCGCGCCGGGTTTTCACCCGCACCGACTGCAGGCCTTTGGAGTGGCCGCCGATCAGGTGCACGCTCACGCCCGGCACGATCTCGTCCTCGCCGTCATGGAAGACGGCGCGGCCGGCGAACACTTTGCGCACCATGGCGACGATGTCGTCGGCCTCGAACGGCATGCGCAGCGCCTGATGGCACATGCAGCGCCCGGTCGCATAGGCCATCTCGCGATCCTGCAGGTGATAACGCGCCCGCGGAAACAGCCCGTGATTGCCGCAATGATCGTAGTGCAAGTGGCTGATGATGACGGTCTCGACCGTCTCAGGGGCGATGCCGAGGGCGTTGAGCCCGTCGTGCACCGGCTTGATCGTCTCGCGCTGGCGGCGGCGGCCCATCGCCTCGTCGAAGCCGGTGTCGACGATGATCGTGGCGGAGCGGCCGACGATCGCCCAGACGAAAAAGTCGAGCGGCTGCAGCACGTCGTGCGGATCGCCGTCGATGAAATTCGCCGGCGAGCGGCGCGCGTGGTGGCCGTAGCGGATGGCGTAGATTTCGTGCAGGTCCTCGCTCATGCCGGCGCCCGCCTGCCTCGTCCCTCGTCCCGGAATTCGCAAATTTGCATATTTTCACGGCCGGCGATACGGGAATGCCGCTGTCGGCGCGGCGTTTTCGGTCCGCGGCGCAGAGCGCGGCGGTAAGCCGGCGCTTAAAGGCGCACCTCGCCGGCCTGAATGCGCGCAAAAAGCCCGCGCTCCATGCGCACGAACGCCCGCTGCGCCGGATCGTCAAAGAAGATCGCGTCGCTTGTCGCCGCCGGATCGTAGCCGTCGCGCCTCAGATCGGCCTTGGCGTGCTTGAAGGTGGCGGTTGTCGTTATCGTGTCCGTGAGGCGCACGAACAGCGGCCGCGCGTAGCGCGGCAGCCGGCGCCCGAGATGCCGGCGGAATTCCGCGAAGTCGAGCGCGCCGTCGGCGACGATTGCCGCCATGCCGGCGGCTCCCTCGGTGCCCGGCACGCGCACGCCATAGACGGTCGCCTCGGTGACGCCGGGGAACGCCGTGATCGCCGCCGCGACTTCCGCGGTGGCGACGTTCTCGCCTTTCCAGCGGAACGTGTCGCCGATCCGGTCGACGAAATAGAAGAAGCCGGCCGCGTCCTTGCGCATGAGGTCGCCGGTGCGGTACCAGGCGTCGCCGCGCTCGAACACGTCGCGCAGGATCTTCCGCTCCGAATCCTCGGCGCTGGTATAGCCTTCGAATTCGCCGCCCCGATCGGCGCCGCCGCTGCGGATCCGACCGAGCGCTTCGCCGACCTCGTCGGTCGCGCACCGCCGGCAGAAGCCGTCCGCCCCGCGCTCCGGTTCGCCGCAAGCGGCGTCGAATTTCACCAGCGCCAGCGGGAAGCGGTGCGCGAGGAAGGACGGCACGCGGCCCACGGCGCCGACTTTGCCTTCGACGTTATAGAGCGAGACATTGCCTTCGGTCGCCGCGTAGAATTCGAGGATCCGCGGAACGGCGAATCTGCTCTGGAATTTCTCCCAGACGTCGGCTCTGAGCCCGTTGCCGCAGCAGATGCGGATGCGATGCGCGCGCTCGCGCGGATTGCTCGGCGCGTTGAGGAGATAGCGGGCGAGTTCGCCGATATATTGGACGAGCGTGCAATCCTGATCGACCACGTCGTCCCAGAAATGCTGCGCGGAAAATTTCTCGCGGATCAGCACCGAGCCGCCGCGCACCAGAAGCGCTCCGGTGGCGACGACGCCGCCGACGCTGTGATACATCGGCAGGCAATCATACATGCGATCGTCCGGCCCGGCATTCAAGAGCCCGGCGAACCAGAAACTCCACTCCAACAGCCGGCGGTGGCTGACATGGGCGGCCTTGGGCAGGCCGGTCGTGCCCGAGGTGGAGATCAACAGTGCGCGATCCGCGATCGTCACCGCCGGACGCTCGGCCGAGGCGAGCCGCGCGCCCGAAAGCCGTTCCACCGCCCGATCGATGCGTGCGAACTCGCCGCTGCCGTCACCGCCGTGCGCCCAGATTTTCGAGCGATCTGCGGGCGCTGCCGCCGCATCGCGGAATTCGTCGCAGAATTCAGCGGCGAGGATGACATGCTTCGGCGCGGCGAGTCCGAGGCAATGGGCGAGCGCAGCGCCGCGGAGCTGCGTGTTGATAAGCGAAACGACGACGCCGACGTTGGTGAGGCCGAGCCAGACGGCCATGTATTCGGGCCGGTTCGGCATCATCAGGCAGACGACGTCGCCCTTGGCGAGGCGTTGCTCGAGCGCCCAGCGCGCGTAGCGGTTGGCGCGCTCCGCGAGCGCGCGATAGCTCAGGCGTTCGTTGGCGTCGAGCAGCGCCGGGGCCTCGCCGCGCGTCTCCGCCAAGTCCTCGACGACGCGGGGCAGGATGCGCCGCGGATTGGCGGCGATCGGCGCGGTCGCTTCGAGCGCGCGCACCCAGTCGCGCACCGCCGTCTCCCGGTCGGCGCCTCTCGGCGTCGCGCGTTCCGTCTCGATCAGAGTCATGCGCGATGATCGCCCGACAAAGTGAATCTTTCGCTTCGATATCGGATAAAATTTTATGCATTTGAGCTGTGGCGCGCCGCTTCTCCGTCAATGCGCGGCGCTGCATGGAAAACAATTAAGGTTATTCCTTCCAATCCAAATTGCGTCCGTTGTTCGCCGCATTCGCCACGGATAAGAAACCGAGAGCGTGTAGCATCGGCGAGGGTTTTCAGACGCGCGGCGGGCAAACATGAAAAGCGAGACGGTGGCCGTCCACGGCGGCTACGACACCGAGCCGACGACCAAGGCCGTCGCGGTCCCCATCTATCAGACCGTGGCCTATGAGTTCGACAGCGCCGATCACGGCGCCGCTTTGTTCAACCTCGAAGCCGACGGCTATCGCTATACCCGCATCAACAATCCGACGGTCGCCGTGCTCGAACGCCGCGTCGCCGCGCTCGAGGGCGGGCTTGCGGCGTTGTGCGTGAGTTCGGGACAGGCGGCGCTCAACTACGCGGTGCTCAACCTCGCCGAGATCGGCAGCAACATCGTCTCGGTACCGCAGCTCTACGGCACCACGTACACGCTGTTCGCGCATATTCTGCCGAGCCAGGGGCTCGCCGTCCGCTTCGCCGAATCCGACCGTCCCGAGGCGATCGAGAAGCTGATCGACGATAAAACGCGCGCGATCTTCTGCGAGAGCGTCGGCAATCCGGCCGGAAACATCTGCGATTTCGAGGCGCTGGCGGCGGTCGGCGCGCGGCACGGAGTTCCGCTCATCGTCGATAACACCGTGGCGACGCCGCTCCTCGTCCGCCCGATCGACTACGGCGCCGACATCGTCGTCCACTCGCTGACCAAGTTCCTGGGCGGCCACGGCACCACGCTCGGCGGCGCCATCATCGACAGCGGCCGTTTCCCCTGGAAGGAGCACGCGCGCCGCTTTGCCATGTTCAACGAGCCCGACGCGTCCTATCACGGCCTGGTCTACACCGAGCATTTCGGCGCCGCCGCCTATATCGCGCGCTGCCGCAGCGTCTATCAGCGCACGACCGGCGCGGTGCTCGCGCCCATTTCCGCGTTCCTGCTGCTGCAGGGAATCGAGACGGTCGCCCTGCGGGTCGAGCGCCACGTGGAGAACGCGCGCCGGGTGGCGGAATTCTTGCGCCGGGATCGGCGCGTCGCTTGGGTCAATTACGCCGGCTTTTCCGACAATCCCTATCACGCTCTGGCGCGGAAATATTTCGGCGGCCGCGCCTGCTCGCTGTTGACCTTCGGCATCGCCGGCGGCCTCGAGGCGGGGAAGAGATTTTACGACGCGCTCAAGCTGTTCAAGCGGCTGGTCAACATGGGCGACGCCAAGTCGCTCGCCTGCCATCCGGCCTCGACCACGCATCGGCAGATGTCGGCGCTGGAGCAGGAGAAGGCCGGCGTGCGGCCGGAGATGATTCGGCTCAGCATCGGCATTGAGCACATCGACGACATTCTCGCCGATCTCGACCAGGCGCTGGCCGCGGCGCAGCGGCAATGCGCGCCGCTCATCGCGGCCGAGTAGGCCGTTCGGGGCGCGCCGCCGATGCCCGTTCTCCTCGATGTTGCGCGATTAGGTTCCGCCGTTGACCTGCGCAGCGCCGATTGCATCACCATCGGGCTCGTCAACAACATGCCCGACGCGGCGCTCGAATCGACCGAGCGGCAATTCATGGCACTCATGGGGGCGGCCGCGACCAATGCCGCGGTCCGCCTCAAGCTGTTCTCGATCGCCGAGGTTCCGCGCAGCGACCACACGCGGCGCGAGCTTGGCGGACGGTACCGCGACGTTTCCGAGTTGTGGAACGCGCGCCTCGACGGGCTCATCGTCACCGGCACCGAGCCGCGCGCCGCCAACCTCAAGGACGAGCCGTATTGGACGACGCTGAGCCGGCTCGTCGATTGGGCGCGGGAGAATACCGCCGCGACAATTTGGTCGTGCCTTGCCGCCCATGCCGCCGTCCTCCATGCCGACGGCGTCGAACGGCGCCGCCTGGCCGAGAAGCGATTCGGCGTCTTCGATTGCCGAGCGGTGGCGGCCGAGCGGATGACGATGGGGGCCGCGCCGCGCCTGCGTATGCCGCATTCACGCTACAACGATCTGCCGGAGCCGGCGCTGACCGACTGCGGCTATCGCGTTCTCACCCGTTCCGCCGCGGCGGGCGTCGATATGTTCGCCGCGGTGGAGCGAAGGTCATCCTCTTTCTTCCTGTTCTTCCAGGGCCATCCGGAATACGAGGCCGGCACGCTGCTGCGCGAATACCGCCGCGACATCGGCCGCTTCCTCCGCGGCGAGCGCGAGCACTACCCGACGGCGCCGCAGGGTTACTTCAACGATGAGGGGAGGGCGCTGGTCGATGCCTTTCGCCGGCGCGCGCTGCGCGAGCGTCGCGACGGCCTCATCGCCGATTTTCCGATGGACGCCCTCGAGGCCGGGCTGCAAAGCCCGTGGCACCGCGCCGCGGTCGGCATTTATCAGCGCTGGCTCGATTGCCTCAAGGAGCGCATGGCGGGTCGCCGGACGCTGCCGGTTCCCCCGCAAAGGTCGCGGCGCCGTCACATTGACAACGTGCAAGCGCATCCCTAAGCCATCGCGCGACAGCGGGATCGCATCCATGAAAGTCCGTAATTCGTTGAAATCGCTCCGCGGCCGCCATCGCGACAACCGCATCGTCCGCCGCAGGGGGCGCGTCTATGTCATCAACAAGACGCAGCGGCGCTTCAAGGCCCGCCAAGGCTGAGTCCATGCCCGGACGACCGCCGGCCCGCCGCTTGCGCCGCGGCGTTCACGCGCGTTTGCGCGCATTTCGGGCTTGCCGCCGTGCGCGCGGCGGATAGATTCGCGCGCATGCGATTCATGTGCTTGCGCCCGCCGGCGGTGTGGTTTCCCGTTGCCGTTCTCGCTCTCGGCGCCGTCCTTCTCATCCCGGTGCTCGCCGCGACTGCGGCCTTCGCCCAAAACGAACCCGAACCCGAACCCGACGCCGGGCCGCGGCCTCACTGGATCGCACCGCCGAGCGATCTGCCGCGCTCCGGACACGACGAGGGCGCCTACAGCCTCGACACGCTGTTCGAAGCCTTGAAAGTCGCGCCCGACGCCGAGAGCGCCAAGGCGATCGAGGATCGCATCTGGGCGGCGTGGATGGTCTCCGACAGCGACACCTGCAATCTGCTCATGGACCGGGTGAAGGCGGCGGCCGACGACAAGGATTACACTCTTGCCATCAAGCTGCTCGACGCCGTCATCGAGATCAAACCCGATTACGTGGAAGCCTGGAACCGGCGCGCCACGATCTATTACGTGATGAAGGATTACGGCCACGCGCTTGCCGACATTCGCGAAGTGCTCTCCCGCGAGCCGCGGCATTTCGGCGCGCTCGCCGGCCTCGGTCTCATCCTGCAGGAGATCGGCGACGACAAGCATGCGCTCGAAGCCTATCGCCGGGCGCTGGCGATCGATCCTCACCTCGCGCACGTCGCCGACGTCGTCAAGACGCTGAGCGCGAAGGTCGAGGGGCGTGGTATCTGATACAATTGTTCGCTGATCCGACGCCGGGACGGCGATCGATATCCGCTGATAAGAGAAGGCGCAACCGGCAAGCTTGCCGCGTCTCGCCGCACGCCCTCGCTCAGTGAATGTCGATCGGTTTGCGGCTGTAACAGCAGGGCGTGCGCCAGCGCCATTGCGGCGGGCCGAGCTTCGCCTCCAGGCGCCAAATCGCGGCGCGCGCCCTGTTGATGATCGGCGCTTTGTAGCCGTCGTCGGTTTCGGGGTCCGCCTCCAGAAAGGCGATCAGGTTCTCCGCCTCGTAGATGGCGCGATGGGTCGCGCGCCAATGGCCGGCGGCGTATCCGGCTTGCCCCGCCATCGCCGGCGATCCGATGCCGGCGAAAAGCAGAGCGGCGGCGAACGCGGACAGCGCTGGCTTCATCACCATGGTCGTGCTCCGGCCGGGTTTTGCCGATCTTAACCCGCGACGCGGGCGAAGGAAATGATGCCCGGCGATGGCGGCGGCCGAAGCGGCGGTCGAAAGCTAGGCCCCTTCGGTGGCGGCGACTTCGCGCAGCAACGCGCGCAGCTTGCGGGCGCGCGGGGCGCCGAAGGCGGTTTCGAAGCGCGCCTGCGCCTGCGTCCAGTTTTTCATCGCGGAACGAAAACGGGCGCCGCCGGCGACCGTCAACCGCAGCTCCCGGCTGCGGCGGTCGCAGCGTCCCGGCGCCACGGCGATGAGGCCGTCGCGCCGCAGCGGCAAGATGTTTCGTCCGAGCGTGGTGCGGTCCATCACCAGATCGTCGGCCAGCGCATTGATCGTCGTCGGACCGTTGCGCCGCAGCCGCGCCAAGATCGAGAATTGGGTCGTGCGCAAGCCGTTCGGCGCCAGGAAACGGTCGTAGAACTGCGTGACATGCCGCGCCGCTTGGCGCAGCGCCAAGCAGTTGCAGATTTCCGGTCGGCTGGCCGGCCTCATCGCCGCGCTCGCTTGTTATAGGCGCATATACTCCTATATGATGCGCCCATCAATCCGGCTTTGATGCCGGCACGGGCCGGCGCGCCGGCATCCCGATCCGGGAGCCAATGCAATGAACGAGCGGTATCTCGAGGATTTCGCCGTCGGACAGGTGTTTGCCTCCAAGGGACGGATCAAGGTGACGAAAGAGGACATCATCGCCTTCGCCCGGCAGTACGATCCGCAGTATTTCCACCTCGACGAGGAGGCGGCGAAAAAATCGATCTTCAAAGGTCTGTGCGCCAGCGGCTGGCACACCGCCGCGCTGACGATGCGGCTCGTCGCCGACAGCGAATACCGGGCCGCTGGCGGCACCATCGGCCTCGGCTTCGACGAACTGCGGTGGCCGCTGCCGGTCCGGCCCGGCGACGAGCTGCGCATCGAAAGCGAAGTGCTTGACGTGCGGCCGTCGAAGTCGCGGTCCGATCGGGGGCTGATGAAGATGCGCACGCGCACGCTCAATCAGCACGGCCAAGTGGTGCAGGATCTGGTCGCCAACGCCTTGGTGCCGCGCCGCCCAGGCGGCGAAACCGATAAGACCTGAGGTTGTCGCGGCGAGGCTTTTGGCCGCCGCCCGAGCGGCCGGGCTGGCACCCTGCCGCGATTGGCGCGCGGCATTAGAACAAAATTTACCATGCGATCGAATGATGCGGCGCGAAGCGACCGTCAACCGAAAGCGCCATCATGGAGAAAAGTGAAGCGGGCCGTTGTCGGATCGCTTTGGGCGATCCCGTTCCGTTGTTCGCCGCGCCGCTGATCGCCGACGGCGCCTTCCACCTTCAGGTCGCGGCCGGGCGCTGGATCGTCCTCGCCTTCCTGGGCTCGCCGGCAAACCCGCGCGTCGAGCGGGAGCTCGCCGAACTCACCCGCGACGCCCACCTCTTCGACGAGGATCGGATCGTCTTCTACGGCGTGCTCACCGCGCCGCCCGGCGACCCGGCGCCTTACCTCAAGCTCGGCTCGGCGGCGATGTCGTTCATCGCTGACTACGATGGTGCGATCAGCCGCGCGTTCGGCGCCGCCGACGCCCCGCGCACCGTCGTGCTCGATCCGATGTTGCGCGCGGTCGCCAATATTTCCTGGGACGACCCGGCCGGGCACGCCGCGACCGTGCGCGGCGTGTTGCAAAGCCTGCCGGCGGTCGACGATTCCGCCGGCGTGCCGCTCAACGCGCCGGTCCTCATCGTGCCGCGCGTTTTCGATTTTCCGCTCTGCGACGTACTCGTCCAGTTTTACGAAAAGCTCGGCGGCAAGGATTCGGGTTTTCTCTTCGACATGGACGGCAAGACCACGAGGATCGTCGATTACCGGGTGAAGCGCCGCAACGATCTTGCCGTCGCGCATCCGCAGTTGCGCGAAGCGATCCGCGACCGGATCGTCCGCCGCCTGCTCCCGGCCGTCGATCGATTTTTCCAGTTCCAGGCGACGCGCATGGACCGCTATATCGTCGCCTGTTACGACAGCGCCGTCGGCGGGCACTTCTATCGGCACCGCGACAACGTCAATATCGGCGCCCAGCATCGGCGTTTCGCCGTCACCATCAACCTCAACAAGGATTACGAGGGCTGCGATCTCGTCTTTCCCGAGTTCGGACGCCGCGCCTATCGCGCGCCCCACGGCGGCGCCATCGTGTTTTCCTGCGGCGCCCTGCACCAAGTCACGCCGATCAACAACGGGCGGCGCTACGCCTTCCTGGCTTTCCTCTACGGCGAGGCTGACGCAGCGCTGCGCGCGGCCAATAACGCCAAGCTGCACCAGAGCGCGGCGCGCTACAGCGCCGAATCGGATCGACTGTTCCCGGACCCGGCGCCGGACCGCGCGCGCCGCGCCATGTGACGGCGCGTCTCGGCCGCCGTTGCGCTCCGCCGCATGACGGTCGAGAACGTCGCCGCCCGCCTCAACCATTGTGTCAAGAAGCGCACGCTTGTGCGGCGGCGGGCGTCGCGCCGCAACAATTCCCCACATTTCCACGCAATCCGTCACGATTGCGCCTCGGCGGCCCGTTGTACTTGCGGCTCAAATGCTGGGTCGCGGAGCTGCAATGATGCACGGCCGCCTGACCGCCGCCGTTCTCTGCGTATGTCTTTTCGGATTTTTCGGCTTTGCCGCGTGCGAACGCGCTGCTGCGGCGACGCCGGCGGACGCCGCGATCACGGTCGCCGGCAACCGGCACGTCGATGCGCAATCGATCCGTTCCCATTTTCACATCGGCGCCGGTGGACGGATCGATGCCGCCGCGCTCGACGCGGCGCTGAAAAGCCTGTACGCGACCAACCTTTTCCAGGACGTGGAAATTTCGCGGCAGGGCGACCGCGTCCTGGTCACGGTCGTGGAGAATCCGACCATCGAACGCATCGCGTTCGAGGGCAACAAAAAGATCAAAGACGACGACCTCAAGAAGGGCATGCAGTCGAAGGAGGGCGGGCCGCTCGCGCGCTCGCTGGTCCACGACGACGTCGAGCGCATCATCGGGCTTTATCGCCAGCGCGGCTATTTCGACGTGCGGGTCGAGCCGGAAACGATCAAGGCCAAGGGCGAACGCCGCAATCTCGTCTTCGAGATCAAGGAAGGCGGCAAGCTCGCGGTCCGGCAGATCCTGTTCGTCGGCAACAACGCCTATCCGCAGAGCAAGCTCAAGGGCGTGATCAAGACCGGCGAGACGAATTTCCTGAGTTTTCTCTTCGACAACGACGGCTACGATGCCGACCGCATCGAGGGCGATGTCGATCTTATCCGCCGCTTCTATCGCGCGCACGGCTACGCCGACGTGGGCGTTCGATCCTCCGCCGACTACGAGGCCGATAAGAAAGGCGTCGTGGTCACGTTCAGGATCGAGGAGGGACCGCGCTATCGCTTCGGCCGCGTGGACGTCGAATCGCACCTGAAGTCCGTCGCCGCGGCAACGCTGCGCCGCTATTTGCGCACGCAAGCGGGCGCGATCTACGACGCCGACGCCGTGGACAAGACCGTCGATGACATCGCAAGCGGGCTCGCCAAGAGCGGCGAGCCCTTCGCGACCGTCCTGGCGCAAAGCGCGCGGCTGTCCCCACCATCCGCATCCCCGCGCGCGGACGGGAGCAGAATGGGGATGATCAATCTCGTCTATGTCGTCGATGAGGGCAAACACCTCTACGTCGAGCGGATCGAGATTCACGGCAACACCAAGACGCGCGATGAGGTGATCCGCCGCCAATTCGATGTCGTCGAAGGCGACGCCTATAATCGCGCGCTGATCGACGGCGGCGAGCGCCGCCTGAAGGCGCTCGGCTACTTCAAGTCGGTCAAGATCGATACGCATCCGGGTTCGGCGCCGGACCGCGTGGTTGTCGATGTGACCGTCGCCGAACAGGACACGGGAAATTTCTCGGTCATGGGCGGCTATTCTGCCGCCGATGGGCCGTCGGTCGAGGTCAGCCTCGGCGAGCGGAATTTTCTCGGGACCGGCGACATCGCCAAGGCGTCGCTGACCTATGGCGAATATGTCAAAGGCGTCGATCTTGCTTTTATCGATCCTTACTTTCTCGACCAGCGGCTGTCGCTCGGCGTCGATCTGTTCGGCAAGGAAACGCTGGCCAACAGCTATCAATCCTACGACAGCACCGTTTACGGCGCCAAAATTTCGCTCGGCACGCCCGTGAATGACCAACTCGGAGTCCAGTGGAATTACTCCATTTACAATCAGGGCCTAGCGCTCGATCCGGCGGTCGGGACGGCTTCGCTTCCCGTTCAGCAGGCGGCGGCCGCAGGCCCGATGTGGGTGTCCTCCGTCGGCACCGACACCACCTACTCCACGCTCGACAATCCCAAGATCCCGACCAACGGCGTCCGTCTGCAGGTCAGCGATGAATTTGCCGGCCTGGGCGGCGCCGCCAAATTCGCCCGGACCGCCGAAGACGTCCGCTATTATCATGAGATCGTCGGCGACGTGGTCGGCATGGTACGGGCGCAGGGCGGCTACGCGACGCCGTGGGGCGGTCAGCAATTGCCGCTGCTCGACGGCTTCTTCGGCGGCCCGCAGCTCGTGCGCGGCTTCGCTCCCGACGGCTTTGGGCCGCGCGACATCACGCCCGGCACCACCCAGGACAATCTCGGCGGCAATGTCTATTGGACGACCAGCGCCGAGCTGCAGGCGCCGGCGCCGCTCATCCCGGCGGACGCGCAATTGCGGGTGGCGCTGTTCGCCGACGCGGGCAGCCTGTGGGCGACCAGCGCCTCGACCGTGACGACGCTTGCGTCCTCATTGTCGCCGTCGCAGCAAATCGCCAATTCATCGGCGATCCGCGCGTCGATCGGCGCCAGCTTGATTTGGGACTCGCCGTTCGGCGCGCTGCGGGTCGATTACGCCTACCCGATTGCCAAGCAGAGCTACGACGTGGTCCAGCGCCTCAACTTCACCGCCGGCGCGTTCTGACGGAGCCGGCGCCATCGCGCGCGCCTTCGGCGCGCCGCGCAATGACGGACTTCACGGCGCCAGCATCCCCAGCGCGTTGAGGTACGTTTCGAGGACGGCCTCCTCTTCCTTGCGCTCGTTGATGTCCTGCTTGCGCAGCCGCACCACGGTGCGCAACGCCTTGACGTGGAAGCCGTTGGCCTTGGCTTCGGCGTAGACGTCGCGAATGTCGTCGGCGATCGCCTTCTTTTTTTCTTCGAGCCGCTCGACGCGCTCGACGAACGCCTTGAGCTGGTCCTTGGCGAAGCGGCGTCCTCGATCGTCGTTGACGGCGGCAGTGGCGGCATTGGCCATCGGGCACTCCTGGCAATAACGGGCCCCTCGCTTTTCGAAAGCGCGCGCCGCCAGGTCAAGGTTCTCGCTCGTTCATCCACAGCACTGCACAGCCTCGCCGCTCCCGCAGGCGAGGGAAGGATGAAGCGGGGCGCGGCCTTAATGTCCCTGGCTTGCTTTTTCGGATGCCGGCTTCTGTCCCGCCGGCGCTTCCTTTTGATACTTGGCGCGCCATTCGTCATACGGCATGCCGTAGACGACCTCGCGGCTCTGGTCCTTGGTCATCGGCACGCCCTTGGCGTCGGCGGCCTCCTTCATCCAGTTGGAGAGGCAGTTGCGGCAGAAGCCGGCCAGATTCATGAGATCGATGTTCTGCACGTCGGTGCGGGAACGCAAGTGCTCCACCAGCCGGCGGAAGACGGCGGCTTCGAGTTCCACGCGGCTCGTCTCGTCGGTAGCCATGATCTCCTCCGCGGATTAGTTATGGCAAAGATAGAGGCGCGGCCGCCGTCTTTCCATATCGCGGCTGCGGAATGGTGACGGACCGGATGGGCAGCTCGGCGCGCGAATTGCTCGACTCGCTGTTTCGCACCGCGGTCGCCGCCGCGCATCCGGTCGGATGCTTGCCACAGAACCTGCCGGAACCGCCGCGACACGGGCGGCTCGTTATCCTCGCCGCCGGCAAGGCGGCGGGCTCGATGACCGAGGTCGCGGAGCAGCACTATGCCGACCGGCTGCCGCCAAGCCGGCTCGCCGGCATCGCCGTTACCCGTCGCGGCTATGGGCGCAAGACCCGGCGCATTCCGGTGATCGAGGCCGGGCATCCGGTGCCGGACAAAGCGGGCATCGCGGCGACGAAACGCGTGCTCGCGCTCGCCGATGCGGTCGACGGCGAGGATCTCGTTCTTGTCCTCCTCTCCGGCGGCGCCTCGGCGAACTGGATCGCGCCGGCGCCCGGGCTGACGCTGGACGAGAAGCAGAAGGTGACCCGCGCCCTCCTGCGCAGCGGCGGCGCCATCGGCGAGATGAACGCCGTGCGCAAGCATCTTTCGCGCATCAAGGGCGGCCGCCTCGCCGCCCACGCCTATCCCGCCAAGCTCGTGACGTTGGCGATTTCCGACGTGCCCGGCGACGATCCGGCAGTCATCGGTTCGGGGCCGACGGTGCCCGACCCGACCACGCTTGCGCACGCGCGCGAGATCGTCGCCCGTTATCGGCTCGATCTCCCCGCAGCGGTCACGCGCGCGCTGCAAGATCCCGGCAACGAGACGCCGAAGCCGGGCGATAAAATCTTCGCCGGCACAAGCTATCGGATCGTGGCGCGGCCGGCCGACGCGCTGCGGGCGGCCGCCGCGCGCGCCGGCGCGGCGGGCTACGAGTGCGTCATGCTCGGCGGCAGCCTGCAGGGCGAGGCGCGCGAGGTCGCCGCCGCGCACGCGCGGCTCGCGCTTGAGCTGCGCGTCAAGCGCCGGCGCGCCGTCATCCTGTCCGGGGGCGAGCTCACGGTCACGTTGCGCGGGCATGGCCGCGGCGGCCCCAACCAGGAATACGCCCTCGCGCTTGCCATTCATCTTGGCGGCGCCTCCGGCATTGCCGCCCTTGCCGCCGATACGGACGGGACCGACGGAGGTGGCGGAGCCGCCGACGACCCGGCCGGCGCCTTCATCGACGCAACGACGCTCGAACGCGCCCGCGCCCGTGGCCTCGATCCTGCCGCGTTTCTCGCCGACAACGATTCCACGAGCTTTTTCAGCGGCATCGGCGATCTGTTCCGGCCCGGTCCGACCTTCACCAACGTGACCGATTTCCGCGCCATCGTCGTTGACACGCCGATTGACAACGAATGACATTGACGGGGAAATCAGGCTGGAAATGAGTGAGACGACCGTTCGCCGAAGGCCGATGTCGGGCGCGTTTGCCGTTGGCGTGGTGACTGCATTTGCGCTCATCGCCGCGGCGAAGCCGGCGGCCGCCGATTTTCGGCTGTGCAACAATACCGCGAGCCGCGTCGGCGTCTCCGTCGGCTACAAGGATGCCCAGGGCTGGACCACGGAGGGCTGGTGGAACCTGCCGGCGCGCACCTGCGAGACCGTGCTCAAGGGCAACCTGATCGCCCGTTATTATTATGTCTATGCCGTCGATTATGATCGCGGTGGGGAATGGATGGGACAGGCTTATATGTGCACCCGCGACAAGGAGTTCACGATCCGCGGCATCAACGATTGCCTCGCCCGCGGCTACGACCGCACCGGCTTCTTCGAGGTCGATACCGGCGACCAGCGCGCCTGGACCGTCCAACTGACCGAATCGAGCGAGCAGGCGCCGCAACACCCGTTGCCGCCCGGCAACCCGCTCTCGTCCGTGCCGCCGTCCCGATCCCCGGCGTCGGCCGGCGCGACGAGCCCGCCCAAAAGCCCAAGCCGATGAGGCGGCAACGGCGCACCAAAGTGGTGGCCACGCTCGGTCCGGCCTCTTCCACCCGCGGCGTCATCAGCCGATTGTTCGAAGCCGGCGCCGACGTCTTTCGCATCAATATGAGTCACACCACGCCGGAGCGGATGCGCGAGCTGGTGGCGGCGATCCGCGCGGTCGAAGCCGACCACAATCGGCCGATCGGCATCCTCGTTGACCTGCAGGGGCCGAAGCTGAGACTCGGCAGCTTCAAGAACGACTGGGCCGAGATCGACAAGGGCCAGGACTTCATCTTCGACTCGGACCCGGCGCCGGGCGATGCCACGCGCGTATATCTGCCGCACCCGGAAATCTTTGCCGCCGTCAAGCCGGGCGATGCGTTGCTCATCGACGACGGCAAGCTCCGCCTCACCGCGACGCAAGCAAGTGCGCAGCGCATCGTGGCGCGCGTCGAGGTCGACGGCAAGGTATCGAACCGCAAGGGCGTGAGCCTGCCCGATACCGTGGTCCCGCTCGCGGCGCTGGCGTCGAAGGACCTCGCCGATCTTGAGGCCGCGCTCGATGCCGGCATCGACTGGGTGGCGCTGTCGTTCATCCAGCGGCCCGAGGACGTCGCCGAGGCGAAGAAAATCACCCGCGGGCGCGCGGCGGTGATGGCCAAGATCGAAAAGCCGCAGGCGGTAGCGCGGCTCGGCGATATTCTGGATCTGGCGGATGCGCTGATGGTGGCGCGCGGCGATCTCGGCGTCGAGATGCCGCTGGAAAAGGTTCCCGGCGTGCAAAAGGAGATGACGCGCGCCTGCCGCCGCGCCGGCAAGCCGGTGGTCGTCGCCACGCAGATGCTGGAATCAATGATCACCAGCCCGGTGCCGACGCGCGCTGAGGTCTCCGACGTCGCCACCGCCATTTTCGACGGCGCCGACGCCGTCATGCTGTCGGCGGAGTCGGCCTCCGGCCAATATCCGGTCGAGGCCGTGGCGACGATGAACCGGATCGCCGAGGAGGTGGAGAGCGAGGCGATCTACCTGCCGTCGCTGCACGTGCTGCACACCGAGCCGGAGGCGACCGGCGCCGACGCCATTGCCGCGGCGGCGCGCCAGGTCGCCGAGACGCTCGACCTTGCCGCCATCGTCTGCTGGACCAGTTCCGGCTCGACCGGCCTGCGCGTATCGCGCGAGCGGCCGAAGCCGCCCATTGTCGCCATCTCGCCGATCGTCGCCGCCGGACGGAAATTGTCGCTCGCTTGGGGCATTCACTGCGTCGTCGCCGAGGACGCGCACGACCAGGACGATATGGTCGAGCGCGCCTGCCGGATCGCGTTCAAGGAAGGCTTCGCCAAGGCGGGTCAGCGCGTCATCGTGGTCGCCGGCGTGCCGCTGGGCACGCCGGGCGCCACCAACATGATGCGGGTCGCCTTTGTCGGCGCGCCGGTGGGCGAAGGCTGACGCCGCGCCGGCAATGGTTTCGAGGTGCGGAGACGGCCCAGCGTGACAGCGGGGGCCAACAAGCCCGGTTGGCGCGGGCTCGTATCTTCTCGGTTGTCAGCACTGCTCGCTTCGATGTCGGCGCCGACGGATCAGTCGCCACGATCTTCGTGAGGTAACCGGCCGGTGACGGCGGTTGCGGAGACGGAAGCGGCCGAACGGCTGCTCCCGACGTTCTCGACCTGCGCCACGATGTCCTCGACCGCTGCGACGACGCGGTCGGCGGCGGCGTGGTGGAGCATGTGGCCGAAGCCTTCAAGCTCCACCACTTTGACGTTGGGCGCGACGGCGGCGAGCTTCGCAATATGCGCCCGCGGCGGCACGATGAAGTCGCGATCGCCGACGATGGCGATCATCGGCACGCCGAGCTTGCCGTAGTGCGCGATCTGCTCGCCGAGAAATTTTTCCAGGCCGCCGATGTCGGCCCAGTTCGCCAACAGCGACGCCGGCCGCAAGATGAGCGGGGTCGCCGTGCGCCGTAGATAACGAGGTGGCGGCGTCTGCGGTCGGAACGCGGTGCGCGTCCCCGGTGCGATGAAGATGGCGCCGAACGGCAGCGCCAGAGTATGCGCGAACAGCCAGCCGGGCGGTGTCGCCAGCGCCGCGTTGAGCCAAGTCAGCACCCGCATGCCCGGATGGGTCGGCGCGGCAACAAGCACGAGCCCGGCCACGCGCCGCGGATCGGCGAGCGCGAAGGCGAGCGCCAACGTGCCGCCGAAGGAATGGCCGACGACGACGGCCCGGGCGACGCCGAGCCGATCCAGCACCTCGTGCAAGATCGCCGCCTGCCGCGCCGGCGATCCGGCGTCGCGCCCTTTGCGTTCGCTCCAGCCGAGCCCGGGCCGGTCGATGAGGATGACGCGATATTTCTTGGTCGCCAGCCGCTCGCCGAGCGCCAGCTCCATGTCGCCGAGATTGGTGCCGGCGCCGTGCAGCAGCACCACCGGCGGCGCGTCCGCCGCGCCCGCCGCACCCGCGTCCTCGCCCAGCTCGATCACATGCTGGCGCCCGCCTTCGACCTCGATGAAGCGGCCGCGCGGCGGATACGCCCGCTCGATATGGCGCGCGCCGAAAAAAGTGACGAGGGCGCCGGCGCAAAGGATGGCGACGATGATGATGAGCGTGGTCATCGAGGTTGCCGCCTTGGTGCGATATCGTGCGACTATGACGCTCTTCCAGCGCGCATATTGCGGGCCTATGGCGCGCGCAGCCGCGATCCGGAACGCAGGCTGCGCTTATGAGTTCACCCGTTAGGACAAACCTTCGCCATTGAGCCAACGCGCTCCGCGCGCATAAAGCGCATCGAGCTCGGGCCCCTCGAGGCCGGGCATGTCGGGCTTCACCTTGTAGCCGATCCTGGCCTGCACATAGGCGAGGTAACGGTAGCCCTCAGGGAAGCTTTTCAGCAGATTTTGATCCAGGGCGAGCTTGGCCGACGGAGCGACCGGGTCGAGCCGGTCTTTCTCATAGATCGGCTGGCGCAACACCAGCCCCCAGCGGCCGCCGCGCCGCGCGAAGAAATCGTAAAAGCGGCCGGTGCAGACCACGTCGCAGATCACGCCCTCGACCGGCGCGCGCTGCGAAATCGTCATCTTGGTCTGTGCGATCGCGCGATCGTCCTTCACCTCGATCGAGCTGCCGCCGAGAAAATGCAGGATACGCACGCCGCGCGCCCAGCCCTCGTTGTTGACCCTGATGAAGTCCTCGAAGCTCCCTTGGAACCAGGTCGCCATCATGCGGCCGTCGACGTGCCAGACGGTGCGGAAACGGTCCCACAGCCGCGCATCGCGCCACACCGCCCAGTTTTCGATGAGTTCGCGGATGGTTCGTTTGTCGGCGTCGATGTCGGGCATTGCTGACTCCAATTGGGTTCCACCGTGATTGCGCGGAGCGCAGGCGACGAAGACTATATGTCCCGTCCTGGACGGAGGCGATTGACCCTCGATGCGGTTGCGAGGTTACCCGGATTGGCCGGGCTGAGCCGCAAGCAAGGAACGGTCTGAGCTGCAAACGGATGGGTCATGAGCGATCATAGCGACGCTTACGTGGCGTTTTATAGTCTCGAAGTTGCAGTTTCCAACGGCAGGCGGGTTGATGACCGATCCGGCCTCGCGCCTCTCTCTATCCGGTGCCGCGCATGCGCGCGAGCAGTTCCGGGGTGGGATAGGAATCGGCGGGCAGGCCGTATTTCACCTGCATGGCCTTGACCGCCTGCCGCGTTTTCAGTCCCAAGACGCCGTCGACCACGCCGACATCGTAGCCGGCGCGCACCAAAAGGCCCTGCAATTGCTTCACCTCGTTGAAGCCGAGCGCCGGCGGCGGCGTGCCGCGATAGAGCGGCGGTGCGCCGGCGATGCGAGTTGCGAGATAGGCGGCCGTGGTGGAATAAACGAGCGAGTTGTTCCACTGCAGATAGACCTGGAAATTTTTGTAGACGAGGAACGCCGGCCCGAGCCGTCCCATCGGCAGCAACAGCGAGGCGGGGAGATTGTCCGCCGGCAGCGGCCGGCCGTCGGCGAGCGTGACCCCGTACGACGCCCATCGCGAACGCGGCAGCTCGATTGCAAGGTCGGCCTGATCCCACGGCAGGTTTGCCGGCACGCGCACCTCGGTGAGCCAAGGCTCGCCGCGCCGCCAGCCGAGCCCGGCGAGGTAATTCGCCGTCGACTCCAGCACGTCGGGCACGCTGTGGATGAGATCGCGCCTGCCGTCGCCGTCGTGGTCGACGCCGTATTGATTGTATTCCGACGGCATCATCTGCGTCTGGCCGAGTTCGCCCGCCCAGGAGCCGATCATTTCCTCGGGCCTGAGATCGCCGCGTTCGATGAGGCGCAGCGCATCGAGGAGCTGGGCGCGAAATTTGTCGCTGCGCCGGCAGTCATAGGCGAGCGAGGCGATGGCGCTGAGCGTGCGGTAGTGGCCCATATTGGCGCCGAAGTCGCTTTCCAGTCCCCAGAACGAGACGATGACCGGCGCCGGCACGCCGTATTGCCGCTCGATGCGCGCGAACGTTGCGGCGTTCGCCTTGATCAGCGCGCTCCCGCGCCGGATGCGGTAGGCGGCGGCCATGCGGTCGGAGAACTGCAAGAACGTCTGGGTAAAGACGCGTTGCCCGCGGTCGATATTGACGATGCGTTGATCGTAGGTGAGGTACGGCGCAGCCTCCGTGATGGCGCCCTGCGCAATGTCCTTGGCCAAAGCTTCGCGCTCGAAGGCGGAAAGCCACGAGGCAAAGCTGCCGGAGGTGCGGCACGGCGCAGCCTGCGTTGCCGCCGCATTGGCCGCGTTCAGCAAGCCGACAAGCACGATCGCCGCCGCCGCCGCGCGCATGATTCTTCTCCGCTGAGCCTTTACGAGGCGCGCGCGGCGGATTGCACATACCAGTGCAAAATCTCCTCGCCGGTCCAATAGGCGACGCCGTCGAAGCGGCGCGCGTGGTCGAAAATCGCTTCGAGATATTTGATCCGATGCGGCTGCCCGCTGATATAGGGGTGGATGGCGAGGGCAAAAATCTTGGCGCGCTTTTCGCCCTCGGCGTAGAGCCGGTCGAACTGGTCGATGGCGCGGCGCAGAAGATAGTCGCTCTCGTGATGCTGGACGATCATCATCGGGATATCGTTGAGTTCGACCGTATAGGGCAGCGTCACCAGCGGTCCGGCGGCGGTGCGGATCATCGTCGGCTCATCGTCGTACACCCAGTCGCCGATATATTTGATCCCGGCCGCGGCCAGGATTTCGGGCGTGTTGAGCGTTTCGGTGAGGCCGGGCCCGAGCCAGCCGAGCGGCCGCTTGCCGCAGAAGCGCCCGATGACGTCGAGCGTGCGCGCGACCATCGCCTTTTCGTCGGGTTCGTTGTGGATCGGCCCCTGCTCGTAGGAATGGCCCATAAACTCCCAACTGTCGGCGCGCGCCTGTGCGGCGACGCGCGCGTAATCCTCGCAGACCCGGGCGTTGATCGCCAGCGTCGGCCGGATTTTCAGGCGCTTGAACAGATCGAAGAAGCGCCAGACGCCGACGCGCATGCCGTATTCGTGCCAGCTCCAATTGGGCACGTCGGGGGTGAGGCTCTGCCCGGTCGGCGGCGGCAGCACCTGGCGCGCCATCGGCTTGCCGATGTCCCAAACTTCGAGATTGACGATGGTCCAGACGACGAGGCGCGCCCCACCGGGCAGCTTGAGCGGCGGCCGGTCGACGATCGCCGAATAGTCGCAGCGCTCGCGCGGCAACATCGCCTTGGCCATACGGATGCTCCTCCTCCCCTGCCGCGTCGCCGCGTGCAAACCACTCCCTAAGTGATTTATCGGCAACGTCAATCCGCCTGCTGTCAATGCCTTTGTCCGATCACATCCCCGTTAGCGCGGCCATTCGGGCATTGCCGTTGCGCCGCGCGGATCGATATGGAACTATCGTGCCGCGTTCCGATTGACTTCCCGGCCATTGAGTTCAGCCATTCGTCCCGCGGGTTTCCCGGACCTGACGATGCCACGCCCCGCAGCTTCCCTGTTCCTTCGATTGCCTGATCCGGCCGGCGACGGCGCCGCGGTCGCGGAACCGCCCGAACCGCCGCAGCCGCCCGGCGACCCGCGCCGTTTCTGGCTCGACGCCTTTCGCGCGGTGCGCGCCGAGACCGAGCGGCGCGCGGCGCCGCTTTCCGCCGAGGATCAGGTCGTGCAGTCGATGCCCGATGCCAGCCCGACCAAATGGCATCGTGCTCACGTGACCTGGTTCTTCGAGCAATTCCTGTTGCGCCCGTTCGATCCGGCCTATCGCCCGTTCGACGAACGCTTCGCCTATCTGTTCAACTCCTATTACGTGGCCGCGGGTCCGCGACAGGCGCGGCCGCAGCGCGGCCTCATCACCCGCCCCGGTGTCGCGGAAACGACCGCTTATCGCGCCCACGTCGATGCCGCGGTCGCGGCGCTGATCGAGTCTACGAACGACGGCGAGGCGGTCATGCCGATCGTCGAGATCGGGCTCAATCACGAACAGCAGCATCAGGAATTGCTGCTGACCGATATCCTGCACGCCTTCGCGCAGAACGAAACCCATCCGGCCTACGATGCGGATTGGCGATGGCCGCGCGGCACGGCTGCGGCGACCGCCGCCGACGCGGTGATCGCCGGCATTCATATGATCGGGCACGCCGGCGCCGGCTTCTGCTTCGACAACGAGCGGCCGGCGCATCAGGTGCTGCTGCAGCCGGTGCGCGTATCGCGCGCGCTGGTGACCAACGGCGAGTGGCTCGACTTCATGGCCGACGGCGGTTACGCGACGCCGAGCCTGTGGCTCGCGGACGGTTGGGCGGCGGTTGAATCGCACGGTTGGACCGCGCCGGGCTATTGGCGGCAGATCGACGGCGCCTGGTATTCAATGACGCTCGGCGGGCTCAATCCCGTCGATCCGGCACTGCCGGCTTGCCACGTCAGCTATTATGAGGCCGATGCGTTTGCGCGCTGGGCCGGCAAGCACCTGCCGAGCGAAGCCGAATGGGAGGTTGCGGCCAAGAGCGGCGCGCTGGATGACGCTTTCGGCATCGTCTGGCAATGGACGCGCAGCGCCTACTCGCCCTATCCCGGCTATCAGGCCGCCGCCGGCGCGCTCGGCGAATACAACGGCAAGTTCATGATCAATCAGATGGTGCTGCGCGGCTCCTCGCTGGCGACGCCGGCGGGCCATTCGCGCACGACCTATCGCAATTTCTTTTATCCGTCGGCGCGCTGGCAGTTCAGCGGCTTGCGCCTGGCGGAGTTCGAACGCTGAGTCGTCGCATGAGCAGGGTTCGAACCGCGCTTCGTACCGCGCCGGCAGTCGAGACATCGGATCCGTTCGCCGCCGATGTGATCGCCGGCCTCGCCGGCAAGCCGAAGCGGCTGCCGCCGAAATATTTCTACGATGCGGCTGGCTCCGCCCTGTTCGAGAGCATCACCCGTTTGCCGGAATATTATCCGACGCGCAGCGAGCTTGCTCTTCTCGGCGCGCACGCGGCGGCGATCGCCGCGCTGTTTCCGCCCGGTTGCGCCTTGATCGAATTCGGCAGCGGGTCGAGCCGCAAAGCGCGCATCCTCCTCGGCGCCGCGGCCAGCGTCGGGGCCTATATTCCGGTCGATATTTGCGGGGAGTTCTTGCAGCAGGACGCGGCGCAGCTACGCCGCGATTTTCCGCATCTGACGATCCGTCCCGTGGTCGCGGATTTCTCGACCCTGACGGAGCTGCCGCCGGAGATCGCGGCGCCGCCGCGCGTCGGCTTGTTTCCGGGATCGACGATCGGCAATTTAGAGCCGCATGAGGCGGCGCAGTTTCTGCGCCGAGTCGGCGTCATGCTCGGCGCCGGCTCGCTCTTCGTCGTCGGGGTCGACCTCGTCAAATCGCCCGACATCCTCTACCGCGCCTACAACGACGCCGCCGGCGTCACCGCGCGATTCAATCTCAATCTGCTCGCCCGCATCAACCGCGAGCTTGGCGCCGATTTCGATCTCGCCGCCTTCGAGCACCACGCCTTCTACAACGGCGAACGCAACCGCATCGAAATGCACCTCGCCAGCACCCGCCGGCAGAAGGTGAGAGTTTGCGACGCCACGATCGAATTCCGCGCCGGTGAGACGATCCACACCGAGAACAGCTACAAATACTCGGTCGACTCGTTCCAGGCCCTGGCGCAAGGCAGCGGCTGGTCGCCGCTTGCGGTGTGGAGCGATGGCTTGTTCAGCGTCCATGCATTGCGGAGAACGGATGACAGATGACGGACGACAGGTGATGGACGCCAGTTGCTTCCGGTTCAACACTTCCGTCCTCCGTCCTCTGTCCTCCGTCGTCTGATTCTATGCCGATCTGCGAAGCCGATCCCTGGCGCTTGCAATATTTTGCCGAGGTCGAAACCGCGGCGAATATTCCGACCGAGGACAGCGATGCCTGGCAATGGTATCCGGCGCAGCGCTGGGTCTACGACAAATTGGCGGTGGCGCTCAGCCAGAACCTCGACGCCGGCCCGCACGGGACGGCGCCGCCGCGCTTTCCGGTTTTTTCCAAGCCGATCGTCAATCTCAGGGGCATGGGCGTCGGTAGCCGCGTGCTGCATTCACAGGCCGATTATGAAGAGCACTACGCGCCCGGCCATTTTTGGATGACGTTGCTCGACGGCCGCCATGTCTCCTCCGATGTCGCGGTGGTCGATGGCGAGCCGCGGTGGTGGCGTCACGTTACCGGCAAGCCGGCGGGCGAAGGCACCTTCGATTACTGGACCGTGCATGCCGCGCCCGACGCCGGCATCGAAGCGCGCTGCGGCCAATGGGTGAGGGCGCACCTTGCCGGCTATTGCGGCATGCTCAATCTCGAAACCATCGGCGGCATTATCATCGAGGCGCATCTGCGCTTCGCCGACCAATGGCCGGATCTCTACGGAGCCGGCTGGATCGGGGCGTTGGTGCGGCTCTACGAGACGCGCATCTGGGATTTCGCTGACGGCGATCGGCGCGACGGATATAGCGTGGTGCTGTTCGGGCCAGGCACCCGCCGCTATCGTCATCCGCCGCGGGCGCTGGTCGAGGACATCAAGCGCATGGACGGCGTCAGCAGCGTGCAAATCACCTTTCACGAGGATCGGGCTCCGGAACGTCACGCCATGCCGCCCGGCGGCTTCCGCCTCGCCATCGTCAACGGCTTTGACCTTGCGGGCGCGCTTGCCGCGCGCGAGCGGCTCAAGGAACATTTTTTTGGCAGCCGGGATTTTGCTTCGCTCAATCCGGGCCACGCATTATAGTCGCGCCCCCGCGAGGGAACCCGTGACATCGAGGAAAACAGATCATGAAAATTGTCGCATTCGAGGAAAGGTCGGGTCCGCGGCTCGGGATCGTGGAAGGCGACAGTGTCGTCGATCTCAGCGCCGCCGACAGCGCGATTCCGGCCGATCTCGGCGAGTATCTCCGGCACCATAACGGCGACCTCAAGCCGCTTGCCGACATCGCCAAGCGCGCCCCGGCGAGCGCGCGACGGCCGCTCTCCGAGCTGACCTTCGGGCTGCCCGTGGGCCGGCCCGGCAAGATCATTTGCCTCGGCTTGAATTATCTCGATCACGTCAAGGAGGGTTTTCTTCGCGACGACATTCCCAAATTCCCGAGCATTTTCATGCGCAGCCGCACCTCGCTGGTGCCGCACGGCCGGCCGATCGTCCGTCCGCGCGTGACCGAGACCCTCGACTACGAAGCCGAGCTGATCGTCGTCGTCGGCAAATGCGCCAAGCACCTCACCGCCGCCAATGCCACCTCCTGCATCGCCGGCTATTCCTGCGGCAACGACGGCTCGATCCGCGAGTTCCAGCGAAAAACCTCGCAATGGGACATGGGCAAGAATTTCGACTTTACCGGCGGCTTCGGCCCGTGGTTCGTGTCCGCCGACGAACTGCCGCCGGGCGCCAAGGAATTGAAAATTGCAAGCCGGCTGAACGGCAAGGTGATGCAGTCGGGCAACACCGGCAACATGATGTTCCCGGTGGTCGAGACGCTCGTCTACCTGACCCAAGGCCTCACGCTCGAGCCCGGCGACATCATCTTCACCGGCACGCCTTCGGGCGTCGGCTTCGCGCGCAAGCCGCCGGTATGGATGAAGAACGGCGACGTCTGCGAGATCGAAATTGAGGGCGTCGGCGTGTTGCGCAATCCGATCGTGGACGAAGCGGTCGGCTGAGCCAACATGCGGCTGTCGTTCCGGGCGCGCGGAACGCGCACCCGCATCCTGCTGCGGGATGTGCGCGTTCAACGGACCGAGGTTTGACGAAACGCGGTCGCGTCGCGCTTTGACCGAAGGAGCATCCCATGGCCGACAAGACACTCAACGTTGCCAGCATTTGCGGCAGCCTGCGCAAGGGCTCCTACAACCGCATGGTCATGAATGCGCTTACCGGCCTGGCGCCGTCCGGCATGAGCATCAAGGAGGCGCCGCCGTTCGCCGAATTTCCGCTCTACAATGCCGACATCGAGACATCGACCGGCTTCCCCGCCGCGGTGCATAAGCTCGTCGACGCGATCCGTGCGGCCGACGGCGTGATCTTGGTGACGCCGGAATACAATTTCTCGATTCCCGGCGGCTTGAAGAACGCCATCGACTGGGTGTCGCGCGTGCCGAACCAGCCTTTCGCCGGCAAGCCCGTCGCCATCCAGTCGGCGGCGAACGGACCGCTCGGCGGCGGCCGCATGCAATACGACCTGCGGCGGTCGCTGCTGTTCCTCAACGCCATGGCCTTCGGCAGGCCGGAAATCTTCATCGGCAATTGCTCGCAGCGGATCGACGCGCAAACGGGGCAGATCACCGACCAGCAGACCGTGGGATTCATCCGCCAGCAACTTGCCGCCTTCGCCGAGTTCATCGCGCAGTACGGACAGCATTGAGCGGCGAGTCGCCGGCGTCGGCATGGCGGCCGCGCCTGCCTCTCGCTCCCGTCCCCACTTGCGGGGGAAGGCAGGGAGGAGCGCTATTTCCGGCGGCGCGCGCCTTGACTATATTTCGGTCCGAGGAAGCCGCGCTTCCACGGAGGATGCCATGACGGTTGCGGCCGCAAAGAAGCCGAGCAACGGCAAACCCGGCCCCAAACACAATATCGAGGCGATGCGCCAAGCCTATTACCGGCGCATCGCCGAGCGGCACATGGCGCCACTGTGGACGGTCATGAGCTCGATCATCACCCCGGAACCGGCGCCGCGTTGCGTCCCCGTGATCTGGCATTTCAACGACGTGAAATCGCTGGTCATGGAGTCGGGCCGTCTGATCACCGCCGAGGAGGCGAAGCGCCGCGTGCTCATACTGGAAAATCCGGCCATGCACGGGGAGTCGCGCGCCACCGACACGCTTTACGCCGGTATCCAGATGATCCTGCCCGGCGAGGTCGCTCCGGCGCATCTGCATGCCGCGTCCGCCGTTCGCTTCGTCCTCGACGGCGAAGGCGCTTACACCGCGGTCGAGGGCGAGAAGGCCTTCATGTCGCCCGGCGATTTCGTCATCACCGCCAACTGGGCGGCGCACGATCACGGCAATCCGTCCGACAAGCCGATGCTGTGGCTCGACGTGCTCGACGTGCCGACGGTCAACTTCTTCGCGACCTCATTCGCCGAGGATTTTGATGAGCCGGTGCAGGCGACCAGGCGGCAGGACGGCGATTCGCTGAGCTTTTACGGTTCGGGCGTGCTGCCCGACGGCACGTCGGCCGAAGAGCTGAACATGAACCGCACGCCGGTCATCAACTATACCTATGCGCGCACGCGTCCGATCGTCGAGCGCCTGCTGCACGCGGGCGACATCGACAAAAGCCACGGCGCGCGCGTGCGCTACGCCAATCCGGTCAATGGCGGCCCGGTGCTGCCGACGATGGGCGCCGCGCTCGCCATGCTGCCGAAAGGCTTTTGCGGCGAGCCCTACCGCTCGACCGACGGCACCATCTTCGTCTGCGCGGAGGGGGAGGGCGCGACCCACCTCGAGGATCACGTGCTCGCTTGGGGCGCGAACGACGTGTTCGTCGTGCCGCCGTGGAAGCGCTACTTCCACACCGCGGCGAAGCAATCGGTGCTGTTCTCGATCTCCGACCGCCCGGCGCAGGAAGCGCTCGGTCTCTGGCGCGAGGGGAAATGAATTCGTCGCCCAGTCACGATGGACGCACCGGCGCAAAAAAATCGAAGCTGATCGAAGGCGCGACCGGCGACTGGGAAGTGGTCATCGGCATGGAGGTGCATGCCCAGGTGACCGCCAAGGCCAAGCTGTTCTCCGGCGCCGCGACCGCGTTCGGCGGCGAGCCCAATGCGCACGTGTCGTTCGTTGATGCCGCGATGCCGGGAATGCTGCCGGTGATCAATGCCGAATGCGTGCGCCAGGCGGTGCGCACCGGACTCGGCCTCAACGCCAAGATCAATCGCAAATCGGTGTTCGATCGGAAGAACTATTTCTATCCGGATCTGCCGCAAGGCTACCAGATCAGCCAGTACCAATCGCCGATCGTGGGCGAGGGCGAGGTTTTGGTCGACCTCGCCGACGGCGGGACGATGCAGGTCGGCATCGAGCGGCTGCATCTCGAGCAGGACGCCGGCAAGTCGCTGCACGACCAGCATGCGACCATGTCGCTCGTCGACCTCAATCGCTCCGGCGCGGCGTTGATGGAGATCGTGACCAGGCCCGATCTGCGTTCCGCCGATGAGGCCAAGGCCTTCATCGGCAAGCTGCGCACCATCCTGCGCTATCTCGGCACCTGCGACGGCGACATGGAGAAGGGCCATTTGCGCGCGGACATCAATGTCTCGGTGCGCAAGCCCGGCGCCCCCTACGGCACGCGCTGTGAGATCAAGAACCTCAATTCGATCCGCTTCATCGGCCAGGCAATCGAGCACGAGGCACGGCGGCAGATCGCGATCATCGAGGACGGCGGCACGATCGAACAGGAGACGCGGTTGTTCGATCCGGAGAAGGGCGAGACGCGGTCCATGCGCAACAAGGAGGAGGCGCACGACTACCGCTACTTTCCCGATCCGGACCTCCTGCCGCTCGAGCTCCCGCCGTCCCTGCTTGCCGATCTCGCCTCGCACCTGCCGGAGTTGCCGGACGAGAAGAAAGTGCGCTTCATGCGCGAGTACGCGCTTTCCGGATACGATGCCGGCGTGCTCGTCGCCGAGCGCGAAACGGCGGAATTCTTCGAAACCGTCGTCAACGGCGGCGCGCAGGGCGGCGGCGCTCGCCGCGATCCGAAGCTCGCCGCCAATTGGGTCATCAACGAGCTTGCGGGACGGCTCAATCGCGAAGGCAAGGAGATCGCGGCCGCGCCGGTCTCGGCGGCGCAGCTCGGCGCCATCCTCGACCTGATCGCCGAAAGCGCCATTTCGGGCAAGATCGCCAAGGAGGTGTTCGACATCGTCTGGAGCGAGGGTGGCGATCCGCGCGCCATCGTCGCAGCGCGCGGCTTGAAGCAGATGACCGATCTTTCCGCGATCGAAAAACTCGTCGTCGAGATCCTCGCCGGGAACCCGGACAAGGTCGCCGACGCCAAGAGGAACCCGAAGGCGATCGGCTGGTTCGTCGGCCAGGTGATGAAAGCTTCGGGCGGCAAGGCCAATCCGCAGGCGGTCAACGATCTCCTCAGGAAGCGGATCGGGATCTGAGCGCGGCATGCCCGGCGGCGCCGCGCGCGCATTGAAACGACGCAGCTCACTCTGCCTGCAAGCGCGAAACCGAGCCGTGAAACGCTCCCGCAGCGACGCCGCGAGCCGCCGCGCGCGGTCGCGAAACGCGCCGCGGGCGCGAATCGGTTGGCACTGATTCGCGCGTTTTGCCCCTCGACAAGGCCGTCAACGTGCCCGCTGAGGCGTTCGGTTAAAAATTTTTTTGTCGTAGTGAATCCGACCGTGCCGGCCGCTTTGCGCGCGAAAACGCGCGCCGACGGCGTGCGATGTGTGCGCGCGCACACACACAATATGTTCAGCGCGACGTGACAGAAATCCGCATTCCATCGGTGTTTCTGCAGCTTCCGGATTTTTCGTGTGCCATCGCGCCGCGGAAAATTTTTTGCCGCTGAAGTTTTCCCGGTGCGTGCAATGCGGATACGCGCGAGTGGCGGGGGAGCGGCAGTTACACACAAAATTAAGCGGAGTCACTGTTATTTTTTTCCTGCTGTAGTAATCGGATGGTAGTGCAGATCGATTCGCGACTGCACTGCACCGATGTCGCCATCCACTCAGGCTAGGAGGGCAGCAATGGCGAAGAAGAGAAAGACGAAAGCAGCGGCGAAGAAGACGGCGAAAAAGACGAAGCGCCGGAAGAAGAAGTAGTCAACGCCGTTGTCGGTCTTCGACATCGCATGAGTCGAGGATCGAGTCACACGGGCCGGCCGCCGTCGACGGTCGATCAATGATCGCTTGCGACGCGCCGGCTCAGTGGACGATGGAGGGCGTCGGCGGGACGGAGACTCAAAGCTTCACGATCGTGCACAGCGCGCGCGGGTGAAGAGGAGGGACGGGCAATCCGGACCTCGCCGCGGCGAATTCGCTGGCGGATTTGAGCCTCAGGCTTCTCGCCGACGCCCTCCTTGTGTCTCGCCGGCCGGTTCCCGCACTGTCGGGCGGCATCGTGGCGTTGACCGCGGCGCTGTTGCTCGGTCCCGCCGGACCGGCGTCCAATGACGCGCCTGCAAACCAGGTCGAAGGCGAAAACCGCCGCCGCCGGCAAAGGGGCGGCAGGCGCGGTGCGCCGATCACGCCCGGATTGCGACCGTGCAATCCGGGCTGCGACGCTCCCGCTGGGGACGCGAAAGACGATCAATGCGTCTTGGTCCAGGTCTGCGCCTTGCAGATCAGGCCGCCGAGCACGCAGCCTTTCAATTCGGCGGTGGTTGCGCCGGTGAGCGTGAACGAGCCCGAATAGGTGTTGCCGTCCTCGGCGTTGTAGACTTGCCCGTCCCATTTGTCGGGCGTGCCGCTCGGCTTCATGTTGAGCACGATGGGGACGCCGAGCAGCGGGCGGCTCTGCTTGCCCGCGTCGACATTGTGCTTGTCGAGCTTCGGCTTGTTGGTGTCGGGATCGATCGGCTCCTTGAGCCAGACGAGGTTGCCGCAGAGCGCGCCGCCGCAATTGACGATGTGGACCTTGCCCTTTTTGTCTCCCGTGAGCCAGGTGCCGAACGGATCGGCGGCGCGCGCGGGCGCGATCATAACCGGCGCAAGCCCGACGGCGGCAAGGACGACGACAGCGGCGATGCGAAAGCTGCTCATGATTCTTCCCCCCTGATCGCGAGGGCGGAAGGATAACTCACGACCCCGGCATTGCAAGCGACTTCCCGCCGGGCATAGCCGGCGCCGCGGCGCCGGCGCGTCGGTTTCTTAACGCCGCGTTGCCTTGATCGCGCAATTGCCGGGCGCGAGTTCAGCTTTGATTCATCGCATTGCTTAAACCACCATTCAAATGTTCTGCGGAATATCGGAGTGTCGGCTGGGGGTATAAGGCCGGCGAAGCCGCCGCCGCGGACAGAGGTGACGAGGCGTAAACAGGGGAGTGCACCATGGCTCGTTTGGAAATGCTCGACAGCAATGCGGCGCCGTTCGGCGAAGGACTCGCTGCCGGCGACATGTTGTTCGAGCTTGGGATAATGTATTCGGTCGGCCGCGACGTGCCGGTTGATTTCGTCTCCGCGCACAAATGGTTCAATCTGGCGGCGGCGAAGGGCAACGCCGAGGCGATCCGGCTGCGGCGCGAGATCGCCGATCAGATGTCGGACATCGAGATTGCCGCCGCCCAGCGCGCCGCGCGCGATTGGCTCAGCGCCCATTGATCGGCCGGCGTTCCGGGACGCTGCCAGGCGCTCCCGAGTTCAGAAGTCGGCGGACCCTATTCCGCCAGCGGGGACGCCACAACGAAGCCAGCGGCTCCGGTAGTACGCGGTCCACCGCGCGATTGCTTCTTGACTCGGGAACGGAAGCGGCGCGCCCGCAATCCGCAATCACGAACCTCACCAGCCTTGGCTCGTTTCATCGCCTCTTGTGATGATGGCAATGGCAAGGGATTGTTGCGCGCTGTTACCAGCTAGCCGGGAACGGGGTCGGCGTTCGCAGCTCCTGTTCTGAAGTGGCGGAGAGGAAGGGATTCGAACCCTTGATACGGCTTTAGACCGTATAACGGTTTAGCAAACCGCCGCCTTCAGCCACTCGGCCACCTCTCCGAACACGGAAATATGCTTCTGGGCATTCCGCGTCAAACGCGGGTCCGAATCCGCCGAATCCAAGCGCATTCTCCCATATTGTAAAAGTGGTCGCAGCTCGGCTGCGGACGATGACGTTGAGGTGGCGGCGAAGCCGTCGCGCGTGACGGCGCAGATGCGCCGACAAGCAAGGGCGCTTTGCGCTTGTTTGTGGTAGTGGTTCCGGCGAACGCCCGCAGGATGCTGCGACGAAAAGGTCAGCCATGCGCGCCATGATCCGATGCCGGCTCGCCGCTGCCGCGCTGCTATGCGCGTCCGTGCTCGACGCCGGCGCGCAGGGCGGTCTCGTCGAACGCCAGGTCAAGGCGGCGCCCGGGCACGACGTGCGCGTCGGCATCTATACGACGATCCGGCCGGACTGCACGTCCGGCCCGCTGCCGGCGATTCGCCTCCTGGTCCCGCCGGCGCACGGCGCCGTGCGCGTCAAGCGCGCCACCCTCAAGGCCACCAATTTCAAGCAGTGCCTCGCCACCGAAGTGCCGGCCTTCGTCGCTTTTTACCGCGCCGCGGCGAATTTCAACGGTACCGACGAATTTGAGCTGGAGATAAGCCTGAGCGGCGGCCGCAAGCAGCTCCAGCATTTCCGCGTGAATGTCTCCAGCAATCCGGGAGGCGGAGAGGGGATTTAGGTCGCCGCGTGCACGACCGGTGGCGAGCGTCAGCCATGCGGGCCAGACGGCCACGCACTGCACTGGTCCCCGCGTCTTGCGTCCGTCAATGCTGTTTTGAATCCGGCGGCGCCGCCGCCACGTCCTCGTTGGTCGAGGCCGGATTAGCCGACTGTCCGGCGTTGCCGCTGCCGGGACCCGCCTGACCCGCGATGCGCACAACGTCGCCGGCAGCGAGCGAATCCGGAGGGCTGTTCACCACCCGGTCGGAAAGCGTCAGCCCCTTCACAACCTCGACCTCGGTGCCGAGATTGCGTCCGAGCGTGACCGGCTTGAGCTCGATTTTGTCGCCCGGGCCGACGGTGGCGACTTCCATTCCGTGCTGGCGGAAAACGAGCGCGCTCGTCGGTATGCGGACGACGTCGGGATTGCCCGGCAGCTTGAAATCGACCTCGGCGTAGGCGCCCGGCTGCAGCAAGTGGTCCGGATTCTCGGCGTGGAGCTCCACCAGCAGAGTCCGCGCGCTGGTGTTGATGGCGCTCGACGTGGTGGCGACGGTCGCCTTGAAGGTCTTGTCCCGATATTGCGGCAGATGCAGATCGGCGGTCAGCCCGGGATGAATGTTCGCGGACAATTGCTGCGGCACCTGCACGTAGATCCGCATCTGGTGAATGTCGGCGACGCGGAACAGTTCGGGTCCGCTGCCGCCGCCGGTGCCGCTGCCGGCGTTGATGAGGGCGCCGATGTCGGTCTCGCGCGCGGTCACGACGCCGTCGAACGGCGCGGTGATCCTTTTGTAATCTTCCAGCGCCTGCAGACGGGCGACGTCGCCCTGGTCGGCGGCGACTTCCGCCTCGGCGGCGTTGAGGCGCGCCGCGGCGCTGTTGTAGTCAGCCTGTTTGCTCTCCTGCTCCTGCACCGAGACCACGCCCTTGGGCGAATCCCGCCAACGCTCGTAGGTTGATTGGGCGAACTGGCGTTCGGCTTGCCTGACTTTGACCACTGCGTGCGCCGAATTCAGCTTGGCCTGCGCCGCGGCCAATTGCGCATCGAGATCGGGCGCGTCGATCTCGGCGAGGAGGTCGCCTTTCTTCACGTGGGCGCCGTAATCGAAGTACCAGTTCTTCAGGTAGCCGTTGACCCGGGCGTAGATCGGCGCCTCGTACCAGGCCCGCACGGTGCCCGGTAGCACCAGAGGTTGTCTGGTGCCGCCCGGCCGCGGCGCGATGACGGCGACGGTCGGGATGGCCTGCTCCGAGGTCCAATGCGCCACCTCGGCCTCGTGGCTGCGGCGCTGCAGGACTCCGAACACCGCGATGACGAGCGCGACGACGACGGCGATCACCCCGATTCGACGCAGGTTCCGCGGCGGCGGCATCGGCGCCGACGCGTGCGGGACCTTGTGATCTTCGGCGCCCATTCGTTGCTCCCGGTCAGGCAATCGGTTCGGGCTGCGGGGGTTCCGGCGCAGCGCCTTGCTCGCGCCGGGAGTGCAGTACGCTGAAAACGGTCGGGACGAAGAACAGGGTCGCCACCGTCGCCACCAGCAGGCCGCCGATGACGGCGCGGCCGAGCGGGGCATTCTGCTCGCCGCCCTCGCCGAGCGCAAACGCCATCGGCACCATGCCGATGATCATGGCGAGCGCGGTCATCAGCACCGGTCGAAAGCGGGTGAAGCCGGCCTCGAGCGCCGCCGCCCCCGCATCGAGGCCCGCCGCCAAACCTTCGCGCGCGAAGCTCACGAGCAGGATGCTGTTGGCCGTGGCGATGCCCATGCACATGATGGCGCCGGTGAGCGCCGGGACCGACAACGTGGTCCCGGTCATGAACAGCATCCAGACGATGCCGGCCAGCGCCCCCGGCAATGCGGTGATGATGATGAAGGGGTCGAGCCAGGATTGGAAATTGACCACGATCACCAGGTAAATGAGAACGATGGCGCCGGCGAGACCGAAATACAATTGGTCGTAGGCGGTCGTCATCGTGTGAACCTGCCCGCTCAGCGCCACATAAGAGCCGCGGGGCAAGTCCTTGCGGGTTTGTGCGAGGATGCGATTGATGTCGCCGGCGACGGCGCCGAGGTCGCGCTCCTGAACGGACCCGTAGAGATCGATCACCGGCTGCACGTTGTAGTGCGAAACGACGCCCGGGCTCGGCCCCGGGGTGATGCGCGCGAGGCCGCCCAGATATTGCGGCGCTTTCGTCGTCGACGACGTGACCGGCACGTTGGCGAGGTCCGACATTGTGTCGATGCGGTATTGCGGCATCTGGGCGACGATCGGGTAGGAGACGCCGTTCTCCGTGTTCAACCAGAAATTCGGCTTCACTTGGCCGCTGCCCGACAACGTCACCAACAGGCTGTCGGCGACGTCGCGCTGCGTCAATCCGACCTCGCCGGCCAGCGTCCGATCGACGTTCACGTTGATCTGCGGGTAGTTGAACACCTGCTGGATGCGCAAATCGGCGATGCCGGGCACGGTACGGATGCGCTTGAGCAGGTTCGTCGCATAGGCGTAATTGGCCTCCTGGTTGTTGCCGATGACCTGCACGTCGATCGGCGCCGGCAGGCCGAAATTGAGGATTTGCGAAACGATATCGGCCGGCAGGAACGAGAAGGTCGCTCCCGGAAACTTCTGCGGCAATGTGGTGCGAAGCTGTTTGATGAAGGCGTCGGTCGGCGCATGACCCTCCTTGAGCGTGATCAGGGTATCGCCGTCAGCCGGGCCGATCGTCCCGGTGTTCTGATACGCCATGTTGATGCCGGAAAACGGCAGGCCGATATTGTCGACGATGTTGTCGAGCTGGTTGGGCGGGATCGTCTGGCGGACGGTCTGTTCGACGAGGTCGAACAGACGCGCCGTCTCCTCGATGCGCGTGCCCGGCTGGGCGCGAATGTGCATCAGGATCTGCCCGGAATCGACCGCCGGGAAGAAGTTCTCGCCGAGAAACGGCCAGAGGCCGAAGGAGAGTAGGACGCACAGGAGGAAGCCGCCGATGAAAATCTTCGGCGAAGCCAGCGCCAGCGCCAGCAGCGACCGATAGCGCGCGCGCACGCGTCCGAAGCGATCGTCGAAGGCCTGCTGGACGCGCTTCAATGGATTGCGCGACCGCCGCGACGGCGCCGAGCCGTCGGGCCGCGAATGACCGTGTCCGCCATGCTGGCCGCGCATGAGGTAGTTGGCCATGGTCGGAACGAGCGTGCGCGACAGCAAGAACGAGCCGATGAGCGCGAAGACCACGGCCTCGCCGAGCGGCCGGAACAGGTATCCGGCGACGCCGCCGAGCTGGAACATGGGGACGAAGACGATGCACAGGCACAGCAGCGTGACGAAGGCGGGGATGACGATCTGCTGCGCGCCGTCCATGATCGCCGGCTCGATCGCCTTGCCCTGCTCCAGATGGTAATTGATGTTCTCGATGGTGACGGTTCCGTCGTCGACCAGGATGCCGACGGCGAGAGCAAGGCCGCCGAGCGTCATGACGTTGATCGTCTCGCCGAGCCAGGACATGGCGGTCAGCGAGAACAGGATGGCGAGCGGAATCTCGACGAGGATGATGACCGTCGAACGCCAGTTGCCGAGGAAGAGGAGGATCATCACGCCGACCAGCAGGGCGGCAAGCGCGGCCTCGCGGACGACGGCAAAAACGGCCGCCTTGACGAAGATCGACTGGTCGCCGACGGCATGCAGGTTGAGGCTTGGCGGCATGCTCTCCTCGACCCGCGGCAGCAAGGACTTGATTCCGTCGATGATGCTGAGCGTCGAGGCCGCGCCGGCTTTGAGGATCGTCATCAGCACCGCGTGCGATCCGTTGACGCGGACCAGGTTGGTCTGCGGCGGCGAGCCGGGATGCACATAGGCAACATCGCGCAGATAGATGATCGTGCCGTTGACCTTTTTGACCGGCAGATCGTTTATTTTTTCCAGCAGAGTGGGGCTGGCATTGAGCGCGACGTTCCAGTCGAACTTGCCTAACTTCTGGTCGCCCGCCGGCAGGACCAGGTTCTGTGCCGAGATGGTGTTGACCACGTCGTCGGCCGATATGCCGTGGGCCTGCATCGCCTGCTGGTCGAGATCGACCTGAACCTGCAGAATCTTGCCGCCATAGGGCGAGGGAATCGCCGCGCCGGCGACGGTGGCGAGCTGCGGCCGGATGAAGTTCTGTCCGAGATCGAACAACCGCGCCTGGTGCAGCTTTTTGCTCGACAAAGCGAGCTGCAGAATCGGCACGCTCGAAGCATTGTAGCTCAGCACGTAGGGCGGGTTGATGCCGGGCGGCAGCCACTTGAGCACCGTCTGCGAGGCGGCCGTCACCTGCGCCACGGCAGCGGCGACGTTGACGTTCGGCTGAAAGAAGATCTTGACCACCCCGTAGCCGGTCAGCGATTGCGATTCGAGGTGCTCGATGTCGCCGACCTGGGAGGTTAGCGTGCGTTCGTAATAGTAGATGATGCGGCCGGACATGTCGTTGGGCAAAAGCCCATTATAGCTCCACACGACGCTGACCACCGGAATGTTGATGTTCGGGAAAATGTCGATCGGGGCCCGCAACGCCGCCAGCGTGCCGAAGATCGCAATGAGGACGGCGAAGACGACGAAGGTGTAGGGCCGCCGCAGCGCGATTCGGACGATCCACACGTCAATGGTCTCCCGCGGATCAACAAGGCGCTCGGGAATCAGACAGGCGCCAAGCCGGCGCCGCAATTTATCCGAATTGGAGAGGCCGCGTAACCGCCGCGCTCACATAGGTTGGATTGAACCAAACCGCCAGCACCGTATTATGCGGATATGCCGCTCAGCTATCTGCGCCGCTTGCCACAAAGCGCCGCCCTTGCCCTGCTGCTCGCCGGATCGCCGCTCCGTGCCGAAGAACGCCCGCAGCTCGTTCCGACCCGCGACGTGGATATCACCTACGACGTGACCCGGCCGGAGAAGCTCACGATCCGCGAGCGCGTGCGCTGGTCGGCCGGCGAGCGCCTGGAGCGCGTCGACGGCCCCGACAAATCGACCACGATCTTCGACCGCAAAGCGAACGAGATCACGCTGCTCAGTCCGGCAAACCGCACCTATCGGAAATTGGAGGGCGCGCCGCGCCAGCTCATGGAGTCGGATGACGGCGCGGCACTCAAACGCGGCGGCGAGTCCGTCGTGGCCGGGCTGCGCTGCGTCGAATGGTCATGGACCGAGGATACGCAAGCGCGCGGCTTGTGCGTCACAACGGACGGCGTGCTGCTCCGCGGCGTCATCGACGGCAAGACCGTGATGCAGGCGCTCGCGGTGCGCTACGGCCGCCAGCCGGCGGAGCTTTTCCAAGTGCCGCCGGACTATGCGCCGGCCCTGGCGCCCGAAGGTGGTAGCGGGCTTTGAAATAGCCCCACCGGTGGAGTTGCGGCTTGAAGCGGGGAGGCACGTGTTGCCGCAATGTCACATCGGCCGACTTCGGCGCCTGATCGAGCGACAATATATTGACAGCGGCGCCAACGGCTGCTGGTATCGTTATATTCTACTATATACATCGGGGAGGGGGTGGGTCGTGACAAACCAGCACAAGAGTAAGCGTCATCCGACGTCGGCCCGGCGCGGAGGGACCGCACGGACCGCACGGACCGTCATCGCTCACGGGTTACGGTGCTCCGTTGCCGGATTGGCCGTTGCGCTGGCGCCGCTCGCCGCGCGGGCCGATGTCATCGACCCGGCCACATATCAATCGTGGCTCGACATGGTGACGGAAAGCCAAGCGGCGCAGCCGCACTGGATGACCCCTCTGGTGACCGTCACCCCGCGCCTCGAGCAAGAGTTGCGCTGGGACTTCTACGACCAGCAAAACGGGACCGGCAGCCAAGGGAACGGCCAGCACATCTTAAATTACGGCGGACCCGGCGGCACCAGGGTAGAGTTCATCCCCTTCTACAATGTCGAAGTGATCGTGGGGGCTCCGCCGCTCGAGATCGCCGATGGCCCCAAGGGCTTCGCACAGGGCGCCGGCGACTGGCCGACGTTTCTTGCCAAATACCGCTTGATCTCCGCGAACGAGCAAAACGGCAATTATATCGTGACCGCCTTCCTGCAGGAGACGGAGGCGCTCGGCACCAGCGGTAAAATCTCAACCAATGTCGATACCCTGCAGCCGACCCTGGCGTTCGGCAAAGGGTGGGGCGATTTCGATATTCAAATGACGGTCAGCGAGCAATATGGAGTCGCTGCACTTGAGGCGGGCGGCGACTCGGCTTCCACGAATCTGAAGAATTTCGGCGATCCGGTACTGTGGAATACCACCTTCCAATATCATTTCATGCAGTATTTCTGGCCGGAATTGGAGGTCAATTACGAGTACTGGCCGAACGGCGAGCATGTCGGTTTGAGTCAGGTCTTGCTCACGCCGGGCATCATTTTCGGCCGCTTCGCGCTGGCGCCACGCCAAAACCTGATCTTCGGCGTGGGCTATCAGTTCGCGGTATCGAGCAATCCCGTCACCCAAAACAATTTGGTCGTCTCGGCGCGGTTGACGTTCTAAGCGCATGACCCGGGCCCGCCCCGGACTTGTTCCGGGTGGGGACCGGTTTCCCGAAAAGATCATGCTCCGCCCGGACGCTGGAGCGCGATCCGACACTAATGTGATCGGATTGCGCTCCAGCGTTGCCGCGCGCGTTCGTCGCGTACAGGGAAAAGTATAAGCGGATCGCGCTGTTGCCGATCCGCCACGTCCTCCGCTTCCGTCGGGACATGCGGGCGGAAGCGGCTTGCGTCCACTCGGGAAAACGCCCATTCTCGATCCGGGGGACGTCATCTGCAGGCGAAATCATTGCGTGCCGCGTCGGCGCCGCAGATGATCGAAGAGATCACTAAAGCCCAGTCGTCATCGCTTCCGGTAGTGGAATGCGCGCGTTCGTGCCGGCGCCAGTCAAGCTTCCGCGCAGGAATAATGACCGCCCAAGCGGGGGGTTGACGTGCATATCCGCGCTCGTGCTCGGCGTCGCCGCGTGCGGCGGCTTGGCGGCCTGTGCCGTCGGCCCCGACTACGTCCCGCCAGCAACGCCGCTGCCGCAACATTTCGCGACGGCGGCCTCGGCAAACGCCGAACATGCCGGGCGTGCCGTCGATACCGCCAGATGGTGGCGCGCGCTCCACGACCGTGAGCTCGATTCGCTGATCGACCGCGCCATCGTGGCGAGCCCCACTCTGGAGATTGCCTTGGACCGACTGCAGGAGGCGCGCGCGCAAGAGGCCGTGGTCATCGGCGCGGCGCTCCCCAGCGCCGAGGCGGACGCCGGCGGCGGGTGGGGAACGGGAAGCGATCTCGCCCGCGGCCGGGTCTCGCAAACCCTCGTCTCCGCCGAGAACGGCGCGGGCGTGTCGCAGGTCGCCAACGTCGTCGGCTTCGATGCCGGATGGGAGATCGACGTGTTCGGCAAATTCCGGCGCGCGATCGAGGCGGCGCAATACGACGTCGAAGCGGCCATCGCCGCCCGCAACGCGACGCTGATTTCGCTCGTCGCCGACGTGACCCAGGCCTACCTCGATTTGCGTGCGCTGCAGATGCGGCTCGCGGTCCTGCGCCAGAGCATTCAAGTCGCGCAGCACTACCTCGATTTCGTCCAGGAGCGCTTCAATCGCGGCATCACCAACGAGTTGGATGTCACTCTGGCGCAACGCGAATTGGCGCAATTGCAGTCGCAAGTCGCGCCGTTGATCGCCCAGGTCGATGCGGCCCGCTATGTGATTGCGGTTTTGATCGGCGAGTTCCCGGAAAACCTGGGCAAGGAGCTGACGAAGCCCGGGGTGCTTCCGGCCATGCCGGCGCGCATCCGCGCCGGGTTGCCCATCGATCTCTTGCGCCGCCGGCCCGACATTGCCGAAGCCGAGCGCCAGTTGGCGAGCGCCACCGCCCTGATCGGCGTCGCAACCGCGGACCTGTTTCCCCAGGTGGTGGTGACCGCCGGGGTTGGAAATGAGCAGGGGATTGGTGGCATTCCCATCAATCCGATATGGTCGGTCGGGCCGGCAATCGCCGCGCCGCTCCTGGATTTCGGCCGCCTCGACGCCGTGGTCGAAAAGGCCGATTTCCGCACCCGCGAGCTGTTGTTCAACTACAAGCAAACGGTGCTCAACGCGGTGCGCGAGGTCGATACCGCTGTTGCCGCCTACGCCGCCGAGCAGGATCGCTTGCGTCACTTGAGCGATGCCTTGGCGGCGGCACGGCGCGCCGTAACGCTCGCGCAGGCGCGGTTCGA
This sequence comes from Xanthobacteraceae bacterium, assembly GCA_030037895.1. Classification (GTDB taxonomy): domain Bacteria; phylum Pseudomonadota; class Alphaproteobacteria; order Rhizobiales; family Xanthobacteraceae; genus BOG-931. The sequence goes on along the minus strand of JASHPW010000064.1, from coordinate 8,618 downwards.
TCGCGGATTGACGGATTCTCTCAATGTGATCGACGCGCAGCGGCAGGAATACCAAATCGAGGAACAATACGTGTCCGCGCAGCAAGGCGCCGCGGCGCAATTCGTGACGCTCTACAAGTCGCTCGGCGGCGGCTGGGAGAATTATCAATTCTTCCCGCCGATCCCGCGCCCGCTTCCCGCCGTCGCGGCCGCGTTCAAGCGGCTGTTGGCGCCCAACGCCGCACCTTGAGACCCGCAACGTTGCGGAAATTTAATTTCGGACACTGGAACGGATCCGCTGTTGCAACCTTGGTGCAACGCCACTTGTCAGACAAACAACAAGGGAGAGTGGCCATGTCGCCCAAAATATCGCCCAAGGTTTGCTCGATACTTACCGCAGGTCTCGTGATCGCTTCGCTTGGAACCGGCGTTGCCGCCGCGGCAAGCCGAGACAGGCATGCCGGCATCACGCACCGCATTCACCACGCGCACTCCTGGCATCATCGAAATCATTTTGCGCACTACAGGTCCGAGCCGGCCTATGGCTATGCCTATGCCCTCCCGCCCGGCGCCATCGTCGAGCCCGGCTACGTGTTCGTACCTGGACGCGGGATTCTCGGCGAAGCTTGCAATATGCCGACGAGTACCTGCACGAACGAATATCGCGACGTCCAGTGAGCGACCAGGCTTCGTGGCCCAGGATCTTCGCTGTCGGGGGGACAGGGTCGTTGAGGTTTCACCGCTTCGCTGCGGCAAGCACGGTTTGAAGGTGGCAGGCTGTAAGCCGTTATGTGTTAGAGTTTACGATGAGGGGCAACCTGATCGGACTCCGCTTCAGTCATTTTCCAGATTCATATTCCTTTATCTCCATCAAAGACGTATTGGCCGTTTTTCGCACCTTTGCGGAGCAAAGTGATTGGTGACGGCACGAATTTGCATCCGAATGCCGTCGCGACGATATCACCGAGCGTTGTGATCTTTTTATCACTGATGCGCCGAAACTCGCGCAATTCGCCGACCCGATCGCGGCATTAGCGCTGATTGTCATCCCACTGTCATGACCGAAACCTACGAAAAGGACGATGACTCGTCCTCGTTAGTTTCAAACTCACAAAACGGAGGGGGTGATGGGGGTCAAACGAAGAGTGGCTGTTCTGCTCGCGGGTACAACTTTGGGGGCGTCTTTTCTCACAGCCGCTCCGGTTTTCGCCGACGACGCGCAGACCCAGCAGTTGCAGAATGAGATCAACGCCTTGCAGCAACAGCTGCAAGCGTTGCAGGACCAGATAGCGCAGACCAGGCAGCAGGCCAGGGCCGCCCAACAGTCCGCCCAAACCGCGCAACAGGCGCTGCAAAACGTTCCGTCGGGCGTCTTCAACGCCGCGCCGTCCGGATCGACGCCCTTGCTGACCAAGGGACCGTCTTGGCTGCCTACCGGAATCCAGATCTCGTTCGCCGGGAGCTTCATCGAAGCCGCGACCGTATGGCGCCAGCGCAACGAAGTCTCCTCCGGCGCCAGCGATCCGGCTTTCAGTTCGCTGCCGTTCCCGAACACGCCTCTTTACTACGGGAACGAGTGGCGGGCCTCTGCCCAGCAGAGCCGCATCGCGATCAAGATGACCGGAGACATCGATCCGACCCAGCACCTGAAAGCCTATTACGAATCGGACTTCCTCGGCGCCGGCGTGACCGCGAATTCGCGCGAGAGCAACAGCTACAATTTGCGCATCCGCCAAGCCTTTCTGGAGTACGACAACGACAACTACCACTTCCATGTGGTCGCCGGTCAGGCTTGGAGCCTGTTGACCCAGAACCGGGTGGGGATGCTGCCGCAGTATGAAAATATACCATTAACGATCGACGCCCAGTACGTCGTGGGCTTCAACTGGGCACGGCAGGAACAGCTCCGCTTCGTTGAAGACTGGAATAAGGTGGCCTGGTTCGGAGTCTCGGTTGAGGCGCCGCAGGCCGCCATCGGCGGCACGTTGCCAGCCGCGGGAGCTGCCTATCCCTATGTGGTCAACGCGGCCAACAACTGCAACAATTCTGGACTGCTCGACAGCGCAACATATTGCTCCAACGATGTCGCGCCTGACGTGATCGAGAAAGTTGCCCTCGATCCAGGCTGGGGACATTATGAAGTGTTCGGTCTGCAGCGTGCGCTCGCCGACCAAGTGTCGCCCTATGTCAGCGCCACAACTCCGGCCTCCTGGTCGACGAAGACGGCATTCGGCTGGGACGTCGGTGGTTCCGCTCTGCTCCCTGCCGTGCCCAAATACCTCGATCTCCAGGGCTCCGTGATGTATGGCGACGGTGGCGGCCGCTATGGGTCGAGCCAATTGGCCGACGTGACTTACGGGCCGAACGGATCACTGCAGCCGTTGCCTTACCTCGGAGTCCTGCTCGGCGCGGTCGCTCATCCCTGGGACGGCATCGACGTCTATGCTTACGCCGGCCAGGAGCAGGTGGACGCGAAATACTTCGGCGCGGGCAGCGACGGCTACGGCAACCCGCTCGCTGTCAACAACGGCTGCCTCGAGGAAAACGCAGCATACGCCAACAACCCCGGCGGAATTGGCACGGCCTCGTTCAATTCGCCGATCAGCGGTTTGACGTGCACGGCCAACGTCAAGCGCACGCAGGAGCTCACGATCGGCTTCTGGCAGAACATCTACAAGGGGCCGGTGGGACGGTTCGTCTTCGGCATGCAGTATGAGTACGTGAGGCTGGAAGCTTTCCCGGGCGTTCCGACCGGCGCCGGCACTCCCAACGCGGGTCTGAACCCCAACAACAACATCTTCTTCACGTCGATCCGCTACTATCCCTTCCCGTAAGGCACCATTGCGGAATATGATGCAAAAGGATTGCGGCGCCGTCGGCTGAGAGCCGGCGGCGTCTTTATTATTGATTGAGTCGCCGTGCCGAATCGTTGTGAGCCATATTTGCAACACTTGCCGCGAAAGTATCGGCAAATGAAAAACAGTAATGAAAACAGTTGCTTATTTGGCACAAGCGGTTTGACTGTGGCATCGACCCAGGATGCCAGACGGTATATGATGAAAAAGGCTGAGGCAGGTCGATTCTCAAGCGTGCCGTTGAGCCTGAGGCTTATGAGCGCGTGATAGGCTTGTCAGCGACCGAGGTAACGCGAGCGGGGTGAGATGTTGATGCTGCTGCTCGGCAGAGCTTGCAGGCTTTTCTTCATTGTCGGCGCCAGCGCTTGCATGGTGCAAGTCGCTGCGGCGACCGATTTGAATGTTTTTCCGATAACTCCGTCGCAGCCGCAGCAAAGCCCCGAATGGTCATCGAGCTTCTATTTCAAAGCCAACCCGAGTGATGCTTCCGGCCTCTCATGGATGAATCCGGGAACATCGAGCGCGCTTTCATCGCCGGGCGCAGCGGCCGGGCCGACAAGCGAAAGCTTTGGATATAACTTCCAATCGGGCAACTTGGTGCTCGGTCTCGAAGGCTCGTTATCGGCGGCCAACTTCGACGGCAGGTTCACGAGTCCCGATATTCCCCCGGTCGGAGCGTGGACTCCCAACATGAATTGGCTCGGCACCGTAACGGGGCGAGTCGGCTTTTCGTTCGGCCAATGGTTGCCCTATGTCAAAGGCGGGTTCGCGGCGGCCGACGTTGGATCGCCGCTCCAAAGCGGTCCGATAGGAGGTTTCACGCAAAGCGCATTGCCGCAAACCGGCTGGATCGCCGGTGTCGGACTTGAATATCAATTTTCGTCCAAATGGTCTTTGGGCCTTGAATATCTCTACAGCGACCTCGGCAATGGCAGTGGCGGGCAAAACGCGATCGGCGCCGGCGGCGCGCCGGAAATGTACTCCACCGCGGTGAAGAGCCAGAGCCTGCTCGGGCGGCTGAATTACAAGGCGGGATGGTGAGCTAAGCTCGACCGCACTATATGGCCGGATTCACGTCCGGCTTTGCTCGTCTTTCGACATCGCAGCTCTGCACGAATTGGACGATCTGGTGCACGAGGTCGCCCTCGAGCAGCGGCGCGTGTCCCTGGTCGGCGACCTCGATGACGTCCATTTTTGCGCGCCGTGCGCCCATGGCCGTCACCGTCGCCGCCGAAAGAATATCGGAATTCGCGCCGCGAACGACCAGCAGCGGCACGTCCGCCAGCGCGTCGAATTCGTTCCACAGACACGGCAGTGGACGCTCGACGTCGATGCCGACGAGCGCGCGGGCAATGCCGTGATGATCGTAGGCGGGCTTGAGCGCACCGTCCTTGAAACGCCACGTCCGCCGCGCGGCGCCGAGCCATTGCTCCGCGGTCAGCTTGGGAAACTGTGCGCTCATCAGGCGGCGGAGGATGTCGGCGCCCTCTTCAAAGCTGCGCGGATGCGGCAAGTTGCTGACATAACCCTTGATGCGCGCAACCCCCTTGGGCTCGGTCACCGGCCCGACATCGTGCAGCACGACGCCGGCAACGGCGGTCGGATGCGCCACGCCCAGCAGCATGGTCAGAGTGCCGCCGCGCGAGCTGCCGACGAATACCGCCGGGCCGAGGCCGAGCGCGGTCAACACGCTGACGATGTCGGCGAGCTCGATGGTGAAGTTGTAGTTGCCGTGATCGGTATCGTAATCGGAACGCCCGCGCCCGCGTGAATCGACCGCGATGACATGCCGCTGCGGCGCTGCGGCCGCGAGCGCCGGCGCCAGCACGTCGAAGTCGGCGGTCGTGCGCGCGAAGCCCGGCAGGCAGACCACCGGCAATCCGGGCGCGGAGCGCGCGCCGTATTCGCACACATGCAGTCGCAGCCCGTCATGCGTGGTTACGAACAGGCTCTTGCCCTGATCGAGCGGGCCGCTGCCCATGGCCGCTACCAGATGGGGGGATGGCTTGTTCATCGTCCGCCCTTGTCGCCCGCCACGCCCCTTCCTGGGGGCATGTCACAAAAATAACATAACGATGGAGGGCGTGCGGCGGCAACCGGAAAATGCCTTGCCGGGAAATATTACCCGCCGCGGCGCAGGTCGGCCTCGATCAGCAGTCGCGGATCGTTGCCTATGCGGGCGCGATAGACCTGCATGTTTTCGATCACGCGCTGCACGTAATTGCGGGTCTCGGCGAACGGAATGCGCTCGATCCAATCGACCGGGTCCACCTTCGGATTGCGCGGATCGCCGTATTGGTCGATCCATTCCTGCACGCGACGGCGGCCGGCATTGTAGGCGGCGAAGGCCAGGATGTAGGAGCCGCCATAGGCGCCGAGGTCGTCGCCGAGTTCGGCCGTTCCGATCTGGAGGTTGTAGGCCGGATCATCGAGCAGGCGCCGCTGGTCGAAGCCGACCCTGAATTTTCTGGCGACGAAGCGGCCGGCCTCCGGCGTGACCTGCATCAGGCCGAGCGCATTGGCGCTGGAGATGACGCGCGCGTTGAAGGCGCTTTCCTGCCGCGCGATCGAGTAGACCACGCAGGGTTCGACCTCGGGTCCGATCGGCCGATAGTTCGGCAGGCCGAAGAGCGGGAACGCGTAGTGCTCGAACGGCAGACCGCGGCCCAGCGCGGTCTTGCCGATGAGCAGCGTCGTCCGCGCGTCGTTGTGGCGCGTCGCAATCTCGGCGAGCGTCGCCAGCGCCGCCGAATCCGTCGTCTTGTCGGCGAGCTCGAACGCCATGGCGGCGACCAGGTCGCGGTCATCAATGGCGTAGAGGATTTCGAACACGCGCGCGATTTCCAACCGGCGGTCCTCGGCCGGCGGCTCGCCCAGCCGGCGCAGAGCGACGCCGCCGAGGCCCAATCGTGCGCGAGCGAGTTGGCCGTAATAGGCGGTCGGGTGAGCTGCCGCTTGTTGGTAATAGGCGCGCGCGTCCTGCGTGCGCCCAAGCGCCTCCGCGGCGCGGCCCTGCCAGTAATAGGCGCGCGCGAGCGTGATCGGATTGGAATTGCCTTCGGCGATGCGGGCGAATTGGGCGAGCGCCATTCCCGGTTGGTGCAGAAAGCGCAGCGCGATCCAGCCGGCGGTGAATGGCTGCTCGGCGCGATAGTTCTCGTTGTTCGGCACGGCGGCGCCGTCGACAACCTCGTAGGCCAATTTGAAATTGCCGAGGTCGAGCAGCTTGCGCGCGATGAGCCGCCGCTCAAGCCACCATTGATCGAGGTCGCCGAGTTTCTCCGGCTCGCGCAGGGCCGCCATCATCCATTGGGCGGCTTCGGCGACCTTGTCGGCGCGGCGCAGCCACTGGATGCGGCTGAACATGTAGCCGGGATCGCGGCGCGCCGCCGCCGGCACCGCTTCGAGCAGCGCCCTGGCATTGGCGGATCTGTTGATGACTGCGGCGCGCGCCCTGGCGATGGCGAGCTCGGCGGCATCGAGATGGTGGGCCGCGCGCAGGCCGGCCTCGTCGTCCTCGGCATAGAAGCGCGCGTCCATGCGCGCCTTGTCGTCGGCGGCGGTGATGAGGCCGGCAAATGCCGCGCGGGCCTGGGCCTCGACGTCCGCGGAAAAGCCGTCGTTGCGCCAGGCCGCGCGCACGGCCGCCTGCGCGCCGGCATAGTCGCCGCCGGCGAGGAGCGCGCGCGCCAGCGCGAATCGTCCCTTGGCGCTATACGGCGGCACGCCGTCGAAGAACGCGATCACCGTCCGCGGATCGGCGCGTTCTTCCCAGAGCACGGCTTCGGCCCGCCGGCGCAGCACCGTCATACCCGGCCAACTCGGATTGGCGGCGAGGAAGGCGGCATAGCGCGAGAAATCGACATCCCCATCGCCGCGCAGGATCACCCATTCGACCAGCTTGCGGGCGAGCGGATCGGAAATCGTGCTCTCGATATTGGTCGCTTCGTCCGCCCGGCCCTTGTGGACCAGTTCGATGGCCTGTTTGACCGCGGCGAGATCGAGCGGCGAGGTGTACGAGGTCGCGGTCATCGCCAGAGGCGGGGCAGATCGAGCCGACGGCGGCGCCGCGCCCAGCGCCCCCGGCGCAACCGAACTCGTCGGCGCCTCCGGCGAGGCATAACCGAGGATGCCCGCGGCCGGAATCGCGGCGGTTTTCGCGGCTTGCGCGGTTGCCGGTACAATCGGCACCGCCGCAGCCCTGCGCGCCGGAACATGCGCTGCAGCCTTGCTGGTCCGCTCGCCCTTGATCGCGTGCCGTGGCCGCGGCAACGGGATCACCCCCGATGGTGGCGCCGCCGCGGCGTCGGCCGCCAGAAAGCCGACCGCGGCCAATACGAGAATGAGCCGAATGGCCCTCACCGGAATTGTCCTTCCTGCCGCGGGCGCCCGCCGGCGGCGACTCTAGAGACCGTCTTCGGCTGGCAAGATTGACGAACCGCTAATGCCCGCAAGCCGGCGCGATTATTGATGAATTTGACGGCAAAAGCGGGGCATTGTCCATATTATGGAACTTACAAATCCGAGTCCCAACCAGCGGCGTGAATTTATCGGAAGCCCGTGACGTCGAATTCGCGGGCGCGTCTGCGGCGGCCGCGAATCTCGCCGGCCTTGTGGTGCGAAGGGGCTTTCAAGCCCCGCGGCGACCCGATATCTATGGCTGCAGCGTGGGAACGGCGCAAGCAACCCGCTCCGACCGCGACCGTCGTCCAAGGATCGTGTCATGACCGCCAAGACGAGCTTCAGAGGTTCATTCACCGCGCTCGTTACGCCGTTCAAGAACGGTTCCGTGGACGAGAAAGCCTTTCGCAGCCTGGTCGACTGGCAGATCGCCGAAGGCACCAACGGGCTTGTTCCGGTCGGCACCACCGGCGAGAGCCCGACGCTGTCGCATCAGGAGCACAACGAGGTGGTCGCGTGCTGCATCGATCAGGCGCGCGGCCGCGTGCCGGTCGTCGCCGGGGCCGGCTCCAATTCGACCAAGGAGGCGATTGCGCTCGCGCAGCACGCCGAACAGTCCGGCGCCGACGCCGTGCTCGTGGTTACTCCTTATTACAACAAGCCGACGCAGGAAGGCCTCTATCAGCACTTCAAGGCCATCAACGACGCGATCGGCATTCCGATCATCATCTACAACATCCCGCCGCGTTCGGTGATCGACATGTCGGTCGATACCATGAAGCGCCTTTCCGAGCTTAAGAACATCGCCGGCGTCAAGGACGCGACGGCGAACGTCGCGCGCGTGTCGCAACAGCGCGCGGCCATGGGTCCCGATTTTAACCAGCTCTCGGGCGAGGATGCGACCGCGCTCGGCTTCATGGCGCAGGGCGGCCATGGCTGTATCTCGGTCACCGCCAACGTGGCGCCGCGGCTGTGCGCGGAGTTTCAGGCCTCGTGCCTGAAGGGCGATTACGCGGGCGCACTCAAGATCCACGACAAACTGATGCCGCTGCACGCGGCGCTGTTCATCGAAACGAGCCCGGCGCCGGTCAAATATGCGCTGTCGCTCCTCGGCAAGTGCGAGGAGACCGTCAGGCTGCCGATGGTGCCGATCGCCGCCAAGACGCGCGCGGCGGTGCGCGAAGCCATGGTGCACGCCGGCCTGATCAATTGACGACGACTGCCGGATGGCGGTGACGTCGGCTATTCTGTTCATCCTCCCGCCTGAACGGGAGGAGTGGTTCGGATCGAGCGGAACGCAAATAAATTAAGCCCGGGAGGCGGAGATGCTTGAGGAATTCAAGAAATTCGCGATGCGGGGCAATGTCGTCGATCTTGCCGTCG
>JASHPW010000063.1 GCA_030037895.1 Xanthobacteraceae bacterium | reverse complement strand
ACACGCTGCAGGAGATGCTGACGGTGAAGTCGGACGACGTCGCCGGCCGCACCAAGGTCTACGAGGCGATCGTGCGCGGCGACGACACGTTCGAGGCGGGCATTCCGGAATCGTTCAACGTGCTGGTCAAGGAGATGCGCTCGCTCGGGCTCAACGTCGACCTGCACAATTCCAAGCAGCAGCGCGGCGGCGGTGCGGAGATCGCCGAGGCGGCCGAGTAGCGGACGACAGAGGACAGACGACGGAGGACGGAGGACGGATAGCAGCAAGCGATGGCGCAGAATTAATCTGTCGTCCGTCCTCTGCCGTCCGTCGTCCGGCAACTCCAAACGGAGAGACTGATGAACCAAGAACTGATGAATCTTTTCAGCCCGCCGACGCCGGCTCAGGTCTTCGACCAGATCCGGATTTCGATCGCGAGCCCCGAGAAGATTCTGTCCTGGTCCTACGGCGAGATCAAAAAGCCGGAGACCATCAATTACCGCACCTTCAAGCCCGAGCGCGACGGATTGTTCTGCGCGCGCATCTTCGGACCGATCAAGGACTACGAATGCCTGTGCGGCAAGTACAAGCGTATGAAGTACAAGGGCATCATCTGCGAGAAGTGCTCGGTCGAGGTGACCTTGTCGCGGGTGCGGCGCGAGCGCATGGGCCACATCGAGCTGGCCGCTCCGGTGGCGCATATCTGGTTCCTGAAGTCGTTGCCCTCGCGCATCGGGCTGTTGCTCGACATGACGCTCAAGGACCTCGAGCGCATTCTCTATTTCGAGCACTACATCGTGCTGGAGCCGGGCTTGACCCCGCTCAAGGATCGCCAGCTTCTGAACGAGGAGGATTACCTCAAAGCGCAGGACCAGTACGGCGCCGACAGCTTCACCGCCATGATCGGCGCCGAAGCGATCCGCGAAATGCTCAAGGCGCTCGATCTGGAGAAGATGGCCGCCGATCTGCGCAAGGAGATCGCGGAATCGACCTCCGAACTCAAGCCGAAAAAGCTCGCCAAGCGATTGAAGCTGATCGAGGCGTTCCTGCAGTCCGGCAACAAGCCGGAGTGGATGATCTTGACGCACGTGCCGGTGATCCCGCCCGACTTGCGCCCGCTGGTGCCGCTCGACGGCGGCCGCTTCGCCACCTCCGACCTCAACGACCTCTACCGGCGCGTCATCAACCGCAACAACCGGCTGAAGCGGCTCATCGAGCTGCGCGCTCCCGACATCATCATCCGCAACGAGAAGCGGATGCTGCAGGAGGCGGTGGACGCGCTGTTCGACAATGGCCGCCGCGGCCGCGTTATCACCGGCGCCAACAAGCGGCCGCTGAAGTCGCTCGCCGACATGCTCAAGGGCAAGCAGGGCCGCTTCCGGCAGAACCTGCTCGGCAAGCGCGTCGATTATTCCGGCCGTTCGGTGATCGTGGTCGGCCCCGAGCTTAAGCTGCATCAATGCGGGCTGCCGAAGAAGATGGCGCTCGAACTGTTCAAGCCGTTCATCTATTCGCGGCTCGACGCCAAGGGCCTGTCCACGACCGTGAAGCAGGCCAAGAAACTGGTCGAGAAGGAAAAGCCCGAGGTCTGGGACATCCTCGACGAGGTGATCCGCGAGCACCCGGTGCTGTTGAACCGCGCGCCGACGCTGCATCGCCTCGGCATCCAGGCGTTCGAGCCGGTGCTGATCGAAGGCAAGGCGATTCAACTGCATCCGCTGGTCTGCGCGGCGTTCAACGCCGACTTCGACGGCGACCAGATGGCGGTGCACGTGCCGCTGTCGCTGGAGGCGCAGCTCGAGGCGCGCGTGCTGATGATGTCGACCAACAACATCCTGCACCCGGCGAACGGCTCGCCGATCATCGTGCCGTCGCAGGATATCGTGCTCGGCCTCTACTACCTGTCGATTGAGGACAAGAATGATCCGCGAAAGTGGAAGCTTGAGCTTCATCCGCAGAAGGAGATCGCGCGCGACCGTAAGAAAAAAAATGTCGTGCAGGGATTTTTTCGCAACGTCAGCGAAATCGAGCATGCCTTGCAGGAAAGGACTGTCGGACTCCACACTCCGATTAAATTTCAAGTGGGCGTGGACGGCGGTAAGCCAATCCTTAAGGAGACTACGCCCGGCCGCGCCATGCTCGGCGCTGTCTTGCCGAAGCATGACAAGGTTTCGTTCGACCTCGTCAACAAACTGATGACGAAGCGCGAAATCTCCTCGATGATCGATACCGTCTATCGCCACTGCGGGCAGAAGGAGACGGTGATCTTCTGCGACCGGGTCATGGCGCTCGGCTTTCACCACGCCTTCAAGGCCGGCATCTCGTTCGGCAAGGACGACATGGTGGTGCCGCAATCCAAGCGGTCGATCGTCGACAAGACGCGCGAGCTGGTCAAGGATTTCGAGCAGCAATACAACGACGGCCTGATCACCCAGGGCGAGAAATACAACAAGGTCGTCGATGCCTGGTCGAAATGCACCGAAGAGATCGCCGAAGCCATGATGCGCGAGATCTCGGCCGCCAAGCCCGCGGCCGAGAAGGGCGCCGAAGCGCTGGTCAATTCGATCTACATGATGGCGCATTCCGGCGCCCGCGGCTCGCCGGCGCAGATGCGCCAGCTCGCCGGCATGCGCGGCCTCATGGCCAAGCCGTCGGGCGAGATCATCGAGAGCCCGATCATCTCCAACTTCAAGGAAGGCCTCTCCGTGCTCGAGTACTTCAACTCGACGCACGGCGCGCGCAAGGGTCTCGCCGATACCGCGCTGAAGACGGCGAACTCGGGTTACCTGACCCGGCGCCTGGTCGACGTGGCGCAGGACTGCATCATCACCGAGGAGGATTGCGGTACCTCGCGCGGCATCAAGGTGCGCGCCATCATCGATTCCGGCCAGGTCGTGGCGTCGCTGGCGAGCCGCATCCTCGGCCGCACCACGGCCGAGGAGGTGCGCGATCCGGCGTCGAACAATATCCTGGTGCCGAACGCAACGCTGCTCGAGGAGCCGCACGTCGAGCGCCTGGTCAACGCCGGCGTGCAGGAGGTGCGCATCCGTTCGGTGCTCACCTGCGAAACGGCGGTCGGCGTCTGCGCCAAGTGCTACGGGCGCGATCTCGCCCGCGGCACGCCGGTCAATATCGGCGAGGCGGTCGGCGTCATCGCCGCGCAATCGATCGGCGAGCCGGGCACGCAGCTCACCATGCGCACGTTCCACATCGGCGGCGCCGCGCAGATCTCGGAGCAGTCGTTCGTCGAATCGAACTTCGAGGGCTCGATCAAGATCAAGAACAGGAACGTCGTGCGCAATTCCGACGGCGACGTGATCGTGATGAGCCGCAACCTGATCGTCGCCGTGCTCGATCCGGACGGCACCGAGCGCGCGGTGCACCGCATCCCCTACGGCGCGCGGCTCAAGATCGACGACGGCGAGCGCATCAAGCGCGGCCAGCGTATCGCCGAGTGGGATCCGTACACGCGCCCGATCCTGACCGAGGTCGAGGGCACGGTCGGCTTCGAGGACCTCGTCGAGAGCCAGTCGATGACCGAGACGCTCGACGAATCGACCGGCATCGCCAAGCGCGTGGTCATCGATTGGCGCACCGGCTCCGCCCGCGGCCAGCAGGATTTGCGTCCGGCGTTGGCGATCAAGGGCAAGGACGGCAAGCTCCTCAAATTGAGCCGCGGCGGCGACGCCCGCTACATGTTGGCGGTCGACGCCATCATCTCGGTCGATCCCGGCGCCAAGGTGAAGGCGGGCGACGTCATCGCCCGCATCCCGACCGAAAGCGCCAAGACGCGCGACATCACCGGCGGCCTGCCGCGCGTCGCCGAGCTGTTCGAGGCGCGGCGGCCCAAGGAATCCGCGGTCATCGCCGAGATTTCCGGCACCGTGCGCTTCGGCCGCGACTACAAGAACAAGCGGCGGATCACGATCGAGCCCAACAACAAGGACGAGGAGCCGAAGGAGTATCTCGTCCCCAAGGGCAAGCACATCCATCTGCAGGACGGCGACGTCATCGAGAAGGGCGACTTCATCGTCGAAGGCAACCCGGCGCCGCACGACATCCTGGCGATCAAGGGCGTCGAGGAGCTTGCCGGCTACCTCGTCAACGAGATCCAGGACGTCTACCGGCTGCAGGGCGTGAGCATCAACGACAAGCACATCGAGGTGATCGTGCGGCAGATGCTGCAGAAGGTCGAGATCGACGAGTCCGGCGAGACCGATCTCATCCAAGGCGAGCAGATCGACAGGACCGAGTTCGACGAGATCAACGCCGGCGCCGAAGCGCAAGGCAAGAAGCCGGCGACCGCGCACCCGGTGCTGCTCGGCATCACCAAGGCCTCGCTGCAGACGCGCTCGTTCATCTCCGCGGCGTCGTTTCAGGAGACGACGCGGGTGCTCACCGAGGCTGCGGTCAACGGCAAAGCCGACACGCTCGACGGCCTCAAGGAGAACGTCATCGTCGGCCGGCTGATCCCGGCCGGCACCGGCGCGATGATGAACCGGCTGCGCGAAGTCGCCATCAAGCGCGACCAGCTCATCCTCGCCGAGCGCGAGAAGGAGGCGGCGCTGAAGGCGGAAGCCGCCGCCGAGCCGGCGGCACTGCCGGCGGCGGAGTAGTCGCCCGGACGCGAGGAAAGCGCCGCCCTCGGCGGCGCCTTGCCTGCCGCAAGCGTATCCTCCGCTGAGCTTTTGTATTGTCGCGCGTCCGGACGGAAAACCGGTTTCCATTTTTCCGGATCATGCTCTAGCGGCGGGCGTCCAGAAGTTCGGCGACCGCGCGCAGGCAGGACGGACATAGACAATCGGCAAACGCGCCGATGTTGGCCGGCAGCGGGACCGGCAGGCGAAAGCTTTCGGCCGCGCACCAGCAGCCGCCGGGATTGTCCCGTGCGCAGGAAAATTGTTCGCCGCAGCGCCGGCAGGTCACGGCGCGGTCGCCGGTTCGCGCTTTCGGCTGCGGGGCTTCCATGGCGTGTCCGGTCAAGCGATGCCTCGGTTTATGCTTTGGCGGCGGCCCGCTATGCTGGGCGCCGCCCTCATGGAAAGCATACCATGCGCAAGCTCCTCATCATCGGTATCGGCGCTGGCAATCCCGACCACATTACCGTGCAAGCGATCAATGCGCTCAATCGTGTGGACGTATTCTTTGTCGTCGACAAGGGCGTCGACAAGGACGACCTCGTGCGGCTGCGCCGCGACCTTTGTGCCCGCTACATCAAGGGCCGCTCGTATCGCACCGTGGACATCGCCGATCCGGCCCGCGACCGCGCTTCGCCGGCCTACGAGGACGGCGTGCGGGCCTGGCACGCGCAGCGGCTTGCGGCCTACGAGACCGCGCTGATGCGCGAGCTTGGCGACGGCGAATGCGGCGCGTTTCTGGTCTGGGGCGATCCTTCGCTCTATGACGGCACGCTGCGCATCGTCGATCAGATCGCCGCGCGCGGCGTCGTCGCCTTCGACCATGAAGTCATACCCGGAATAACCAGCGTGCAGGCGCTGGCGGCGGCGCACAGGATTGCGCTCAACCACATCGGGGCGCCGGTCGAGATAACGACCGGCCGCCGCATCGCCCAAGGCTTGCCCGAGAACGTCGACGATATCGTCGTGATGCTCGACGGCGATTGCGCGTTCAAGGGCATTGCCGAGACCGATATCGACATTTATTGGGGCGCCTATCTCGGCACCGAAGACGAGATTCTGCGCTCCGGCAATCTGCATGAATGCGGGTCCGATATCGAGCGGGTGCGCCGCGAAGCGCGGGCGAGAAAGGGCTGGATCATGGATACTTATCTGTTGCGCCGCGCCGGCGCTAAAGCGGGATGACTTATCTTCAAGTCGCCATCCCGCTCCAGTTTTATTGCGGAGCATGATCCTTTCGGAAAACCGGTTTCCACCCCGGATCAAGTCCGGGGCGGGCTCTTTCCGGATCATGCCCTGGCATTTTGCCGCGCACCGCGTTCAAGCCGGAGGTCATCGATGTTTCCGCCGCAGCGCATCGTCTGTCTGACCGAGGAGACCGTGGAGACGCTTTATCTCCTCGGCGAGGAGCGCCGCATCGTCGGCATTTCCGGCTATGTGGTGCGCCCGCCGCAGGCGCGGCGCGAGAAGCCGCGGGTCTCCGCGTTTACCTCCGCGGACATTCCGAAAATCTTCGCGCTCAAGCCCGATCTGGTGCTCACCTTCTCCGATCTGCAGGCCGACATCGCGGCAACGCTGATCCGCGCCGGCGTGGACGTGCACGCCTTCAATCAGCGCACCATTGCGCAAATCCTCGACATGATCCGCACGCTTGGCGCTTTGGTCGACGCCGCCGATCAGGCTGGGCGGCTTGCGGACGAGCTGGCGGTGATGGTCGCCGCCGCGCGCGAACGCGCCGCGCGACGGCCGCGGCGACCGAAAGTGTATTTCGAGGAATGGGACGATCCGATGATTTCCGGCATCGGCTGGGTGTCGGAATTGATCGAGGCCGCGGGCGGCATCGACATTTTCGCCGACCGTGCCGCCGCCAAGTCGGCCAGGGACCGCATCGTGACGGCCGATGACGTGATCCGCCGCGAGCCGGACATCATCGTCGGCTCCTGGTGCGGTAAGAAGTTCCGCCCGGAGAAGGTCGCGAGCAGGCCGGGCTTCGAGCGCACACCCGCGGTGCGGCGCGGTGCGCTCTACGAGATCAAATCGCCGTTGATCCTGCAGCCGGGGCCGGCGGCGTTGACCGACGGACTTAAGGTGCTCGAAGCGATCATCAGCAATGCCGTCGCCGAAGACGCCACGAATATTGACGCTTCCAAGGCGCACGCATCGGCTTGAGAGGACGGTTCCCTTCGGGGATCAAAAGGAACGCAGTGCGAGCGAGAGATTGCTCCATACTGCGGCTGCACCCGCAACTGTAAGCGGCGAGTCATGTGTCCCCAAATCGCTACCGTGCGGCGCAGCTTTTGCTGCGCCGGCCCTGGGCGTCGTAGGCGTAGGCGGCGCTGAGGCTTGGGCCGCTCGCGGAGATCAGCCGGTTCTCGGCGTCGTAGCCGTAGGTGAAGGTGCCGTCGGAGGTGAGATTGCCGTTGCCGTCGTAGCTTGGGGTCACCGCGCCGACTGCGGTGTATTGATTGAGGTTGTTCGCGGTGTAGCTGACGGTGGCCGCCACGGTTGGATAGCTCCACCAACTGTTGTCGGTCGCGTTTTGGGAAATCCGCCGGTTCGTCGCGTCATAAGCAAAGTTGAACGTCGTGCTTGTCGCCGTCGGTGCCGTCTGCGCTGGCGCCGGGCTCCAGGTGACGTTGATCGGCCGGTTCAATTGGTCGTAGGCGTAATGCACGGCATAGCTCGCCGCCGCGGCCGGCGTCGT
>JASHPW010000062.1 GCA_030037895.1 Xanthobacteraceae bacterium | reverse complement strand
ATGGCGCCGCTTCAGCGCGAGTAATATTCGACCACGAGGTGCGGTTCCATCATCACCGGGTAGGGCACCTCGCCGAGCGTCGGCACGCGGGTGAGCTTCGCGGTCATCTTGCCGTGGTCGACCTCGACGTAGTCGGGCACGTCGCGCTCGGCGAGCGCGATTGCTTCCAGCACCAGCGCGAGCTGCTTCGACTTCTCCTTAAGCTCGACCAGGTCGCCGACCTCCACCCGAAAGCTCGGGATGGTCACGCGCCGGCCATTCACCATGACGTGGCCGTGATTGACGAATTGCCGCGCGGCGAAGACGGTGGGGACGAATTTCGCCCGATAGACGACGGTATCGAGCCGGCGCTCGAGGAGCTCGATCATGTGCGCGCCGGTGTCGCCCTTCTGCCGGCGCGCCAATTCGTAAATGCGGCGGAAATGCCGCTCGTTGATGTTGCCGTAATAGCCCTTGAGCTTCTGCTTGGCGCGCAATTGCACGCCGTAATCGGAAAGTTTGCCTTTGCGGCGCTGGCCGTGCTGGCCCGGGCCGTATTCGCGCTTGTTGATCGGGCTTTTCGGCCGGCCCCAGATGTTCTGGCCGAGCCGGCGGTCGATCTTATACTTTGCCTCGTGGCGCTTGGTCATTCGCGTCCTCGTCAAGACTATCGGCTGAGGATCGCGCCCTCCTTTGTCCTGCCCCTCCCTCTGTCCTCCGCACGCCGGGGAAGTGGAAGGAGCCGAACCGACAGGTTTGCCGCCAGAGCGCCGGCGCAAACCGCGGGTCGCGAAACACCGCGCGGGCCTGCTCGGGCCCGCGTGATGCGCGCTTTCTAGGTAAAAGCCGGCACCGAGTCAAACCGGCGTTTCGTCAGTCCGCGCTGGTCGCGGCCGGTTCTTGCGAAGAGATGCCGAAGCGCGCCAAAGCCGCCGGCGGCGCGCGGCCCGAGGTGAAAATGGCGCGCGTTTGGCCGGCGCGCGGCGACGTCAGCGATGGACCGAGCAGACCGACGACGCGCCGCGCGATCGCCGGCGCCGGATCGAGGAAGTTGACCGGCCAGGGGGCGAGCCGCCGCAGGCGGTCGATGAGCAGCGGATAGTGCGTGCAGGCCAGCACCACGGTGTCCGTGCGTGCGCCGTCGTCGCGGAAGCACGGCGCGATCTCGGCGTAAACCGCCTCGTCGCCGACCGACGTGCCGCCGAGTTCGGCCTCGGCATAACCGGCAAGCTTGTTCGATCCGACGAGGGTGACCCGGCAATCCCCGGCGTAATCGCGGATCAAGGCGCGGGTATATTCGCGCGCGACCGTCGCCTCGGTGCCGAGCACGGACACAAGCCGGGTGACGGAGCTTGCGCAGGCCGGCTTGATCGCCGGCACCGTGCCGACGAACGGCAGCGGGAATTTTTTGCGCAAGTCCGGCAGCACGAGGGTCGAGGCGGTGTTGCAGGCGATGACCACGAGATCGGGCCGGTGGGTCGCGATCAGTTCGTCCATGAGGCCGACGACGCGCGCGACCAGCGCCTGCTCGGCCATGGCGCCGTAGGGAAAAGCCGCGTCGTCGGCGACATAGAGAAAATCGGCGCCCGGCCGCGCTGCGGCGACCTCGCGGTAGACCGTGAGCCCGCCGAGGCCGGAATCGAAGACCAGGATGGTTTCGCGTGCGTCCATCTTTTCACGCGCGGCTTGAAAAAACGCGGCGGAAGATGGTGTCGACATGCGCGAAGTGAAAATCAAGGTCGAAATGGGCGGCGAGCTCCTGCTCGCTCAAATGTCTGCGCAGCTCGGCGTCGGCCTTGAGCAGCGCCGGGAAATCGCCCTCGCCGCGCCAGGCCTTCATGGCGTTGCGCTGGACTATGGCGTAGGCGTCCTCGCGCGCGACGCCCTTTTGCGTCAACGCCAGCAGCACGCGCTGGGAGTGAATGAGGCCGCCGAGGCGGTCGAGATTTTTCCGCATGTTGTCGGGATACACGATCAGCTTGTCGATGATCCCGGCGAGACGCGCGAGCGCGAAATCGAGCGTCACGGTCGCGTCCGGGGCGATCATGCGCTCGACCGAGGAATGCGAGATGTCGCGCTCGTGCCACAGCGCGACGTTCTCCAGCGCCGGCGCCACATAGGCGCGCACCACGCGGGCGAGACCGACCAGATTCTCCGACAGCACCGGATTGCGCTTGTGCGGCATGGCCGAGGAGCCCTTTTGGCCCGCGGAGAAATGCTCCTCCGCCTCCAGCACCTCGCTGCGTTGCAAGTGGCGGATTTCGGTCGCCAGCCGCTCGATCGAGGCGGCGACCACGCCGAGCGTGGCGAAGTACATGGCGTGGCGGTCGCGCGGGATGATCTGGGTCGAGATCGGCTCGACCGAAAGGCCCATCTTCTTCGCCACGTGGGCTTCGACGCGCGGATCGACCTGCGCGAAGGTGCCGACTGCACCGGAAATCGCACAGGTCGCGACCTCGCTGCGCGCCGCCTTTAGCCGCGCTTTGCCGCGCTCGAACTCGGCATAGGCGTAAGCGAGCTTGAGCCCGAACGTGGTCGGCTCGGCGTGGATGCCGTGCGAGCGGCCGATCGTCGGCGTGAACTTGTGCTCGAACGCGCGGCGCTTGAGCGCGGCGTTGAGCGTGTCAACGTCGGCGATGAGAAGGTCGGCGGCGCGCACGAGCTGCACGTTGAGGCAGGTGTCGAGCACGTCGGAGGAGGTCATGCCCTGATGCAGGAAGCGCGCCTGCGGCCCCACGATCTCCGCCAGATGGGTGAGGAAGGCGACGACATCGTGCTGCACCTCGCGCTCGATCGCCTCGATGCGGGCGACGTCGAACGTCGCGTTTTCGCCCTTCGCCCGGATTTCGGCCGCCGCCGCCTTGGGGATGATCCCGAGTTCGGCCATGGCGTCGGCGGCATGCGCCTCGATCTCGAACCAGATGCGAAAGCGCGTTTCCGGCGACCAGATCGCCGCCATTTCCGGCCTGGTGTAGCGCGGAATCATCGCCACCTCGTGGACCGGCTGGGCTCTAGCAGATCGCACGATGCTCAACAATTGCGCCGCGCTGTGCGAAGCTGGCGATGCAGGCGAATCACGGGGGTCGCGATGAAATTACTCCAGATCGTGCCGCGCGGCAGCACGCGGCTTTATGGCGCGATGATCAAGAAGCAGGCCGAAATCCGCAAAGCCGGGCGCGGGACTTTTTCCCGCGCCGGGGCGCGCAAGCGCCATGCCGCGCGCTGGACGCACGTCCGCTACAAGGGATCAATCCTTCTCGAGCCCGGATTGTCGGAGGCGGTGGAGGTTGCGATCAAATCGCCGGAGCGGGGCGATGAGGCGCGCCTGCTCTCGTCCTTCCTCGGCTGGCTCGATCGCCACTTCGGCGACGAGTTGTCGTCGGTCAATATTCAATACCAACAGCTTTCCGGCCGCCATGGCGGCGCCCGGCGGTGAGCGGCGCGGCGCCCCTCCGCGGCGCCCTGTTGCAAGTGTCTTGATCGGTCACGCCGCGAAGCGGGAGCGATCGTGTGGCTTGTGGTAGTCGACCGGCGTGCCCTTGGGAATGATGCCGGTCGGATTGACGCGCCTGATCGAATAATAGCCCATCACGTAATAGCGCGGCTTGACCGTCGCGGCGATGCCCGGCACCTGATAGAGTTCACGCATGTAGTTGAGCAGGTTCGGATAGTCGGCGATCCGGTTCCTGTTGCATTTGAACAGCGAGAAATAGGCGACGTCGAAGCGCACCAGCGTGGGAAACAGCCGCCAGTCCGCCTCGGTGATCCGATTGCCGACCAGATAGCGCTGGCGGCCGAGGCGGGCCTCGATGTCGTCGAGCGCTGCGAACAGCGCGTCATAGGCCTCTTCGTAAGCTAATTGCGAGCGCGCAAAACCGCAACGATAGACGCCGTTATTGACGTTGGCGTAGATCGTTTCGTTGATGCGGTCGATCTCGCCGCGCAGACGCCGCGGATAGAAATCCGTCGGCTCGGCGCCGATGCCGGCGAACTCGCTGTTGAGCATGCGGATGATCTCGGAGGATTCGTTGTTCACGATCCGCCGTGTTTTCTTGTCCCACAGCGTCGGCACGGTCACCTTGCCGGTATAGTGCGGATCGGTCGCGCTATAGGCCTCGTGCAGATAATGGAAGCCGTTGACGCGGTCGGGCGGGCAATCGGGAAAGAGCGGATTGTCCTCGAACGTCCAGCCTTGCTCGTGGAGGCCGGGAACGGCGTAGGCGACGCTGATGGCGGCATCGAGCTTCTTCAGCGTCCGAAAGATCAGCGTGCGGTGGGCCCAGGGGCAGGTGTCGGCGACATAGAGGTGATAGCGCCCGGCCTCAGCCGCAAAGCCGGATGAGCCGTCGGCGCTGACGCGGTCGCGAAACACGCTGTCCAACCGCTGGAAATTCCCGGCCTCGCCGGTCTCCTGCGCCAGCTCCTCGTCGCGCCATGCGCCGTCGACGAGAATGCCCATTACGCCGCTTCCCCGCGCGCGAGCGCCGCCGCCTGGCGGATCGCCGCGATGTTCTTGCGATACGATTGCGCGGTGCGGTCCTTGAACACGGCGGAGCCGGCGACCAGCACATTGGCGCCGGCGCGCGTCACCTCGGCGGCGAGCGCCGGCGTGATGCCGCCGTCGATCTCGATGTCGATCGGCCGGCCGCCGGCAAGCGCGCGCACCCTGCCGATCTTGTCGAGGGCGCCGGCAATGAATTTCTGTCCACCGAAGCCGGGATTGACCGACATGACGAGAATGAGGTCGACGAGGTCGATCACCGGCGCGACCGACTCCGCGGGCGTGCCCGGATTCATGGTCACGCCCGCCTTCTTGCCGAGCCCGCGGACGGCCTGCAGCGAGCGATGGACGTGCGGTCCGGCTTCGACGTGAACGGTGATGATGTCGGCGCCGGCCGTGGCGAAGGCCTCGAGATAGGGATCGCACGGCGCGATCATTAGGTGCACGTCGAGCGTCTTTTTGGTGTGCGCGCGCAGCGCCTTCACCACCTCCGGCCCGATCGAAATGTTGGGGACGAAATGGCCGTCCATCACGTCGACATGGATCCAGTCGGCGCCCGCGGCATCGACCGCGCGCACTTCCTCGCCGAGCTTGGCAAAATCGGCGGCCAGGATCGACGGGGCGATGATGAGCGGACGATGCACCGGGCCCTCCGACGGTCACGCGGTTCGCCTAGAGCGGGATGACTTATCTTCGAATCGTCATCCCGCTCCAGCTTCTTGGTGGAGCATGATCTTTTCGGAAAACCGGTTTCCACTTTTCCGGATCATGCTCTAACATGCCGTGCCGGAGCGGGCAACGCGCCGCGCCGCAGGCGGCAAGATTTGCCGCCCGGCCGCGCGGCCGCGGCAGATAAAGTTGCCGATCGGCGTCGCATTGTGGCGGAAAGTCCCGGTTTTGCCGCCACCCTGAGCAATGGTCCCGGTCTTGCATGACTGCACTTAGGCGAACCCGTATCCATCGGCGCGGCCGATGGCTTTCAGGAGCATGCCATGTCCATGTCGGTCGGCTCATCGAATGCCAATAACCCCTACGCCTATCTGCAGGCGCTGTGGCAGCAGGGACAATCGCAAGCGGGCACGACGGCGTCGTCGGGCGGATTATCGCAACTGCTTGCAGCCATGGAAGGCACGGGCACGACGTCCTCAACCGGCGCCGGCTCATCCGCGACCGGCACCGGCTCATCGACCGGCGCGACATCCACGTCGAGCAATACCTTTCCACAATTCGGCCCGCAGATGCTTGAAGCGCTGCTCGCATTGCAGTCCTCCGGCAATGACGCCTCGACGTCAGGGTCGCAGCTCAACGCCGACGATTCGACCGCCACGACGGATCAGCAGACCCAAGGCACGCAGCAGGGCCATCATCATCATATGCAGGGGGCGGGCGGTCAGAATCTGCTCAATCTGTTGGCTGCGGCCGACAGCGGCGCCACCAGCCAGACGACCACCAACGCCAACGGCTCGAGCACGACCACCATCACCTATGCCGACGGCTCGAGCGTGACCATGACGACGGCCGCTTCGTCGGGCAGCGGCACCGACTCATCCGGCAGCTCCAGCTCGTCCGGCGGTTCCGGCTCGTCGGCCGGCGGCGCGAATGTGACGGGCAACAATTTCATCGAGCAATTGATCGCAATGCAGGCGCAATTGCTGAGCGCTTCGACGACACAGAGCGTCGCGACGGTTTAGGTCTCGGCCATAAGCCCGGCCGGGCCTTGTCGCCCGGCATCGGCGCGAACATAGGATAGCGGTAGGCTGCAACGGAGGAGTCCGTGGCGCATACCGATATCATCGTGCTCGGAGCGGGCATCGTCGGCACCTCGATCGCGGTGCATCTTGCCAAGCGCGGCATGTCCGTTGCGCTCGTCGACCGCGGCGAGCCGGGCGAGGGCACGTCCTACGGCAATGCCGGGGTGATCGAGGGCAACACGGTCTTCCCGCCGGCGTTTCCGGCGGAGTGGGCCGCGCTCGCGCGCATCGCGCTCAAGCGCTCGCCGCAGGTCGATTATCACCTCGCGCATCTGCCGCGGATCGCGCCTTGGCTCGCGGCCTTCCGCGCCGCCTCGCGGCCGTCGCGGCTGATCGAGACGGCGCATCTGATGCGGCCCATGTTCGCGCGCGCCGTGGCCGAGCACGAGGTCCTCGCTGCCGAGGCCGGCGCCGGGCGCTATTTCAGCCGCCGTGGCTGGCTCAAGCTTTACCGCACCGATGCCGCGTTCGCGGCGCAGGCGGCGGAGCTTGATCTCGCCGCCCGCTTCGGCATCGCCAACGTGCCGCTCGATCGCGACGGGGCACGTGCGCTCGAGCCGGCGCTGGCGGGCGTTTTCCGCCATGCCGTGCATTGGACCGGCGCGGTCAGCGTGAGCAATCCGCTGGCGCTGACGCGTTCCTATGCCGCGCGCTTCGCCGCCCTCGGCGGCCTTACGTTCACCGGCGATGCGCGTACGCTCCATCGCGTCAATCCCTATTGGCGCGTCGAGACCACCGCCGGGCCGCTCGACGCCGGCGACGTTGTGGTCGCGCTCGGCCCGTGGACCGGCGATGTGCTCGGCCGGTTCGGCATCAAGCTGCCGCTCGCCGTCAAGCGCGGCTATCACCGTCATTTCCGCCCGCAGGGGAACGCCGCCTTGAGCCGCCCCGTGCTCGACGCCGAAAACGGTTACGTGCTCGCGCCCATGGAGCAGGGCATCCGCCTCACCACGGGCGTCGAGTTCGCCGCGCGCGATGCGGCGCCGACGCCGGTGCAGCTCAATCGGCTGCTGCCCGCGGCGCGCGCGTTGTTTCCGCTCGGCGAAGCGCTTGAAGCGCAGCCGTGGTTGGGCGCCCGTCCGTGCTTTCCCGACTCGCGGCCCGTGATCGCGCGGGCGCCGCGCCAGCGCGGGGTGTGGCTCGCCTTCGGCCAC
>JASHPW010000061.1 GCA_030037895.1 Xanthobacteraceae bacterium | reverse complement strand
GTCCTGCTCATCGACGGGCTGGTTGTCGCGGCGCTCATGCATGCCCACGAGTTCGGGATGCCCGCGGCCGTGTTCGTGCACACGTTCGTTTTTCGCCAGCTCGACATGTGGCGAAGACACTTCGCCATCTTCAGCGACATGCGGCAAAAGGCCGGATTCTCGCCGCTGCCGACGCTCGACGAGCTTTGGCGTCCGCGTGAGCGCCTCATTGCGACGAGCCTTGCCGCCTTTGACGCGGAGCCGGAGGCAGGCTGGACCAATGTCGTCCACGTCGGACCGGCGCTGGAGGACGAGAAATTCGCGGTTCCGACGGTGCTGCCCTGGGCCGAGGGCGATCAAACGCCGCTCGTGCTGGTCAGTTTCAGCACCGGCTTCGAGCAGCGCGACGTGGGCAAGGTTCAGCGCGCGCTCGATGCGCTGGCCGGCGAACCGGTCCACGTCGTCGCCACGACCGGCGGCATTGTCGCGCCGAACGAGGTTGCGGCGCCGGCCAACGCCTTGGTGTTGAACTACGCAGCGCATGAGCCGATCCTTCGGCGGGCAAAACTTGTCGTGAGCCACGGCGGCCACGGCACCGCCATGCGCGCGCTGCGCCATGGCGTTCCGCTGGCGGTCATTCCGGGACTCGCCGGCGATCAGCCCTACGTCGCCGCCGCCATCCAGGAATGGGGAGCCGGCCTGGCGCTGCCGAGCGACGCCGACGTGGAGACGATCCGCGACGGCATTCGTCGGGTGCTCGCCGAGCCGTCCTACGCGGCCAATGCGCGCCGGCGGTCGACGATGCTCGGCAACATCGACGGCGCAACCAACGCCGCCAACGCGGTGGAGGCGCTCATCGCCAACGGCGCACGCCCAGCCTCGCTGCGTAAGCCTGCGGGCAGCGATTTCTGCGCAGCGTCGGCGTCAACGATGTAAGAGCCCAACCAGCCGCCGGATTTCTGATGTCGTAGACGTGCGGCCAATGCAAGCGGCAGGATGCAAAGATGGACATTCAGGCGAAGCTGTTCGGTCGCGACGAAGGCAAGACGATGCGAATCGGCCGCATGACGTTCCATTACAAGATGATGGCCGAGCACACCCAAGGCGCCTACACGGTGGTGGAGGCGCTGGTGCCGCCCGAGTCCGGCAGTGGGCTACACCGCCATTGGAGCTATGACGAAGCCGCGTTGGTCACCGATGGCAAATTCAAGTGCCACATTGACGGAAAACAGACGACGCTCGGCGCCGGCGAGAGTATCTATTGGCCGCGCGGCGCAATTCACAAGTTCAGGAGCCTTGGGCCGGGCAATGGCCGCGTCCTTTTCATCTGCTCGCCGGGCAGGATGTTCGAAGATTTCTTCGCGCAGGTCTCAGCCGCGCCTATTCAGACCGGCAGCGCGAGTTACGGTCCCGCCGTCGATTTCAGAGCCATCGCGGCGCAACACGGAATAGAATTCATGGACTGATGATGGGTCTCAATGCCCGCCGAACACGACAATCGATCCTCCATCATCTGGACCGAGGACGGCGAACGGCCGTAATTCAGGCAAGCGCCACGATCGTGGTGCGCGTCGGACCGATCGTGCCATGCAGGGCGACGGCGGCGTCAACGATCCGCCGCGTCCTCTCCTGCTGCTCCGCCCGTCGTTTTGTTGATATTTTCGCGCTATCGGGAGCTATCGCAATTTCGTATACATTAGTGTAATATCAATTATTGACCAAGCTTCCGTAAGTCATTACACGGAATTCGTAAAATGATTTCGGGGGGGCGATGACGCATTCAGCGGGGGCGGAAACCCTCTGCCACAGCTTGGGGGTTACGACGTCATTGCAGCATTCATGACTGATTATGTTAACCGGATATGCGCCGATCCGCGGTTCGCACGCTTTGGCGGCGGGCCGGAGCACGGACAAGAAGATGAGAGACGTACAGTTGGACATCGACTACATGTGCAAGGTCACTGGCGGTCCAATGTACTGCCTCGGTCGTGATCTGAAGACTTCGCACTCGGGATTGAACATCACGGCGGAAGAATAGAAGGCCAATATGCAGTACTTGGCCGAAGCCCTCGATGCGCATAAGATTCCTGAGAGGGAAAGGCAGAAGGTTCTCACCCTTGTCGAGGGCATGAGAAGGGAGATTGTCGAAGCGCACTAGCGCCGAGTTGACGCGCGATCATACCGTGGCTTTCGGAAATACTTCGGAATTGTCCGCTTGCGAATTCACAACAGAGAGGGAGATCGTCATGCCGACATTCATATGCTTCCTGAATTGGACCGATCAGGGCGCCAAGGCTGCGAAAGATACTGCCAAACGCGCTCAAGCGGCCAGGAGTTTGGCAGAGAAATTGGGCGGCAAAATTCTCAGCGGCTATGTAACGACCGGCCACTACGACGTGGTCGTCACCGCCGATATGCCGAGCGGCGAAGCCATGGTGAAGTTCGCGGCAGCCGTTTCGGGATCGGGCAATGTACGAACCACAACTGTACGCGCATTCACGCCGGAGGAGTTTGCGAAGCTCGCGGCCGAGGCGCCTTCCTCTTAATACGCCGCGGTCAACGCCGTCGGTACTTTCCGGGGGTTGATTTGTTTTGTCGCGCATCCTGAAGGGTGGGCCCTTTTGATGCAACGCACGGGGTTCGGCATTGCCATCTGAAACGCCTGCTACGATATCATGCGGCGACTTGGATGGTTGCCGCGCTGGGAGCATCCGACTAGGATTCTTGCCGCTCGACGCCATGGAGGCGATCCGATGCAGAATCCGCTCCTTCAGGATGAGGCCGCGCGCGTCGCGGCGGTTCGCTCCTACAATATCATCGACACGCCGCCGGAACCGGACTACGACGAGATCGCCGAAATGGCCGCGCGCGTCACGGCCTGTCGCGGCGGTTTGATCAACATTCTGGACGACAAAAGCCTGTGGTCGAAATCCAGGTGCGGCGTGCCGCAGCACCATGAGCCGTTGCCCAGCGGGGCGTACAGGCCGTTGCCGCGGGAAATGTTCATGTGTTCGCACGCGGCGCTCGGATCGGGCCTGCTCGAAGTGCCCGATTGCAGCCGGGACGAGCGCTTCGCCCACATGCCGGTCGTCAAGGGCGAACCTTTCGTCCGCTTCTATGCGGGCGTGCCGCTGATCAACCGCCAGGGCTATCATCTCGGCAGCCTCTGCGTGGTCGATTTCGCGCCGAGAGAGAAGCTTACGCTGGAGCAGCGCGACGCGATGCGTTGCCTCTCCCATCACGTCGTCGCCATGCTGGAGTTGCGCCGCCAGCTCGCCGAGATCGAACAGGCGAGGCAAGAGACCGCGGCGGAACGCGAAAAATCCGAGCGGCTGCTGCACAATATATTGCCCGCGAGCGTGGCGCGGGAACTCAAAGAGCGCAACGGAGTCGCGCCGCGGTTTTTTGACTCGGCGGCCATCCTGTTCGCCGATTTTCAATCCTTCACGCGCCTTGCCGAGCGCCTGGAGCCGAGAGGGTTGATCGATCAGCTCAACGACTTCTTCTCCGGCTTCGATGTCGTCGCGGAGCGCCATCGGCTCGAAATGCTGAAGACGATCGGCGACGCATATATGTGCGTGGGCGGCATACCGGAGCCGAATCGGACGCATGCGGTCGACGCCTGCCTCGCCGCTCTGGAAATGCAGGCCGAATTGGCCGCCAACAACCGCCGCCGCGAACAGCTCAATCTTCCCCGTTGGGAGGCGCGCATCGGCATCCACATCGGTCCGGTGATTGCCGGCATCGTGGGCCGGCGCAAGTTCATCTATGACGTGTGGGGCGACACGGTGAACGTTGCCGCGCGGATGGAGAGCGCCGGCGAAGCCGGCCGCATCAACGTTTCCGCGGAAGTTTACGAGCGAACGCAACAATTCTTCGATTTCGAGCCGCGCGG
>JASHPW010000060.1 GCA_030037895.1 Xanthobacteraceae bacterium | reverse complement strand
TTGCCGAGCACGATCTCGTTGATCCGGCGCGGCGGCACGCCGATCGCGCGCGCGAGCGCGGTCTGGGACAATGCCATCGGCTTCAGGAACTCCTCCGCCAGGATTTCGCCGGGATGAGGATTGGGGATAAGGTCAGTGGTAATCGACGATTTCGACTTGGTGCGCATGGTCGTCCTTCCAGATGAAGCAAACCCGCCATTGATCGTTGATGCGGATCGAATGCTGCCCGGCGCGATTCCCCTTTAGTGCTTCGAGACGATTGCCGGGAGGTACGCGCAAATCGTGGAAACGCGCGGCATTGTTGAGCAAACGCAGCTTCCTTAGCGCCGCGGCCTGAATGTCGCTCGGCAGCCGCCGGCTGCGCCGCCCCGCCCAGACCGCCGCCGTCTCGGCATCGCGAAAGCTGACGATCATGGCGCTGTATAACGCAGAACGTTATGCGTTACAAGGGCCGAAGACACTGCCGGAGGCCGGCCACGCCCAAGGCGCATCGGTTTGCCGGCCGTTCACGCCGGAGCGCGCGCAAACTCGCGATAGCTCTCCCACAGCGAGGCCAAAAGCCCGATTGCCGTGGCGCCCCAGGCAACGAGCGCGATCCACGTCATGGCCAGCGACATGATGCGCAGCACCGATACGTCGGCGGCGAGCGACAGCCGCAGGCTCGCCACCGCGTACATGCCGAGCGGAAACACCAAGGCCCACATCATCGGCGAATAGCGCAACGGCACCCGCTGCAGGCCGTGCTTCCAGACGCCGAGAAGAACGAGCAGGGGAATCCACCATGTCGCCCAGGCCCAGGCGATCAGCGTGACGCCGTCGATGAAGCCGCGCATGGAGCGTAGGAATGCCAGGTGGCTGTCGGTCGCGATCAGGGCGGTGCCGGCGTTGGTGCTAATTGCGGCCGCGCCCATCACCACCCACAACAGCGGCGAAATATCCTCCGGCGCGAAGGCGAAGAAGAAAATGCGGTGCGCGAACAGCGTGATATAGATGCCGTAGAAGGCAAGGCCGATGCCCCACAGCATATGCGTCGCCACGAAGACCAGCGGCGCCGCGGCGCCGAACAAAGGGGTAAGCAAGGTGCCAAGAATGACGAGCGACTCGGTGCCGACAATGCCGATCAACCAGCCGCCGTGGACGACATCGGCCTCATGCCCGGTATTGAGAAAGGCGAGGACGGCGAAGCTCGCGTAGATGAGAATGAGCCATAGCAACAGCGCCGCGAGCCACATCGCGGCGGCAAGTGTGCTCCAGCCGCGCAGCGCGGCGCCGACGCCGACAACGTCGGTCGCAGCGATCAGGGTGAAGGAGGCGAAGACCTGGCGCGGATTGGCGAGGTCGGCCCACATCGCGCCCGGCGCGCGAAACGCGCGCATGATCGTCGCCGCTATGAGCCAGCAATAGACCGCCACGTTGACCGCGAACAAAACGGACGACAGCGCGCGCGATCTTTCAAAATAAAACGCGTTGGAGATGATGCCGGTCGCCATCACCAGTGCGAACACGCCGGGATGAAGCGTGTCGATCTCGTGCATGAGCCAGGCGAACACGGTGGCGCGCCCGCGTCCCGGCGCTGCGGCGGCGGGCCGCCGGGCCGGCGTTGTTCCGGTCATCACGCTCGTTTCCGCTTCTCCTTCGGCAACTTTGCCGCCTTACGCAGCAGTGCGTTGATGCGGCTCTGCCAGCCACGGCCGCTGCGGCGGAAGTGCGCGAGCACGTCGGGATCGAGCCGCAGGTTCACCGGGCGCTTGGGATTTTGCGATTTCGGTCGGCCGCGCGGTCCATGCGACATGGGCTTGCCGCCTTTGTGCCAAACGCCGCGCGCGAAGTCCTCGTCGGTCAGTTCGGGGATTTCGTCGTAGTCCTTCGGACCTGGCTGGTAGGTGTCAACTGCTTTCAGATCGCTCTTGAT
Source organism: Xanthobacteraceae bacterium (assembly GCA_030037895.1). Classification (GTDB taxonomy): domain Bacteria; phylum Pseudomonadota; class Alphaproteobacteria; order Rhizobiales; family Xanthobacteraceae; genus BOG-931. Next base: position 11,454 of record JASHPW010000060.1, on the reverse strand, counting down.
AACGCGCTTTCTCCCGCTCATTCGCCTTCCTCATCGAGATAATGCGGCGGTCGTTGCCGCGCGGCGTCCAGCACACGATCACCATGCGGCCCTTGAGGTGGCCGACCGTATTGATGCGCGGCTCACGGTAGTCGCGCCGCAGATCGGGAATGTCGATCGTCCAGCCGGCAAACACCTCCGCGGCGTCCTCGAAATCCAACTGACGCTCCCGGAAAGTCCGATCGCGCTTTGCAGGATCATAGATGATCGCCATCGTGAATTAACGTATATACGATATATTGCGACTTTCAACAACAGGAACCGACCGACCCGCGCTGCCTCGTCGAGATCAACGCGGTCGCCGTGGTCGATTGATTGAACGGAGATTTCCCGGGCAATGCGCCGGGGTGCGCCGCGCGCCGCGATCGAGTCACCGGTTGAACAGCCACAATACGGCGCTGAGCACGACGCTGACGATGATGCAGGTGACCAGGGGAAAATAGACCGTCGTGCCGCCACGCTCGACCATAATATCGCCCGGAAGCCGGCCGAGCCCGATCCGCGACAACAGCGGCCACGCGATCCCGGCGATCAGGATCAGCAGTCCAAGCCCGATGAGAAAACGCTGCATGTCCATCGACGGCCTCGCCGGCGAGATGGGGATAGGGGCGCAAGCGGTCAAGAACGCGGTCCGTCGCAGCGCTTGACGCGCTTGACGCCGACGCGGCTTCGACCCTTCATGGCTCGCTTTTGCCGGGCTTGGAGCATCAAGCGGAGGACCGCATGGCCGAGATGTCCTATCGGACGGCGCTCATCGTCGGGGTCGGAGCCGGACTGTCGGCGGCGCTGGCGCGCACGTTCACGGGCGCCGGCATGAAGGTCGCGCTCGCCGCGCGCCGCGCCGCCAATCTGGCCGCATTGGCCAAGGAGGTCGGCGGCAAGGCCTTTGCCTGCGATGCGACAAAACGCGCCGAGGTGGAGAAGCTGTTCGTCGATATCGAGGCCCATTTCGGCGCGCCCGACGTCGTCGCCTATAACGCCAGCTACCGCACGCGCGGGCCGTTCGTCGAACTCGACCCCGCCGAGGTCGAGAAATCGCTGATGGTGAGCGCATTCGGCGGCTTCCTGGTGGCGCAGGAGGCGGTCAAACGGATGCTGCCGCGCGCGCAAGGGGCGATCCTGTTCACCGGCGCGTCCGCGAGCGTCAAGGGCTATGCCCAGTCGGCGCCCTTCGCCATGGGCAAATTCGCGCTGCGCGGGCTCGCCCAGAGCCTGGCACGCGAATTCTCGCCGCAAGGCATTCATGTCGCCCACGTCGTCATCGATGGCGGCATCCGCAGCGCCGGCCGGACGCCGCCGGCGGACAAACCCGACAGCATGCTCGATCCCGACGCCATCGCGCAGACCTATCTCGATATCTTGCGGCAGCCGCGCAGCGCCTGGGCCTGGGAAATCGAGCTGCGGCCGTGGGTGGAGAGATTTTGAGTCCGGCGATGAGGCGCGGCTATAATCGCGCCATGCCGGGGATTTCCGCCAAAGCCGCTCTGCTCGTGATCGCGTTCGTCGTTCCGACGGCCGCGCCGGCGCAGACCAATTACCTCTATCCGTATAACACCCCTCACAAGCACGCCCATCACAAGCGGATTCGGCGGCAGGTCGAGCCGGCGCCGCCGCCGGTCTCCATCGACAAGCGCGACAGCGTTGTGGCGGTCGCCGGCCCCTTTCACGGCCGGCCCTACTGGCTGGCGCTCGCCCAGTGCGGCGGCATCTATTTCAAGCTCAATACCCTCTATACGGACGCCGCCGTGCGCGCCCGCGTCATCAAGCCCGACCCCAAGGCCAACACCGAGTTCACCAAGAAGCTCAATGAGGCGATCAAGACCGCGACCACTTATTTCGATGGCGCCGAGCACGTCCTGATGAACGATCGCGGCATTGAACGGGCCGACGCGGTCCTCACCTATGACGGGCAGTCGCGCGCCGCGGGCGAGCGGCTCCAGAGCATCGACGCGGCGCTCGCGGCGGCGAGGGGTTGCCCCGCGCTTTACCAGGCTTGCCGGCAAGCTCATCCCAAGCAATGCAGCGAGCCGCTTGCGCCGATGGGCTAGGCGGAATTAACGCGCCTTGCCGCGACAATGACCTTGCTGTCCCGCAACAGTGGAAAAAATGGACGGCCCAAGATTGCTTTCCGCATATGACGTCATTTTCGCGATGCAATCCGGGCCGCGGCAACGCGCCGCGGCGCTCGCGGCTACACAGGAATGGCACATTTTGCACCGATAGCTAGGTCATAGACCGGCGCTTGCTTTGGAAACAGGAGGCCCGCCCATGACCTATCGCGTCTATTCCGGCCCGCGCGGTTCGGAGTCCATCTCTCCGCTCGACAAGGATCGCCACCTCTACAAGGAATTCGGCGTCCTCGACGAGGCGATGAGTTGGGCGCGACACATCAACAAAAGCGGCCGTGTCGCCCTGCTCATCGAAGGCGACGACGGCACCCGGCTCACCAAACAGCAGATCGTGGCTGCCCTCAAGAGTGCCGAAGGCGGCGAATCGCATCACGCGGCGTGACCTATCAACTCCGGTTCATGCTTCGCCACGACCGGCCATGATCGGCCCGCGCGCTTGGTGTCGGCCGGCGTCAATCTCGATCGAGGCTCGGCAGCGCCGCAAGATCCGCGATTTCACGGTGCGGCGCGACATCCGCATACTCGTCCGGCATGCGCGCTCGATTGACCCAGAATGTCCGGAAGCCGAACGATGCGGCGCCCATGACATCCCAGCGATTCGAAGACACGAACGCGACACCGCGCGGTTCTACCGAAAAGGCCTCGTCGACCAGCGCATAGACTTCCGGCCGCGGTTTGTAGGTGCGCACGGCGTCAACCGACAGCACGGCGTCGAGGAGCCCGCCGATGCCGGCCGCTTCGACCGCGGCGGCGAGCATGCGCGGCGTGCCGTTGGACAGGATGGCGAGGCGGGCGCCGCGAGCCCTGAGACCGGCAAGCGCGCCGCGGGCGTCGGGAAAGGCATCGAGCGCGAGGTAGGCGTCGAGGAGCTTCGGCCGCAGCGTGCGGTCGACCGAAGGCACGCGCGCGAACGCATAGTCCAGCGCGCGCTCGGTCAGCGCCCAGAAATCGACGTAGCGGCCGGCCAGCGTCAACGTCCAGGAATATTCAAGCTGTTTTGATCGCCAAATCTCCGAGAACCGCTCCGCTTCCGGACCGGCCGCGGCGCGATGGCGCGCGATCGCGGCATGAACGTCGAACAATGTGCCGTAGGCGTCGAATACATAGGCGTTAAACATGGGCCAACCTCGTTGCGGCAATCAGGGTGACAAAGGCCATGGCAAAGGGACAATAGACCGACGAAAGGATGATTCGATGCGCCCCGTCGCCTGGTCGAAGACCGTCACCTTTTTCGACGATGATTGGCACGACGGCAACGTGCCGATCATGGGCCCGCGCACGCATGCGGCCTGGCTCTGCACCTCGGTCTTCGACGGCGCGCGCGCCTTTGAGGGCACCGCGCCGGACCTCGACCTGCACTGCGCGCGCGTCAACGAGTCCGCCAAGACCATGTGCCTGAAGCCGCTCGTTGCCGCGGAGACCTGGATCGGCCTTGTCCGCGACGGGCTCAAGCGGTTCGCACGCGACGGCGAAATTTATATCCGGCCGATGTACTGGGCCGAGGAGGGATCGCCCGGCGGCGTGCGGCCGGACCCCGAATCGACCCGCTGGTGCCTCACGCTCTACGTGGCGCCGTTTCCGAAGCCCGCCGGCACCGCCGTCACGCTGTCGCCGTTCCGCCGCCCGACGCGCGAAACGGCTTTGGTCGAGGCCAAAGCCGGCTGCCTTTATCCGAACAACGCCCGCGCTTTGATCGAAGCGCGCACGCGCGGCTTCGATAATTGTCTGATGTGCGACATGCTCGGCAATGTCGCCGAGCTTGGCACCGCCAATATCTTCATGGTCAAGGACGGCGTCGTGTTCACGCCGGCCGCGAACGGCACCTTCCTCTCCGGCATCACGCGGGCGCGGGTGATCGCGCTGTTGCGCGCGACCGGCGCCGCCGTGGTGGAGGCGACGCTGCGCTATTCCGACTTCCAGTCCGCCGACGAGATTTTCTCCACGGGCAATTTCAACAAGGTGTCGCCGATCACCCGCATCGACGGGCGCGACTTGCAGCCGGGCCCGTTCTACCGCAGAGCCCGCGAGCTTTACTGGGACTATGCGCACGCCACGGCCTCGCGGGCCTGATCATCGAGCCGACCACGCCGACGGCAAAAGCGGGGCCGAAAACCCCGCTCGCCTTAGGCGAACGGCCGTCGACGCGGCTACTTCATCGCCGCTTCGTACATCTCGGCCACATGGTCCCAATTGACCAGGTGATCGAGGAACGCCTTGAGGTAATCCGCCCGCCGGTTGCGATAATCGATATAGTAGGAGTGCTCCCATACGTCGCAGCCGAGAATGGGCTTGGCGCCGTGCACCAGCGGGTTCTCGCCGTTCGGCGTCTTCGTCACCGCGATCTTGCCGTCCTTCACCGCCAGCCAGCACCAACCCGAACCGAACTGGGTGAGGCCGGCCTGGACGAAGTCCTCCTTCATCTTGGCGATCGGGCCGATGTCGCTCGTGATCTGTTTCTCGAGTTTGCCGGGCAACTTGTCGCCGCCGCCGCCTTTCTTCATCCATTTCCAGAAATGGATGTGGTTGTAGTGCTGGCCGGCATTGTTGAAGAGACCTTGGTTCTTGCCGAACGTGCCCTTGACGACCTCTTCGACCGGCTTGTTCTCCCACTCCGTGCCTTTGGCCAGGTTGTTCCCGGTCGTCACGTAGGCTTGATGGTGCTTGTCGTGGTGGAATTCGAGCGTCTCGCGGGACATGTGCGGCGCAAGGGCGTCGTAGGGATAGGGAAGGTCGGGCAGGGTGAATGCCATTGGTCTACTCCTTAATGTGAAGCCGGATCGGAAGGGGCGTACGGAGGTAAAACCGCCTTGGTACGACAAGGTTTCTCTTAAATAGGCCCAAGCACAGGGTTTCGGCAACGCCCATTGATTCAGCCCCGGGAAGGGGCGGCGGGGATATAATCCTTGCGCCGCGGCGGGATGGCGCAATAAGTTGTTGTTTGTGACCGCCGCCATCCGATTGGCGCTGGGAGTAGGCGTATGTCCGTGTCTTTGTTGCTTTTGGGTGCGGCGATGAGCGTCGCGGGTTTGGCGCTTGTGGCTTCCGGCGTCATGGTACGCGACGGCGCCTTCGACACCGAAATTGTCACACCCGGCGCCATCGCAGCCGTTGGCGGGCTCGTGTTGGTTGGCCTGGGCCTCGTCGTGCGCGAATTGCAGCGCATCGAACGGGTGCTTGCGGCGCGACCGATGCCGCGTCCTTCACGTTCCGCCGAGGCGGCTGTTGCCGCCGTGGCGGCCGAGCGGCTTGAGGCTCCGGCGCGTCGTCAGCTTCCACCCAGGCCGAAAGCCGAATCCGCTCCGCAAGCCGTCCCTCCTGCCCGGAAGATGCTGCCGCCGGAGCGGCCAGACGCGGCCTTCGAACGGCTGCGAGACAAATTCCCCGCCCCGGTCCGGCTCGAAAATGCGCCGATGGTTGAGGAGCAGGACATATCATTATTGCCGCAGTCGTCGGGCCGCGCGGAAGAGGTTTTGAGCGCGGACAAGAATGGACACGTTGCCGTCCCGGCGAACGGCGCCGCGTCGGAGGGGGTCACGCCGCGGCTTGATGTGAATGCGCGACCGGCACGCTCGCGCCAGCGACCGAAAGGCTCGGTGTTCGACGCTTTTTGGCCAAAGATGCCGCGGCGAGGCCGGGACGCCGAGCCGCCATCCGCGCACGGCGGTGCGTTGCGGCCTTCCCCCGCGGTCGAGCCGGCGCCGGGCGAAGCGGCGCCCCTCATCCAACCCGCGGCCGGCGCGCCGCGGCCCGGCACCTCCGACTCTGCGGCTGCGCCGCCGGTCGCGCCGGCACCGGCAATATCGATCCTCAAATCCGGCGTGGTTGAGGGCATGGCCTATACCCTCTATTCGGACGGCTCGATCGAGGCGCAGTTCCCGCGGGGCATGGTGCGGTTCAGCTCGATTGCCGAACTGCGCCATCACATTGACAACAGCTCATAGGTGCCGGTCACGAACTCGCCCGGGGCCGCCCGAGCGCCCACTTTCGCGAATAGTTTCGCGTTTAACTCATATGCATAACGAGAATTCTGTATAGGCGCTGTTATGACTTGAGTATTCAGGGTTGGACCTGAGACTTGCAAGTTTATTGCTTTAATTCCCGAAGTGTTCTATGCCGAACGGCGGTGGAGGCTCAGCCCGCGGTTCGGATAACCCGCACGGGATCAGACCAGAGATCAAACCGAAGATGGCGCAGAATTCGGGCGAGAGCAGTTACCTCCAGCTGGCGGCGAACATCGTCTCCGCCTATGTGAGCAACAATACGGTTCCGAGCGCCGAGATACCAAACCTCATCGGTCAGGTGCACGCGGCCTTGCTGCGGGTCTCCGGCGGCCAAGTGGCGACGCCGGCGGAGCCGCTCAAGCCGGCCGTCCCGGTCAAGCGCTCCGTCACGTCCGAGTACATTGTCTGTTTGGAGGACGGCAAGAAGTTCAAGTCGCTCAAGCGGCACCTGCGCACGCAATACGGCATGACGCCGGAGCAATATCGCGAGAAATGGGGATTGCCGCCCGATTACCCCATGGTCGCGCCCAATTACGCGGCGGCGCGATCGCAGCTCGCCAAGCAGATGGGTCTCGGTCAGCAACGCCGCCGCCGCCGCGAGCGCGGATGATACGCGCCGGGCGCGCACCTGCGCCGCGGTCATCGTTGCAGCACGCCGATCGCGCGGCTGGCAAAGCTGAGCCGCTCCGTCATCACCCCGATCACATAACCGAGCAAGGCATGGCTCAGCGCCGGATGTTCGCGCTTGATGCGTTCGAAGGCGTCGGCGTCAAGCTCATAGAGCACGCTCGCCGCCTCGGCCTGGATGGTGGCGCTGCGCGGACGCCGAGCGATCAGGCCCATTTCGCCGACGGTGGTGTGGCGGCCGAGGCTGCGCACGCGCACGGTCCGCCCTGGCGCCAGATCGATGATGACGCCGACGCGGCCTTCAAGGATGAAGTGCATCGCCGCAGCCGTGTCGCCCTGCCGAGCGATGATGTCTCCGGCCTGAACTTCGAGCCGCCGGCAATGCGCGGCCAGACGCTCGGCGAATTCGGAACTCCCCAGGGCTTCGGACAACCAGGCGCGCAATGATCGTGAGTCGTCGCCTTCGCTGCGATGCGCCTCGACGACCTCTTGCTCGCACGATTCCAACGCCCGGTCGAGGTCGGACGCAACGATGACGCCGTCGGCAATGACGGCGGCGGTGCGGAAGGCCCGTTCCAATTCCCGATCGAGATTGACGAGCACGATCCGGGCGCCGTGTGCGGCCGCCGTTTGCTTGATCTGCAGGAAGCTGTGCGTCGCCGACGAATCGATGCCCGTCACCAGCCGGAAATCGAAAATCAGGAAGCGGCAGACCGGTTGCCGCGCCAGCAGCGCCTTGACCTGCTGGTAAAGCCGGTTGGCCGAGCCGAAGAACAGATAGCTCTGCAGCGCCATGCCCTGGATCTCTTGGCCGTGGTCGGCCAGAAGCGAGAGCTCGCGCGGCCCGCGATCGAGCGAGGAGCGGTATTCCGAGCCGTCAAAACTGAATTTGATGGCGTTCACGCGGCTCGCGCTCAGCGCAAAGGTGGCGCAACCGATCACGATTCCGATCAGGACGCCGGCGACGAAGCCCCAAAAGACGATGAGGACCGCGATTGCCAGCAGCGACAGGTATTCCATCGGCAGCAAATGCCGCGACGAACGAATCAGCCATTGATGGACGAGGCCGGCACCAAGAAAGAACAACACCGCGCCGAGAACGTATTTCGGCACGACAGCGAGCAGTCCGGGCCCGATCAGCAGGAAGGCCGCGCAGATGGCGGCGACCGTCAGTCCGGAAATCCGGCCGCTCGCTCCGGCGAGTCGCACCAATGTGCTGCGGCTCACCGACGTGCAGCTCACCAATCCGCCGAGCGCCGCGGTCAACAGATTGGCGAGCCCGAGGGTCTTGAGGTCGCGCTCGATATTCGCCTCGGTGCGGGTGGCAATCTCGATTCCGGTGGTGTTGAGGAGCAAGGTGACGGTGGTGACGAACATGACGGCGAGCAACTCGCCGGACAGCGACGGTATCGCCTTCCAGGGAAAGTGCCCGAGCCCCGCGAATCTCCATGGCAGCATCAACTGGGCCGCGCCCTGCGGCTGGAACAGCCAGCCGGCGGCCTGTGCCTGTGCGAGCGATGAGCCGGTCAAGACGAGGACAAGATGGGTGACGGCGATTGCCGCCAACAGGATGGCGGGCATGACGAAGGCGTTCGGCCCGCGACGCAGCAGCAGGTGCAGCACGACGGCGACCGCAGCGGCGGCGGCGAGCTTGGCAAGCGTAGGGCCGCTGACCAACGCGTCGAGATGCGCGAGCGTCGGCCGCTGGTCCGTGATCACCTGAATCGCGCCCGTGATCATCAACCAGCCGGTGGCGCCGAGAAAGCCGCCGATCACCGGATAGGGCACGAAGCGGATCGCGCGGCCGGCGTGCGTGAAGCCGAGCAGGCAAAGGAGAAGGCCGGTGAGGGCCGTCGCCAAGGACACGATGATGAGCGTCGGCTCGAGCAGATCGGCGTTGCCGTCGGCGATCAGTCGCTGGACCAAAGCCGCCACCATCGCCGCCAATACGACGGAAATGGAGCTGTCCGGGCCGGCGACGGCGAAAGGAAGCGAGCTGCGCAGCGCCACGACGGCGCCGCCGACGGCGGCCGACAACAATGTCACCGCAACGCCGTAAGCGAGCAGATGGTCGAGCGGGCCGTTGAAAATAAGCGCCGCGTAGGACAGGCAATAGGCGATCGACAATACGCTGCAGATCGTTCCGGCAAAAACGTCAGTCAGTACCGCGCGAAGAGGTTGCCCGTTGAACGTGCCCTTTCCTCCGACAAGGCTGTCGGCCATCGTTGAGCTTTCCCTCGGTCGGCAATGATCCCGATCCCAGGAAGGGATTTATATCACGATCGCAAATGGGACCAGAATGTCCGTAATCCGCGGTCACCGCGGCGCTGCCGGCAACGTGCGCATCGTCATGCGGCGGTCACGCGGGAGCGGTCGCGAGCGCCGCGCGCGCATCCGAGCGGATGCGCTCCACCATGGAGCGGAAGCCGTTCGAGCGCTGCGGCGTGAGGTGCTCGCGTAACCCCATCCGTTCGAACAGGGCGACCGCGTCCTTGGCAAGAATGTCTTTCGCCTTCTTGTCCGAATAGATCGCGAACAGGATCGCGATCAGCCCGCGCACGATGTGCGCATCGCTGTCGCCGTGGAATGTGAGCACGGGACCGTCGGCGCCATTCGCGCGCACCGTGGTATCGAGCCAAACCTGGCTCGCGCAACCCTGCACCTTGTTGGCTTCGCTGTACGCGGCAGGCGCGAGCGGAGGCAGTTCCCGCCCCAATTCGATCAGATAGCGATAGCGATCGTCCCAATGGTCCAGGACCGAGAAATTGTCGATAATGTCCTCGATTTCAGCCATCGTGCCGGCGTCCTTGTCGCCCTCTAATATAGAGCGGCATGCCGCCGAGGTCGATGCTCGCACGATTGTTCCGGGGCGGGCTTTGCAATGGCTGCAGCTACACCGCGCGCTTGCCGTCCTTGCGCGGCGCCGGCCCGCGCCAGACCGGCGCGAGATCGACGGGGGTCAAGGTGTCCTGTGAGGCCCGCTGCGGCGAAGATTTTTCCGCCGCCGATTTTTCCAGGCCGCCTTGCCGTCCGCTGCCGCTCGCGAGCGCGCCGGTCTCGCGCGGCGCCAACGCCTCGGTCAAGATATCGTACAGCATTTTCGCGCCGGCCCGGGCCCTGTAGCCGATCACGATCGCCACCTGCGAGCCGACCGCGCAGGCATGGGGCTCGCGGCCGCAGAACCCGCGCAGGTCCTCGACGGTGGCTGAGGCGGCCGAAATGGCCTCGGAAGCGCCGACCTCGTTGGTCGCCGGGCCGCGCTGCGAGGCGCCGGTCGGCAACAGGACGAGCACGACGCCGAGCCAGAACGCCATTCGCAACAGGAAGAACATGAGACCCGCATCCCCCGCGGCCGGTATTGCCGCGCGTGCGCGCAACCTAGCAGGCAGCATTGAAAGCGACGTTCGCGAGATGGGGCGATTTTTGCCCATAATCGAACAGAATATGCCGCAAATTTTCGCGCAAATCGAAAAATGGAATTTACCTCAATTGGCGCGAACGCTTACGGCATCGCCGCCGGCGAGGGTCTGGCCACAACGCGTGTTTCGTTGCGCGCGCCCCGTGAATTCGCCGGCGTCCTGGTACCGCCGGTCCGGCCGAGGTTCCCGGCAACGGCCTGTTCACCATGATGGTCGATTCCCGTGCGTCCGGATACGCGCACGGCGTGGCCCGAGCGGTCTTGCGCGATCGGCGCCGAAATCCCTTAGCGTTCGCTTAAGCGGCGTCTGACACGATCGCGGTACAGAAAAGGGGAGCGCGCCTGCAAAGTCGGACGTGCGATCGGGAACGTGGGCCTCTTCGCGCCGGTACGAGATTATATTGAGACGCTGGTCCACCCGTCGGCACGTGGCGACGCGCTGACGGCGGCACGTCATCGCGCCTTCATCGCCCCGCGGCTCCTCGGCAGCATCGTCGCGCTGGCGTCGTTTCCGGCTTGTCTGATCGCGCGCGGCGCGCCGAGCGCCGTCGAGCTGATCGTGCTGGCCTGGCTCGTCGTCCCGATCCTCATCGCCTATTTTCTTTCCCGCACCGGCCGCTACCAGAGCGCCCATGCGCTGTCCTCGCTCGCCTTGACCGGACTGGTGACGTTGGTCGCGGTATCGACCGGCGGTATCGCCTCCTTCGCCGCCGTGTGGCTCATCGTCGTGCCGCTCGAGGCGGCGCTGTCGGCGTCGCGCCGCGTGGTCGCCATCGCCTCGGCGTTTGCGCTCGGCGCCGCCGGCTTGTTGGCGCTGTTCGCGATCTTCAACGTGCCGCCGGCCGCCGACATCGGCCGACACGCAGGGCTCGCTGCGGTCGGTATCGTGTCGGCCGCGCTCTATGCGGCGGGATTGGCGCTCGGCACCGAGGCGCTTACGCGCACCGGCTTCCGGCTGCTCGGTGCCGAAGAGGACCGTTACCGGTTGCTGGCGCGCAGCATGACCGACGTGATCACGCGGCATGACCGCGACGGCGCCATGCTGTTCGCTTCGCCGGCCGCCGCTTCGTTGTTCGGCTGCCGCATCGTCGATCTGCACGGGCAGGGTCTGTTCGACCGCGTTCATGTCGCCGACCGTCCCGCTTATCTGACCGCCCTCGGCGATGCTGCGGCACTGGGACAGAGCCGTTGCGTCGAATTTCGCGTGCGGCGCGAGCGCCTCGACGCCGACGGCCGCCCG
>JASHPW010000005.1 GCA_030037895.1 Xanthobacteraceae bacterium | reverse complement strand
CGAACCAGTTCCGCCACCGCGCGCGCTTGCTCCGGGGAGAGCCTCGGTTTCGCCCCGGGAGCGGTTCGATTATGAAGCCCTCCCAGACCTTCAGCATTGTAGCGGTGCACCCAATCGCGCAGGCTCTGTCGATCCATGCCACAGGAGCTCGCCGCCTCGCTGCGCGATTTGCCTTCCAAGACCAGTGCCAAGGCCAGCATTCGCCGCGCCGCCGCCACATCCTCGCTCCGCTTCGCACACGCGCGCAGGTCCTGTGCCGTGTAACGTGTGATCGCAACCGCCGCCATCCCAGCCTCCTCGCGAATCAAGAATGCCAAGGAATCACATCCGAGCAGCCCACGGAATCCCCCATGAGTCAGAATTAAATGCCGTTGGTATTATACTGCCCTGATTGACGAATCACGGATCGGTGTCACGGCCAACAAGAAGCACGAGCTCTACATCGAACGCCGGTCACAAGGAGATTACGCGGTTAGGCGTGAAGGCTCTGAGCGGGCATCTGTGACTGCGTCGACACAGAAAGAAGCCATTGAGAAGGCTGAAAAACTAGACCCCAAAGCGGCCATTCTCGTCGAACGAGTCCGCGATGCTAAGGTCGGTGGCAGAGATAAGTGGCGCAAACCCTAAAAAGCTCTACCTCAACTTGACCGACGGCCAATCAAAAAAGTGAATAAGTTGCCGACGGTATCATCTCGGCTACGACGAGGAAGGTTGCCTCGTCGGTATTGAGATTTTCAATACATCGAAACGCACCACGGACCCGACAGTGCTCAAGCAGTTCAGTTTCGAGGAGGCCTAATATAAGCCTGTGCGTGGGCACGGCGCCGTGCGCCTGTGCCCGCGCTGCGTGCTTACCTGCGCTTCCTCACTTCACCGTAATCGCCAGCCCGCTCAGATCGACGTTGATCTGCAATCCAACCTGATGGCCGGTCAGCGTGAGCACGGCGCCCTTCTCGTTGCGCAGCACGATCGCCTGCGCGCCGATCACGGCCGCGCCGCCGGCGCCCACCGCGCCATAGGCGCCGGACACGTCGTAGGGACTGCGGATGTTGCTGACGGTGCCCCGGTAATAGGTCTTCGAAGCGCCGAACACGAAGCCGGCGGAGACGCCACCAATCGACAGCGGATAGCGCTTGCCATGGAAGATGAGCGTGCCCTCACCGCCCGAGCCGCCGATGAACCAGCCGGCCTTGTAGACGGCGAAGCTGATGCTGCCGCTGTCGGCGTAGGCGGCGGTGGATGCGCCGGCGAGCGCGAGCGCGGCGATCAAAGCGGTGCGGAATTTGGATGAGAGCTGCATGGTATCCTCTGCTTCGTTATGCGCGGGCGAAATCTTACATCACGTTCCGCGCATCCATGATGAGAATCAGCATGGCGGAGCTTACAGCAAGTCGCCGCCGCATTCTCTCCCGTCATTGCACCGGCGCGTCCGGCCCCGCCGACCGATGGCCGCCGGAGAAGCGGCCTTCCGCGTTCACGCCGGTGATGTAGCCCGAGCGCGTCGAGGCGAGACAGGCGGGCCCGCTATTTGGCTTTGATCTGGCTCACGTCGTTCAAGATGATCTCGGGCCGTCCTTGGTAGAGCCGGATCGCGCCGGTGATATCGACGGTCTTGCCGCCGAGCGCGTCCGCGTTCGGAAACTTGCCCGCATCGTCCGCGAAGATAACCGCGGCGAAGACATTGTCCGGGTAACGGCCGCCCATGTCGATGAACGTGGCGCGTCCGGACGCGGCGTGATGGACCTCGCTGACGGTGCCTTCGACGGTCACCACTTGGCCGACATGCGCCGGCGCCTCTTCCGGCCGGATGGTCTCGGCGAGAGCCGGCGCGGCCGTCAGGAGAAGTCCAAGAGCAAGAATGAGCGTTTTCATGTTTTCTCCTTGCACAGAAGCCCATGGGAGGGATTGCGTCCTTCAACTCGTCCTAAAATCCAGGCATTTTCGGAAGATCCGCCGATGTCGGTGCCCGGAAATCCACAGCCGCGGCGTCGGGCATCCCCGGGCCGCGAAGTCGTCACATTTTCATGCGGCCATCCAAGCCGGTCGAGCCGCCCGAAAAAGGGCGGGTGAATGCAAGGGGTGTGTCATGAACTCTGTCAAGCCGATCGATCAATCAACGGAAGCGGAAGTCGAAGGAAATATTCGCGAATTGGTGCGACGGGACAGCGCCGCTTTTCGCCAAGCCGAGAGCGACAGCGAAATAAGCGCCAACAACCTCAACTCTTTGCTGCGCCGGGTGTCGGGAACCTCGACGCGCGAAATCGACGAGCTCATCGGCGAGCTGCAGGCCTTGCGTGAAAAGCTGCAGGACGACGGCAATCGCGTTCAACACGACATCGTGGAATATGCGGAGCTGAGCCGGTCGGTGATACAACTGACGAAGATCATCTCCGAAAGCGTGAAAAAGTTGCCGGGCATTCCGACCATGAACGGATAGCTCGCCATTCATCTCAGCGTTCATTTAAACGTCGCCGGCCGCCGCCGGCGGCGCTTCGCGCCGGTCCATTGGCTCGCCACGGTCGAGTCAAGCCCGCGGGCAAGCTCTTCCCTTTCAGGGCAGGAAACCTGCTCACCAATTGCCGGTGACCATCCGCACGATGACCGGGCAAAGAATGACCACGAACAGCACCGGGAAGATGCAGGTTATCATCGGCACCGCGAGCTTGGCCGGCAGGGCGTAAGCCTTTTCTTCGGCGCGCGACAATCGCTTGTGACGCATGTCCTCGCTGTAGACGCGCAGCGCATCGCCGATGCTGGAGCCGAGCTCCTCCGACTGATGAATGAGCACGGCGAAGGCCCGCGCCTCTTCGAGGCCGAGTCGGTCGCCGAGATGCTCGAGCGCATCGGTCATGGTGCGGCCGGCGCGGATTTCAAGATTGGCCATGTGGATGTTGGCGGCGAGCGAGGGAAAGGCGTCGGCGAGCTCGCGGCCGACCCGGTCGAGCGCGGCCTCAATGGCAAGCCCGGCGTCGGCACACACGACCAGGAGGTCCATGAGATCGGGAAGGCCGGTCCGATGCTCCTGCCGCCTCGCCTTGATCCGGCGGTCGAGATAGAGGCTCGGCATCAAATATCCGCAGAGACCGCCGGCCATGACGAAAAGCCAGAACGACGATTTGCCGGCCATGTGGAACATCGGCAGGACGAAGAAAAAAACCACGGCGAGGCCGACCGCCAGGGCGGTGCGTGCGATGAAGAAATAAGCCGCCGCGTGCGCATTATAGATGCCGGCCTGCACGAGCCGGTTACGCAGCATTTTCATATCCTTGGTGTCGGCCGACGAATAATGCTTCGTCGTGTAATCGATCAGCTTGCGCGCCGCCTTGAGGCCCGAATAACGCAGCGAACGCCGGTTGATCGAGGAATTCCGGTTGAGGCCGACGCCGGCGGCGCGGCGGCGCACTGCCTCCCGCGTCGTAACGCCGATCATCGCCGCGAATGCAAGCGTGCCGGCGCAGAGGAAGATGAGAAGCCTCATCGTCGTCGTCAGGCTGTCGCCGAACAGGCCAAGGATGTTGCTTGCGTGCATGGATCAGATCTTGAAGTTTACCATTCTGAACATGATCAGATTGCCCGTCAGCATCCACGCCATGGCGCAGCCGAGCAGAACCTTGGTGAGGTGTTCATGCCAGACCGAAGCGTAGAAATCAGGCGCGAGGAATTGGATGGCGAAGAACACGCCGATCGGCAAAGCGGAGAGGATCATCGCCGAGGCGCGGGCCTCGGAAGCAAGCGCCCGGATTTTTCGCCGCATCTTGAAACGCTGGCGGATGACGCCGGAGAGATTCTGCAGAATCTCGCCGAGATTGCCGCCGGTCGCGCCTTGAATGCCGACCGCGGTGACGAACAACGGCAGGTCGTCCGCACCGATGCGACCGTAGAGGTTGCGCATCGCCGTCTCCAGATCGGCTCCGTAGGTGACCTCGTCGGACACGATGCCGAATTCCGAGCCGATCGGATCCGGCATTTCCCGGCCCACCATGTTGACGGCGATAGCCACCGGATGGCCGGCGCGCAGACTGCGCACGATGATGTCGAGCGCGTCGGGGAATTGGGCGGCGAACTTCTTCTGCCGATTGCCGCGCAGCAGGAGCAGCAGCAAATAAGGTAGCGCCGTGGCGCTCACCAGCGCCGCCAAGATTGCGGTCATGAAACCTTGGTGGAGCACCAGCGCGGCGACGAACGCCGCGACGCTGAGCGCGGCAATCATGAGAGTAAGGCGCGCAAATCCCATGCTGATGCCCGATTGCAGGACCAGCCGGTTGAGCGCGACAAAAGGGAGCCGGTAATTGCCGGTCCCGGTAAGTCCGCGTTCGCGCCGCAACTCGATAAGGACGTTTTCGCGATCGGGACGATCCTTCGCCAGCCGCAGCCGTCGGTTGATCTGGCTGCGATAGGACGCCGCGGAAAAGCACAGCAGATAGACCGCCTCGACCGTCAGCACCGCCGAGACCGCGACGAACAGCCAGATCAGATAGATCGGATCGAAATCGAACGATAGGAACGACATGACGGATCAGAGCGGCTGCGAAGGGTCGAAATAGGAGGCGGGAATCTTGATTCCCATGGCGACGAGATCGGTGAGGAAGCGCGGGCGCACCCCGGTAGCCTGGAAATGACCCTGCACGCTGCCGTCCGCCGCGACGCCGGTGCGGACGAACTTGTAAATCTCCTGCATCTGAATGATGTCGCCTTCGAGTCCGGTGATCTCGGCGACGCTCATCATGCGGCGCTTGCCGTCGGAGAGCCGCGAGAGCTGCACGATCACCCGAATGGCGGCTGCGACTTGACCGCGAATCGAGGCCACCGTCATCGGCATGCCGGTCATGCCGATCATCTGCTCGAGGCGCGAGACGGCGTCGCGCGTGGTGTTGGCGTGAATGGTCGACATCGAACCTTCGTGGCCGGTGTTCATGGCCTGCAACATGTCGAAGGCTTCCTCGCCGCGGCACTCGCCGACGATGATGCGGTCCGGCCGCATGCGCAGCGCGTTCTTGACCAGCTCGCGCTGGCGGATTTCGCCCTTGCCTTCGATACTCGGCGGCCGCGTCTCCATGCGGCCGACATGCGGCTGTTGCAATTGCAGCTCGGCGGAGTCTTCGATGGTGATGAGCCGCTCCTTCTCGGAGATGAAGGTCGACAGCGCGTTGAGCATGGTCGTCTTGCCCGAGCCGGTGCCGCCGGAAACGATCAGCGTGACCCGCGCCTTCACCGCCGCTGCAAGCAATTCCGCCATTTGCGGGCGCAGCGTCCCGATCTCGACCAGCTTGTTCAAATTGTACGGCTTCTTGGAGAACTTGCGGATCGACACCAGCGGCCCGTCGATGGCCACCGGCCGCACCGCCACGTTGACGCGCGAGCCGTCGGCAAGCCGCGCGTCGCACATCGGGTGCGACTCGTCGACCCGGCGGCCGACGGCGGATACGATCTTGTTGATGATGCGCAGAAGATGCGCCTCGTCCTTGAAACGCACGCCGGTCGGCTCGAGCATGCCCTGCCGCTCGACATAGACGCATTCGTGGCCGTTGATGAGGATGTCGTTGACGGATTGATCCTTGAGCAGCGGCTCGAGCGGACCGAGCCCCGTCATCTCGTCGAGAATTTCCAGGACGAAATCGTTGAGCTCCTGGGCGTTGAGCGCCAGCCGCTCCGCCAGGACGTATTGCGAGACGAGCTCTTGAATGTGGCCGCGGATTTCCTCTTCCGGCAGCTTTTCCAGAGCCGACAGATTGATCTCCTCGATCAGCTTGCGATGGAGGCGCACCTTGGCGTCAAGGAGCTTGTCGGTCAGCAGCGGATTGGCGGCGGCGACCGCGGCGGGCTCAGTGGCGGCGTCGGGGAATACGGTCCACGACTCGCCGTCGAGCATGGTATTTTCGGCCGCCGGAACGAGGTCAGGACCGGTGACGCGGCGCGTCGAGAAACGACCTGTCATATCGCTGTCCTACGACACCAACGCATGCATCCTCCGCCGCGCAATGCGGCGGGGAAGAATGATAAGAGCCGTGGACGTTTGCGGCGCTCCGCCATGACCGAGCCTACGATCGCGCCCACGCAAGCTTGAACTTCTTCGCCGCACGCGCGGGCTCTTTGCCGATTTTACCCGCAGCGTGCGGCAGGATCAGCTTCTTGAGCTGAAGCGTGATCTGGTTGCCCGGCTTAACCTCTTCGAGCGGGACGCCGCGATCGATGGCTTCGCGCACGAGAGCGTAATTATTGGGCACGCAGGCCGCGAATGCATCGCCGATTGCCTGCTCGATGTCGCGGCGGCGCAAACCGGGCGAGAAAAGCTTCTGCACGAAGCGATTGATGATGACTTGCGGCTTCGGGCCGTCGCCGAGCCGCTCGCGGATGGCTTCGACCAGTTGCCGCGCTTGGCGCAACCCGGGCACGGTTGTCTCGCTGACGATGAACAGATGGTTGGAACCGAGCAGGACGCTGTCGGTCCAGGAGAACCAGGTGCGCGGCATGTCGAACACCACGAAGTCGAAATGCGCCGACACCAGATCGAGCAGCCTGGTCACGACGTCGGGATCGAACGAGCGCATTTCCGCCGGCCGGTTCGGCGCCGCGACCACCGCGAGTCCGGAGGGGTGGTGCGAAAGCATGACTTCGAGGAGCTGCCGGTCGAGCCGCTCGGGGCGGGGTTCGATCTCGCTGAGATTGAGGCGCGGCTCGATATCGAGGTAATCGGCGCAGGCGCCGTGCTGGAAGTTGAGATCGACGAGACAGGTTGTGGCTTTGCCGCGCGTGCCGCTGTTCAAGAGCAGCATGGCGGTCTGCACCGCAAGGGTGGTCACGCCGGCGCCGCCGACGGCCGGCAGGAAGGTGAAGATCTGCGCTTCCGACGCCTCCGCATCGGTCGGGTCCTTGGCGACGCGCGCGCAGGCGCGAATGAGTTCGACCGGCGGTACCGGCTTGACCAGGAAATCGGCCACGCGCATCTGCATGAGCCGGCGGGCAACGACTTTTTCGAAGCTTCGCGCCACCGCGACGACCGGCGGCCGATTGTCGGCGCGCGCCATGATACGCTCGAGCGCCTCCAGCTCGGCGTCATCGCCGGCATCGAGGTCGGCGATGACGACGGTCGCGCCGTCGAGATCGATGTCGTCGCGGTCCGACAGCCTGGTCTTGACGACCGCGAGACCGATTTGCGCGCTGGTGCTGAACGCGGCGCGAACGGACGCCTCGAACGCATCATCGGCGGTCAAAACGACCAGCGTGATTTCGCCCGTTGGATTTTTGGATCGGCCGATGCGCATGGTTCAGGCTCGCATGGCGCGGGCGCCGACATTATTTGCCGGGCTCGGCGGCCACCGTGGCGTTGCCCGCCGGTTGCGCGCTGCCGCTATTCATCTGGCCCTCGCAAGACCCTGTCGTGGTCGACGGAGTGGAGCCGGGGACCACCGTCGTGTTGAGATCGGTTGGTCGAGCGACCTTGTCGGCGCGGTAGCACTGCACCGCACGCTGCATTCGTTCGCCGTTGAACGCGATGTTCGTGTTGCCGCTATGCGGCGGCCACGGGTCGACCGTCTGCTCGGCCATGTTCGCGGCGACGGCGTCGCCGCCGGAGAGCGCAATCGTGTCGCGCCGGTCGAAGTAGATGTCGGAACAGCCGGCGAGCACCGCGCCGAGCGTTACGACGGCTGCGACCGTGCGCGTCGCGGCGTTAGTCCTTGGCCGAGACATAGATTCCCCCTTTCTTCGGCAAATCGAGGATGTGTCCGACATACGGCCTGCTCAGCGCTCCGAGGGCGAGGCGCGCGAGCGCCGGGCTGACCTCGGGCTGGCCCATCAGGAAGAAATCGACGTCGTTCGCCGGCAACGTGTCGTCGAACGGCGTATGAATGGGCGCGCTCGGCGGCAGCGGGCGGACGATGTGCGGCGTGACGATGATGACGAGGTCGGTCTCGTTCTTCTGGTACTGGCTCGAGCGGAAGAGCGTGCCGAGCACCGGCACGTCGCCGGCCCATGGCAACTGGTCCTGCGCGGTTTGACTGTCGTTCTGCAACAGGCCGCCCAGCATGAAGCTCTGGCCGTCGCGCAGTTCGAGCGTGGTCGAGGCCCGGCGCACGATGAGTCCGGGCACCGAAGTGCCGGACACCGTCACGGTGTTGCTGGTGTCGAGCTCGCTCACCTCCGGCTTGATCACCAGGTTGATGGTGCCGTCCTTGAGCACGGTCGGCGTGAAGGAAAGCCCGACGCCGTAGGGCTGGGGAGCGAACGTCACCGTGCCGAGCGCTTGCGGCACCGGGATGTAGATTTGCCCGCCGGCGAGGAAACTGGCGGTCTCGCCCGACAGGGTCACCAGATTGGGTTCCGCCAAACTACGGGCAAGACCTTTCTGTTCGAGCGCATTGACCTCCACCTGCAGCTTGTTCGACAGTTGGCCGACGAGAAAGCCGAATGGCGCCGTACCGGAGAGTACGCCGGCGGCGACCGCCGACGAAATGGACGAATTGGTGATCGGCAATTGGCTGGCGCTGACCTGGTTGCCGATATTGGCGACTGCCGAACTGCCGAATACGTTCCATTGTACGCCAAGCTCGCGGCTCGCCGAACGCGAGACCTCGATGAAGCGCACTTGCAGCATGACCTGCTGCGGCTGCACGACCTGGACGACGTTGAGGACATCCGGTGCGAACTGGCGGGCGACGGTCACGGCCTTGTCGAGCGTGACGGCGTCGGGCGCGGTGCCGCTCAGCATGATCCGGCCGTTGACCGACGA
Organism: Xanthobacteraceae bacterium; assembly: GCA_030037895.1. GTDB lineage: Bacteria > Pseudomonadota > Alphaproteobacteria > Rhizobiales > Xanthobacteraceae > BOG-931. Next base: position 52,505 of record JASHPW010000005.1, on the reverse strand, counting down.
CACCCTGATCCCGCCGCCGGTGAAGCGCGCGATCTCGGCGCTGAGCTGCGGGATGTCGTAGGACACCTCGATGTCGAAAATGCCGACCGGCTTCTTGTTCTCGTCATACACCGTGACCCGCGTCGTGCCGATCTTCTTGCCGAGGATCGACAACGCGTGATCGGTGAGCGGGTTCACGTCGGCGACCTCGGGATCGCCGACCGTAATGTCGACGAAGCTCTGATCGGTGTGGACGTCCAGTGATTTCCCGACCGTCACCGTCACCGTCGTGGTATGCGCGGAATTCGCCAGCGCGATGCGCTGCTGCGCCTGCGACTCGCCGGTCGCGAGCGCGAGCAGCATGACGATCATCGCGACCAGCGCCGCCACCAATTGGCAGCGCGGCCGGAACCTCCCGAGTGTCATGCCCCCGTCCGAATGCGGCCGGCATTCGCCGGCGATGTGCTTTGCATTTTCATACCGGCTGTTCACGTCGGCCTCCCGCGATTCACTCACTCGTTGTCCCCAAGCTCAAGTTCACGCCCCAATTCGCCGCCGCGCACGATCTCCGTTAGTCGTGCGCCGGCTCGCGTCCGGAAAGGGCGGCAGAACGCGTTCCGCCCTCGACCGGCACGCTGTATTCATCGTGTTTGCTTGCTTCATGCCGGAACGCGCGCGTCACGCGGACGGTCACGAAGCGTGCGTCGCTCGACGGCGCGGCGGCGCTCCCCAGATCGAGGAGAGTGACCCGCCGCCGGCTTTCCTCGTCCATCTCGCCGGCCTTGCGCAGCAGCAGCGACAACGTCCCGACCGCGGAAGCGAGCGCGAGCTTCTGGCCGTCGATGACGTTGACTTCCAGCGTCACCGCCTTGGCGACGGAAGGCTTCTCCGCACGCGCGTCTGCCAACTGGTCGATCGCGAGCACGCGCGCGTTCTGGATCACCACGTCGTTCGTCGCCTTGCTCTTGTCGGTCTGCCGCGTCAGCACGACATCGACATGGTCGCCGGGCAGCACGAAGCCGGCGACGCCCTCGACATCGTTGACTCGGATGGTCACCGCCTTCATGCCCTCGTGCAGCATGGCCGAGAGCGTGGCGCGCTGGCCCGGACCGGTGATCTTGGAGGCGAGGATCGCCTCGTTGGCGTCGATCGGCATCAGCACGATGCGCTTGCTTGCGGTGAGGTCTGCGATCTTGGCGAAGGCGCCGGCCGGCAGCGCGTTCCCCGGCCAGGCCACCTCGCGCAGCGCCGCGGCGCGAAGCTCGTCGCCGAACCGCAACGCCCGGCTGGCGACGACGATGGTGCGCGCCGCCGGGCCCGACTTCCCCTGCGCCTCAAGGCTGCGCAGGCGCTGTTCGGCCTGATTGTTGAGCCATGTCTGCGCCAAGAACACGGCGAGCAGCCCGAACAGAACCGCAAAGGCGACCATCACGATTGTACTGGTGCGCACGTCCGTCCCCTGATGACGCGTCGAATTCTTTGGTTGTTCGCGGCGAGTATTGGTCCGCCGCTGGTGTGGAATTGGTGAAACTGCGGTGCGCCCGCGGGGAAACCGCCGAGGCTTCTCGGCCTATGCTGAACATTGCTTCAATGCGTATTCTTTACGGGACGTGTATCGCTTTGTTCGAAGCGAACAGATAACCTTTACGAAATTTACGCCAGCGTGAGACTTGAGCCATGCCTGCGACAACGCCCGCGACGAGTTCGGCAACCGTCGTCGATTCCGCCGTGTTCCGCGACATCTTCTCGACCGCGGCGATGCGGCGCGTGTTCTCCGACGAGAGCCGCGTGCAGAAATATCTCGACATCGAGGCGGCGCTGGCGCGAGTCGAGGCGCGGCTCGGCGTTATTCCGCACGCGGCGGCCGACGAAATCGGCCGCCATTGCCATGCCGCCGAGATCGATTTCGTTAAGCTAAAGGCGCAGACCGAACGCATCGGCTATCCGGTGCTGCCGGTGGTGCAGCAGCTCGTCGCGCTCTGCCACGACCGGCTCGGCGAGTGGTGCCATTGGGGCGCGACCACGCAGGACGTGACCGACACCGCCACCGTGCTGCAGATTCGCGAGGCGCTCGCCCTGATCGAAGCGGACATTGAAGCGATCGCCGACGCGCTCGGGCGCCTCGCGCGCCGATACCGCGACACGCCGATGGCCGGCCGCAGCAACCTGCAGCAGGCGGTACCGATCACCTTCGGCTACAAGATGGCGACTTTGCTGGCGGCGTTCGAACGCCACCGGCAGCGGCTGCAGGAGCTGCGCGGGCGTGCGCTGGTCGGCGAGTTCGGCGGGGCGGCCGGCACGCTCGCCTCGCTGGGCGGACGCGGCCTCAACGTGCAGGCCGAACTGATGAAGGAGCTGAGACTCGGCGCGCCGGAGATCGCCTGGCACACGATGCGCGATTCGATCGCCGAGGTCGGCTGCTTCCTCGGCCTCCTCGCCGGCACCTGCGCGAAGCTCGCTTTCGACGTGAAACTGTTGATGCAGACCGAAGTCGCGGAGCTCTCCGAGCCGTTCCAGGAAGGCCGCGGCTCGTCGTCGACCATGCCGCAGAAGCGCAACCCGATCTCCGCGGTCTACATCACCGCGCTGAACGCGGTGGTGCGCCAGGAGGTCGCCGCGCTCCTTGACGCCATGGTCGCAGACCACGAGCGCGCCACCGGCCCCTGGGAGATCGAATGGATCGTGCTGCCGGAAATCTTCTGTCTGACTGCCGGCGTGCTGGCACAGACCCGCTTCGTGGTGACCGGCTTGCAGGTCGATGAGAAGAAGATGCGCGCCAATCTCGACGTAACGCGCGGGCTCATCGCCTCCGAGGCGGTGATGATGCGGCTCGGCCCGCATCTCGGCCGCCAATACGCGCACGATCTCGTCTACGACCTCTGCCGTCAAGTCACCACCACCGGCCGGCCGCTGGTCGATCTGCTCGCCGAGAACGAGGAGATCGCCAAGCACCTCGACCGCGCGGCACTCGCGCGGCTGTGCGATCCGACGCATTATCTCGGCGAGGCCGGCGCGATGGTCGATCGGGTGCTGGAGAAGAGAGAGGCGCGCACTTCGCGCACGTAATGACCGGGAATTGTAAAATCGCTGTCGCGGAACTGCTGAAATCTCCAAACGCGAATTCCCGGAACATGCGGACGTATGTTGCTGATGCAGCCGTTCGTGCGGGCGCCCGCCCATCCGCGCCGCAAACGATCACGTGCGATGATCCAGTCCGGCAGCCGCGCCGCGGACGCCTTGCCGATGAGGAGCGTTTTTTGATAGAACCGCCGTAACGGGTGGCGCACTGCCGCACCCGGCGCAACGCTCACAAAAATCGGGAGGAAAAGATGGCTGACCGGATCCTGACGACCCACGTGGGGAGCCTGCCGCGCCCAGAGAAGCTGATCGCCGCCGCGCATCAGCGCACCGTCGAACATTCGGCCGACGAGACCGCTTTCGAGAAGGAACTCAAGGGCGCGGTGGCGGATGTCGTCCGCCGCCAGAAGGAGGCCGGCATCGACCTCATCAACGACGGCGAGCTCGGCCACACGATGGGCTGGGCCTATGATTACGGCTCGTGGTGGTCGTATGTGGTGCGGCGCCTGACCGGCGTTGAGGTCGTCGAGATCGGGCTCTGGAAGAAACCATTGGCGCCGATCAAACCCTTGACGCCCGGCGCTTTCGAGTTGGGGAGCTGGCCGGATCGCCGGGACTTCAACAAGTTCGCCGAAGCCTACGCGGACCCGCAGTCCGGTTGCAACCTGCCCGAACAGTTCATGACTCATTATAGCCCCCTGGTCACCGGCCCGATCAAGTACAAGGGACAGCGGGCGATCCAGCGCGACATCGCCAACCTCAAAGCCGCGCTGGCGGCGGCGGGAATCAAGGACGGCTGGATGAACGCGGTGGCGCCGGCGAGTTGCTCGCGCTTCGCCAGCGACTACTACAAGACCGAGGAGGAATTGATGTACGCCTGCGCGGACGCGATGCGCGAGGAGTACAAGGCGATCATCGACGCCGGCTTCACCTTGCAGCTTGACGACCCGGCGATCGGCGAAAGTTGGGACCAGTCGAAAAAGGAACCGACCGTCGAGGGCTACCGGCGTTACACGAAGCTTTGCCTCGACGCGCTCAACCACGCGATCAAGGGACTTCCTTCCAGCAAAATCCGCTTCCACCTGTGCTGGGGAAGCTGGCACGGCCCGCATTCCACCGACATTCCCATGAAGCACCTTGTCGACCTGATGCTCGGGATCAACGCGGACTATTATTCCTTCGAGGCTGCCAACGTCCGCCACGAGCACGAGTGGAAGCTGTGGAAGGACGTGAAGCTGCCCGCGGGCAAGAAGATCCTGCCCGGCGTGGTCAGCCACTCGACCAATCTGATCGAGCATCCCGAGACCGTCGCCGACCGGATTTGCCGCTTTGCCGAGGCGGTCGGCCGCGACAACGTCATCGCCTCGACCGATTGCGGGCTCGGCGGCCGCGTGCATCCGCAGGTCGCCTGGGCGAAGCTCAAGGCGCTCTCGGAGGGCGCGGCGCTCGCCACGAAGCGCCTCTGGCAGCGAGCCGCCGCCTGATTTGGGGCGGCCGGCCCGAGGCCGGCGGAAAAGATAACGATTACTCCGCGGCCGCGGCTTTGGCCGCCGTCTGCTCGTTTACGAATTTCTGCAGCGCCATGAGGTCGGGCTTGCCGGAGCCGAGCAGCGGCAGCTTGTCGAGGACGATGACTTCGGCCGGACACATCAGTTCGGAGGCGTGTTTGCTGCGGGCATAGGCCTGAAAGTCGGCGCGCGTCGCGCCGTGCTTGTCGGTGACCAGGATCAGGCGCTCGCCCTTGCGGGCGTCGGGAACCGTGGCCACCGCGGAGATATAGTTCGGCCACAGCTCGGCCGCGAGCATTTCCACGGCCGCGAGCGAGATCATCTCGCCGCCGATCTTGGCGAAGCGCTTGGCGCGGCCCTTGATGGCGATATAGCCCTGCTCGTCGATGCTGACGATATCGCCGGTGTCATGCCAGCCTTCGGGCGGCCGCTCGAGCACGCCGGGACGGTCGGCGCGCAGATAGCCGAGCATCACGTTCGGCCCCTTGACGAACAGGCGACCGCCCCCCTCGACCCCTTCGACTTTCTCCAGCCGCACTTCGATGCCGGGGAACAGGCGGCCGACGCTGCCGTATCTGTTGAACATCGGCGTGTTGAAGGAAACCACAGGCGACGTCTCGGTGACGCCGTAGCCTTCGAGGATGCGCAGGCCGAACTTTTCCATCCACACCTGACGCGTCGAATCCTTCACCGGCTCGCCGCCCGCGATCACGCAGCGCAGCGAGCGGAAGTCGTAAGGGTTGGCCATGCGCGCATATCCGGCAAGAAACGTGTCGGTGCCGAACAGATAGGTGGCGCAGATGCCGTACACCAATTCCGGCACGGTGCGGTAGTGCAGCGGCGAGGGATAGAAATAGGTCGGCACGCCGGAGATGAGCGGCAACACGATGCCGCCCATGAAGCCGAAGGAGTGGAACGCCGGCAGCGCCATGAACAACCGGTCCTCGCGGCCGAAATCGATGCGCGCTTCGGCCTGCGCCACGTTGGCGAGCACGTTGCGATGCGAGAGCACCACGCCCTTGGGCACGCCTTCGGTGCCGGAGGTGAACAGAATCACCGCCCAATCATCGGCTTTGCGCTCGACCAAGGGCTTTTTTGCCCGTAAGGCGCCGCGCAGCTTGTCGGCGAAGGTCACGGTCTTGCGAATGTCCTCCAGATAGACGATGCGCACCTTGCCTTCGAGTGCGGCGATGAGCTTTTCGAGCCGCGCCTTCTCGACGAAGGCGTGGGCAGTGAGGATGGTGTCGACTTCCGCCGCGCGGCAGGCGCCGAGGATGTTGGCGGCTCCCGAGGTGAAGTTGATCATGGCCGGAACGCGTCCGGCGGACATCAGCGCGAGCACGGTCACGGCCGCGCCGTTGGCGGTCGGGAGCATGACGCCGACGGCGCGCCGTTCCGGCGCCAGCGGCATCAACTTGGCGCCGAGGATCCTGGTCGCCTGGAGGAGCCGCTTGTAGGTCAACCGTCCGCTCGTCGGGTCCTCGATAATCGGCCACTTCCCGCCGTGAATGTGCGCCGCCTCGATGACCGCTTCGACGATGGTGCGGTCGGTCGGGGTGGTGCGGAAGATCAGGTTGGACATCACGTCGTAAAGCGCGGCCCCGGCGGCCAGCCGCCGCTTGCGCCCCTTGAGCGCCGGATCGATGTTGAGCTTCACCGGTTCGAGGATCGTCACCGTGATCTTCGGGAACAGCCGCCGGCGCACCTGCGTGCTCTTGAGCCGGCTGAAGATCGTCGCCTGCGGTCCGTCGATGCGCACCGGCACCACCATCGCGTCGGATTTGTCGGCAATCATCGCGGCGCCGTCGTAGATCTTCATCAGGCTGCCGGTGACGGTGATGCGTCCCTCCGGGAATATCACCAGCATGTTGCCGTCGCGCACGGCGTTGATGATGGTGCGCAGCGCCATCGGCTTGAGCGGATCGAGCGCCATGGTGCGCACGAATTTGAGGAAGGGCTGGATCCACCAGCGCTTCGACATCGCCACGTCGATGGCGAAGACCGGGCGCTTCGGCAGGATCGCCGTCGCCAGCGGCGGATCGAGAAAGCTCACATGGTTGAGCGCAATGATGGCGTTGTGACCGGCCTTGTCGATATTCTCCAGGCCCTTGACCTCGAGGCGGAAGAAAGCGCGGAAGACGATCGACAGAAAATCGTTCAGCCAGCCCGCCGGCATGGTGCGGCCGACGATGACGGCGACGATGAGGTTGGCGACGCCGATGAGGGCGAAGAGAAACCCCACGCCGAAGCCGAGCTTTTGCAATACGGCGAGGATGATCGCGCCGACGACCATGAAGGCGGCATTGAGCACGTTGACGGCGGCGACGACGCGGGCGCGGTGGTCGGCGCCGGCCCAGGCCTGCACCGCGGTAAACGTCGGCACGATGAACAAGCCGCCCGCGAGCGCGAGCCCGGCGAGATCGATCGCGAGGTGAACGCTGTAGCGCGAGGCGAAGAACCCGCCGATGCCGAGCGGATGCGTCGCGGGCGCGACGGCGGAAATGGTCCAGCCGAGATCGAGAGAGAACAAACCGAGCAACACGGCGGCAACGAGCGTCGGCAGGAGAACGATGCGGCCGTGAGCGAGCCAGGCGGCAAACGCCGAACCGATCGCGACCGCCACCGAGAATATGGTGAGGAAGAGGGTCACCACCGTCTCGCTGCCGCCGATGTTGAAGGTCACGAGCGGCGGCAACAGCGACAGCACCAGCGCGCCCACGAGCCAGAACCAACTGGTGACCAGCGCGCCCCACCACAACCGCGGTTCGGCGCGCACATACCTGATGAGAGCGCCGGTCGAGGCGAAGATGTTGCGGTTGATCTTGAGTTCGGGCGCGCCTTCGCCGCTCGGCGGGATGAACCGGCTCGCGATCCAGCACGCCAACGCCGACACCATCATCAGCCAGGCAAAATGGATCGGATCGCCGCCGCCCTTGGCGGCGACGCCGGCGACGATGGTGCCGATGAGGATGGCGAGGAAGGTCCCGCCTTCGACCAGCGCGTTGCCGGACGGCAGTTCCTCGCGCGCGAGATGGTCGGGCAGGATGCCGTACTTGATCGGGCCGAACAGCGAGGCGATCGTTCCGAACGAGAGCACCGCGAGAAAAAGCAGCAGCAGCGAATGAAGGGCGAAGCCGGTCACCGCCAGCGCGGCGACGCCGATCTCGACGAGCTTCAGGCGCTGCGCCACGACGGCCTTGTCGTAGCGATCGGCGAGTTCGCCGCCGAGCCCGGAGAGCAGGAAGAACGGAGCGATGAGCGTCGCGCCGGCGAGCGTGATCAACGCCGCGGAGTTGGCGCCGGCGATCTGAAACAGGATCACGAAGACCAGCGCCGTCTTGAGGAAGTTGTCGCTGAACGCCGAGAAGAATTGGCACCAGAATAGAGGCGCAAAACGCCGCGTCGTCATCAGGGACATGGACATGGCTCACCCCGCCGTTTGCTTCCCGGTCAGCGCTGCTCCCGGCCGCAGTCTAAACGCCCGCGCCCGCCTTGGCGACGCGGGAATCGGCAAATAAGGGCGGCTCCACACGGTCGCCAACGGCCGTCGAGTTACGCCAATTCCGATGTTAGATCAATCTGATAGGGCAGCACGCCCCGCTCCGTCGAGTACCGGATCTGCGGCGGCGAGTTTCGCCCTTCGCCACCATCGGTGCTGCGACAACGGCGCTGCGATTTTTATTCGGCGATGACCTCGCCCTTCGCCGTATCCTCGTGATATTCGCCGATGAAGTCGTAGCGGCCGGGCTTGAGCGGACTGATGTGCACGACACCCTGCGCCTTGCCGGCGATGACTTTTTCGACCTTGAGCGCCGACGAATCGAATTCCTCCGAAAGCGGATCGGCATTGATGACCGTCAGCGTTATCCGCTTGCCGGCGGGGACGCGGAGTTCGGACGGCTCAAAGCGGTGATTGCGAATGGTAATGGTCGTCGAATAGGAGTCTTCGGCCCGCGCGCTCGCGCAGGCCGCGGCCAATGCCGCGACGACCAGCAATGTTGATGCGCGCATCACGGCTTGCGTCAGTCGTTGGCCTCTTTGCTCGGGAAATGGAAGGTCCAGCTCTCCGAGAACGGCTTCCACCAGTCGGGTACCCCGGTCGCCTTGTCGATGTGGCGGAGGAAACCCGCCTTCGACGGCGGCTCGAAATGATAAGTGAGGCGATAATCGCCGTCACCCTTGAGCGCGACGTTGTTGGCGTAATGCGGACCGTCGTCCGCGGTCATGGCCAGCATCTTTCCGGTCTTCTTGAACTTCGTGCCCACTTTCTCGATCGTATAGGAGATCGTCAGGTAGGGTATCCACTCGTCCTCCTTGAAGCCGTGCTTCTCGTCCTTGGTCGCGTGCACGTCGACTTCAAGATGAACGGCATTCGGACCCATCGCCGCGCCCTTCGGCATCGCCGACATCACGATGCCGAGCAGATAGTGCGGGACGATTTGCATGTCGTTCTGCACAATCGGCTCGCCGACATAGAATTCCTTCGCTGCGGCCGGCAGCGTCGCCCAGCCGACAGCGGCCGTGGCGGCGACCAATGCGGCAAGCGTTGTGCGTCTCATGAGTCCCATGACGATTCTCCCAGAGCGATTTCGCGGCCCGGCCTCAACGATGCGACCGTTTCCCAGTTTAGCTTTAGAATAAAGTAAAACTATAGTCTTTTCAGTACCTTGCTCCTAACAGGAAAAAGCGGCCTCGGCAATATTCCGATGGCGATAGGCGTCACCGTCCGGCGGCGCTGCCGAAGCGATGTGCACCTGCGGCTTATGCCGGGCACCTGACGCGAAGCCGGTCTTGCTCTGCCTTTATTTGTTACTGCACGATCTCGCCATGCAGCGCGAGATCGAGACCTTCGCGCTCGACATCCTCGGTCACGCGCAGCCCGATGATCAGGTCCACGATCTTGAGGATGATCAGCGTCACCACCGCGTCGTAGATGAACACGCAGCCGATGCCGACGGCCTGGTTGAGGACCTGCTCGGGATGGCCTTCGATCAGGCCCGGGGTGCCGCCGTATTGCTGGACGGCGAACACGCCGGTGAGCAGCGCGCCGGCCGCGCCGCCGACCGCGTGCACGCCGAACGTATCGAGCGCGTCGTCATAACCGAAGAAGCGCTTGAGGCCGGTGCAGCCCCAATAGCAAACGACGCCGGCGGCGATGCCGATGCAAAACGCTCCGATCGGGCCGACGAAGCCCGATGCCGGCGTGATGGCGACGAGACCGGCCACGGCGCCCGAGCAAATGCCGATGACCGTCGGCTTGCCGCGCCTCATCCACTCGACGAGCATCCAGGTGAATCCGGCGGTCGCCGTGGCAAGGTGAGTGACGCACATCGCCATGCCGGCCTGCATGCCCGCGCTCACGGCGGAGCCGGCGTTGAAACCGAACCAGCCGACCCACAAAAGCGACGCGCCGATCAGCGTCAACACCATATTGTGGGCGGGCCCGGTGTCCTTGCGCTTGCCGAGCATGAGCGCAGCCATCAGGCCGGCGGTGCCGGAATTGACGTGCACCACCGTGCCGCCGGCGAAATCGAGGACGTGGAATTTCGCGTCGGGATTCGAACTGTTGAAGATGCCGTCCGGTCCCCATACCCAATGCGCGATCGGCGAATAGACGAAGATCGCCCACAACCCGATGAACCAGAGCATGGCCGAGAACTTCATGCGCTCGGCGAACGAGCCGGCGATGAGCGCCGCAGTGATGATCGCAAAGGTCAGCTGGAACATCGAATAGACGGTCTCGGGGATGGTTGGCGCCAGCGGATTGGGATTGCCGATGCCCTTCGCGACGTCGCTCAGGATGCCCTGCAGGAAGGCCCGATCTAGTCCGCCGATGAAGGGCGTGCCGGCGCGGAAGGCCAGGCTGTAGGTGAAGAACAGCCAGAGAATGCTGATGAGGCAGGTGATGGCGAAGCTCGTCATCACCGTGTCGCCGACGTTCTTTTTGCGCACCATGCCGCCGTAGAACAGGGCAAGGCCGGGTATGGTCATCATCAGCACGATGGCCATCGAGGTCAGCATCCAGGCGGTGTCGCCCGAATTCGGCGTGCATTTTTCGAGAATCTTGGCGTCGCAGGCCGGCGGCGGCGGAGCCTCAGCCGCCGTGGTCACCGCGCCCGCTGCCGGCGCCGCAGGTGTCGCCTCCTGTCCAGCCGGAGCCTGCGCGTCGGAAGCCTGGAATGCCGGCAGGCTCAGCACAACGGCAAGGAGAACCGCTGCGACGAGAGGGAACAGCCCCGCACGCGAGACCTTCTTCAATATCATGGCTTCACTCCTGTCCCGTGGAGATTGTCGTGCCGGTTTCTTCACGGGCGCGATCACCCCCGTCCCGCCTGTGCGCTGCATCGATCGGGCGGACACACGTGGGCGACACCGCAGCAACCCGGCCCCGCGCGATCAGCACAGTGCAGGAATCAAGCGCCGTGCCATTTCCGTGGTCAGTCAAAGGGCCGGTCATTCAGAGCGATTCCCGCGGGGCCGTTGAGGCTGAAAGCGGGCTTCTCGCTCAAAGAGCAAGCACAGTGCTCAAAACTTAGGCTGATGCCGGCCAAGCGCACCGGCTTCTGCCGCGCTATTGGAGGGCTTCACCGTGCTGCGTCACATCGAGACCTTCCATCTCGCTCTGCGGATCGACCCGCAGGGGAACGAAGACTGCGATCGCCTTCAGCAGGATGAAGGTCGCGACAGCGGACCAGGCCAAGGTGACGGCGATACCATAGAGTTGGATAAGCACCTGGGCGCCGTTGCCCTCTAGCAGCCCGGCGGCGCCGCCCACGGCTCGAACGGCGAAAACGCCGACGAGCAACGTGCCCGTTGCGCCGCCAATGCCGTGGACACCGAACACGTCGAGCGAATCGTCGTAACCGCACCTGAGCTTGAGCGCGGTGCAGCTCCAAAAGCAGACCAAGCCCGCCACGAGGCCGATGACGATGCCGTGCCACGGCAGTACGAATCCCGAAGCCGGCGTGATGGCGCCGAGCCCGGCCACGGCACCGGAGATCATACCGAGCACGGAGGGCTTGCCTCGGGACCACCATTCGAGCGCCATCCAGGTGACGGCGCCGGCGGAGGCGGCGAGGTGCGTGGCCACGATCGCGAAAACCGCGCGTGACCCGACGGCCAACGCCGATCCGCCGTTGAACCCGAACCAGCCGACCCACAACAATCCGGTCCCGATTACCGCGAGCGACAAATCGTGGGGTGCGAAGTTGTCGGTGCCATAGCCGCGCCGGGCGCCCAGTACCAAGGCAGCGACAAGGCCGGCAACGCCGGCATTGAGATGGACCACCGTACCTCCGGCGAAATCGAGCAGCCCCGCGGTGGCGAGAAAGCCGCCGCCCCACACCCAGTGGGCGACCGGCACGTAAACGATGATGAGCCAGAGTGCCGCAAACCAGACGAAGGCGGAAAATCTCATGCGGTCGGCGACCGAGCCGGCGACAAGCGCGGTCGTGATCACCGCGAACGTCATCTGGTAAATCACGAACAGCGCTTCGGGGATGGAATTCGCGAGTGGACTGACCGTTTCCATCCCCATGCCGCGCAGCAACAGGCGATCGAGCGTCCCGATGATCGGCGCGTTGCCGGTAAAGGCGAGAGTGTAGCCCGCGACCGCCCACAGGATGGAGCCCATGGCAGTCACCGCCAGGGTTTGCGCCATGGTCGCGAGCACGTTCTTTTTGCGCACCATTCCGGCATAAAACAGCGCCAGGCCCGGTATCGACATCATCAGGACAAGGGCGGTCGCCGAGATCATCCAGGCGGTATTCGCCGGATCAATCCGCGATGCGGATTGGGCCATGGCGGGCGTCATCGCAAGCACGACGAGCGCGCCGGCTGTGGCCATGGCGCGAATAAGCGGTGCCACCCTCATCCTATTTCCCCCGGTCCTGCAAACGCGCCACTACAGAGCGCCGGCGTCGGTTTCGCCGGTGCGGATACGCACGGCATGTTCGAGCGAAATCACGAAAATCTTGCCGTCGCCGATCTGTCCGGTCTTGGCGGCGGTGCTGATGGCCTCCACGACCTGATCGGCCTGATCGGCCGGGACGGCGACTTCGATGCGGACTTTCGGCAAAAAGTTCACCGCATATTCGGCGCCGCGATAAATCTCGGTGTGGCCCCTCTGCCGGCCATAACCCTTCGCCTCGGTCACGGTCATGCCGTGAACACCGATGGCATTGAGGGCGTCGCGTACGTCCTCGAGCTTGAACGGCTTGATGACGGCGATGACGAGCTTCATGGATCAGTTCCCGGCGGATTGCCAAAGGCTCGATGCGCACATTATCGGCATCGCGGCCAAGATTTAAGCGGCTTATTGCTGCGGGCGCGGAGCGTCATTCAATGTCGTCGCTGGGCATAGGACGAGCAATTTGCCCATCAGGCCGGCTTGGCGCGGCGCTGCCGCAGGAGCCCTTCCTGCGCGACCGAGGCGACCAGCGTGCCGTCCTCCGCAAAGATCAAGCCGCGCGAGAAGCCGCGCGCGCCACAGAGGTTCGGGCTGTCCTGGGCGTAAAGGAGCCACGCGTCGGCGCGGAAAGGACGGTGGAACCACAGCGCGTGGTCGAGGCTTGCCGCCATGATATCCTCGTGGAAGACGGTGCGCCCATGCGGGATCAACGCGGCATCGAGCAAGGTCATGTCCGAGGCATAGGCGAGCACGCATTGATGGATCGCCGGTTCGTCGGGCAGGCGGCCGGTCGCGCGGATCCAGACGTGAAAACGGCCGCCTTCGAGCTTTTCGCCGAGATAGCGGCCGTATTCGACCGGCCTCAATTCGATCGGCCGCTCGCGCTCGTAATAGCGGCGCACCGGATCGGGCATCAGCGCCAGACCGCGATTCTTGATGTCGGCTTCGTTCGGCAGCGCGTCAGGTTTCGGCACGTCCGGCATAGGAAATTGGTGGGTGAATCCCTCCTCGGCGCCGTGGAACGACACCTCCATGGAGAAGATCGCGCGGCCATGCTGGATCGCGACGACGCGGCGCGTGGTGAAGCTCCTGCCGTCGCGGATGCGGTCGACCTCGTAGATGATTGGCACCTTGGGATCGCCGCCGAGGAGGAAATAGGCGTGGAGCGAATGCGGCGGCCGTGCCGTCACATCCTCGACCGTGCGGCAGGCCGCGACCAGGGATTGGCCGATGACCTGTCCGCCGAACACGCGTTGCCAACGCGATTGCGGCGACCGGCCGCGAAACAAGTTCACCTCCAGCGTTTCGAGATCGAGGATCGAGACGACTTCTTGGATGGCAGAAGACATGAATGAGTTCCGATCGATGCCCGCGGGGATGGCGGCCGTGCCGCCGGCGACGAATTCGCATGATTGCCGGGCGATGCTATGCTGCCGGCTCGCTGCGGTCCAGGAACAGGCTTGCCCCGCATGACCGGCCCCGACGATCCTATCGACGTGCTGATTGCAGGCGGCGGCTTTGCCGGCCTCGCGCTCGCGATCGCGCTTCGGCAAGCGCTCGGACCGTCATTTTGCGTCGTGCTCGCGGATCCGATGCTCGGCGGCAGCCACGCCGACGACGAGCGCGCTTCGGCGATCGTCGCCGCGGCGCGCCGGCTGTTCGAAACGCTTGGCATTTGGCAAAAGGTGGCCGAGGAGACACAGCCCATCCTCGACATGATCGTCACCGACAGCGGGCTCGACGCCGCGGCGCGGCCGGTCTTCCTCACCTTCGCAGGCGAAATCGAACCTGGCGAACCTTTCGCCCACATGATCGAGAACCGGCACCTCATCGCCGCACTCGAAGCGAAGGCGGAGGCGGTCGGCGTCGTGTTTCGAACCACGGCCGTTGCGAAATTTTCTCCCGGGCAAGCGGCGCGTTCCCGGGAGGAGCGGGAATCTGCCCATGATTCGCCGCCGCACCTCCACGTCGAGTTTGCCGACGGCGGCGCCGTCTCGACACGGCTCCTCATTGCCGCCGACGGCGCCCGCTCGTCGATCCGCGAAGCCGCCGGCATCGCCACCCATGGCTGGAACTACGGCCAGTTGGCGATCGTGACCAATGTCGGTCACGAACGCGATCATGGCGGCCGAGCGGAGGAGCATTTTCTCCCCGCCGGCCCGTTCGCCATCCTCCCGCTCAAGGGGCGCCGCTCGTCGATCGTGTGGACCGAGGCGGCGCCCGAGGCCGAGCGCATCATGGCGCTGCCGGATGACGCCTTCCACGCCGAGCTTGAGCGTCGCTTCAAGCTCAATCTCGGCGAGATCACGACCGTGGGCGAACGCCGCGTGCATCCGCTCGGCTTTTTTGTCGCCCGCTCGTTCATCGGCGAAAGGATTGCGCTCGTCGGCGACGCCGCCCACGTCATCCACCCGATCGCGGGTCAGGGTCTCAATATGGGGCTGAAGGACGTAGCCGCTCTCGCCGAGGTGATTGTCGATGCGGCACGGCTCGGCCTCGATCCGGGCGCCGCGGCTGTACTCGAGCGCTATCAGCGCTGGCGGCGCTTCGACACGATGGCCATGGGCCTTGCGACCGACGGCCTCAATCGTCTGTTCTCCAACAGCTCCGCCGTGCTGCGCCTTGCCCGCGACGTCGGCCTCGGCCTGGTCGACCGTGTGCCCAGCCTCAAGCGCTTGTTCATCCGCGAGGCTGCTGGGCTGGTCGGCGAAGTACCGAAATTGCTGCGCGGTAAGGTATTGTAATTAAATGTCTTTCGTCGGAAATTCGCTGCCTGTATAGGCCGTCAATCCACCCCATCCGCTGCGCAACATACCATGGCGTTCAACCACATCACGGTCATTGGCGGCGGCGCCTGGGGTACGGCGCTCGCTCTGACCTGCGCGCGCGCCGGGCGAACGGTCACATTGTGGGAGCATGACGCGGCCAATGCCGCACAGCTGAGGAACAAGCGCGAAAGCCTGTTTCTGCCCGGCGTGCGCATCGATGACGCCATCGCCCTCGTCGACGATCTCGCCGCGGCCGCGCGCGCGCCGGCGCTGCTGCTTGTTGTACCGGCGCAGGCGGTGCGCAATGTCGCGCAAAAGCTGGCCCCTTTGATCGCCGACCGTACCCCCGTGGTCGTCTGCGCCAAGGGCATCGAACGCGGGACGGAGAAGTTCATGAGCGAGGTGATCGCCGAATGCGCGCCCAACGCGGTGCCGGCGATCCTTTCCGGGCCGAGCTTTGCCGCCGACGTGGCGCGCGGCATGCCGACGGCGGTCACGCTGGCGGCGAGCGACGGCGCGCTCGCCGCCGCGCTGGCCCGGACCATCGGCTCGGCAAGCTTCCGTCCTTACCATTCGACCGATGTCCGCGGCGTCGAGATCGGCGGCGCCGCCAAGAACGTGCTCGCCATCGCCGCCGGTGTCGTCGTCGGCCGCCGCCTCGGCGCCAGCGCCGCGGCGGCGCTGACCACGCGCGGCTTCGCCGAGCTGGTGCGCTTCGGCAAGGCCTATGGAGCGAAGGCGGAAACGATGACGGGCCTGTCCGGCCTCGGCGATCTCCTGCTCACGTGCTCGAGCCCGCAGTCGCGCAACTTCACCTTCGGCGTCGATCTCGGCCGCGGTGAAAGGCCGGAGGCGATCCACGCCGGGCTTGCCGAGGGCGTCTTCACCGCGCCGGTGCTCGTTGACATGGCGCGCAAACGCGGCGTGGATATGCCGATCTCCTCCGCCGTCGCCGCGCTGCTCGCCGGAGCGATGAGCGTGGACGAAGCGATCGAATCATTATTGGCGCGGCCGCTGAAGGCGGAGGGATGATCGTGGCGTATTGGCTGATGAAGACCGAGCCGGAGGAGTTTTCCTGGGACGATCAGGTGAAGCGCGGGGCCAAGGGCGAGCCCTGGAGCGGCGTGCGCAATTTCACCGCGCGCCGGCACCTCAAGGAGATGAAGAGGGGCGATAAATTCTTCTTCTATCACACCGGCACCGAAAAGCGGGTGGTCGGCATCGGCGAAGTGATCGAGGAGGCCTATCGCGACCCGACCGCGCCAACGGGCGAGCCATGGGTCGCGGTGACCACCAGCGCGGTCGAGCCGCTGCCGAAACCGGTGACGCTCGTGGCCGTCAAGGCGGAGCCGAAACTCAAGGACATGGCCCTGGTGAAATACGCCCGCCTGTCGGTGCAGCCGGTCACGCCCGCGGAATGGACGCTCGTCTGCCGGATGGGCGGCATGGCGGCGCGCTGAGCGGATTGCGCGCGGGGCTTGACCATAGTGCTCGTCGTCTGCGCCGGGCGTGGCACTGTGCGTCGCATCGTCTGCCGCCCGCCTCGCCGACCGGAGGTGCCTCATCGCGTCGCGGAGCGGCGACTTGTCCGGGCGCGCGGCGCCATCGCATAATGGGTGCAGCGGAGGATAAAGTGCGCTGTGGCGCGCCCAGTGGAGGGACGACATGTCGGACAAGATTTACGAGGTTCCCGCCGAGTGGACGAAGCGGGCTTTCGTCAACGACGCCGAATACAAAAAAATGTATCAGCGCTCGGTTGCCGATCCCAACGGTTTCTGGGCCGAGGAAGCCAAGCGCATCCACTGGTTCAAGCCGTTCACCAAGGTCAAGAACGCCTCGTTCGACCCGCATCACGTCTCCATCAAATGGTACGAGGACGGCGCCACCAATGCCGCCTACAACTGCATCGATCGCCATCTCGCCACGCGCGGCGACCAGGTCGCCATCATCTGGGAAGGCGACGATCCGAAAGATTCAAAGAAGATCACCTATCGCGAGCTGCACGATCAGGTCTGCCGCTTCGCCAACGTTTTGCGCAACCGCAACGTCAAGAAAGGCGACCGCATCACCATCTACATGCCGATGATCCCGGAGGCGGCCTACGCCATCCTCGCCTGCGCGCGCATCGGCGCGATCCACTCCGTGGTGTTCGGCGGCTTCTCGCCGGATTCGCTCGCCGGCCGCATCGAGGACTGCAAGTCGAACGTCGTCATTACCGCCGACGAAGGCCTGCGCGGCGGCCGCAAGGTGCCGCTCAAGGCCAACACCGACGCGGCGATCAAGAAAGTCGGCGGCGTCGATCATGTCATCGTGATCAGGCGCACCGGCGCGCCGGTCGATATGAGCCCCGGACGCGACGTCTGGTACCACGATGCCGCGGCGATGGTGACGGCGGAATGTCCATGCGTGGAGATGAACGCCGAGGATCCGCTGTTCATCCTTTACACGTCCGGCTCGACCGGAAAGCCCAAGGGCGTGCTGCACACCACCGCCGGTTATCTCGTCTATGTCGCCATGACCCACCAATATGTGTTCGACTATCATGACGGCGACATCTATTGGTGCACCGCCGACGTCGGCTGGGTCACCGGCCACAGCTACATCGTCTACGGGCCGTTGGCGAACGGCGCCACCACGCTGATGTTCGAGGGCGTGCCCAATTATCCGAGCGCGTCGCGCTTTTGGGAGGTGGTCGACAAGCACAAGGTCAACATCCTCTACACCGCACCGACGGCGATCCGCGCCCTGATGCAGGCGGGCGACGCGCCGGTGAAGAAGACCTCGCGGGCCTCGTTGCGGCTCCTCGGCACCGTCGGCGAGCCGATCAATCCGGAAGCATGGGAATGGTATTATCACGTGGTCGGCGACGGCCGCTGTCCGATCGTCGACACCTGGTGGCAGACGGAAACCGGCGGCATTCTCATCACGCCGCTGCCGGGGGCGACGCGGCTCAAGCCCGGGTCGGGGACGCGGCCGTTCTTCGGCATCGTTCCCGAGCTGGTCGACGATCAAGGCAAGGTGCTCAAAGGGCCGGCGACCGGCAACCTCTGCATCGCCGATGCCTGGCCCGGACTGATGCGCACGGTCTACGGTGACCATCAGCGCTTCATCGACACCTATTTCAGCGCCTATCCCGGCAAGTATTTCACCGGCGACGGCTGCCGCCGCGACGAAGACGGCTATTACTGGATCACCGGCCGCGTCGACGACGTGATCAACGTTGCCGGTCATCGCCTGGGCACCGCCGAGGTCGAGTCGGCTCTGGTGGCGCACCCGAAAGTGTCGGAGGCCGCCGTGGTCGGCTATCCGCACGACATCAAGGGGCAGGGCATCTACGCCTATGTCACGCTGATGGCGGGCGAGGCGCCGACGGAGGAGCTGCGCAATGATCTGGTCAACTGGGTGCGCAAAGAGATCGGGCCAATCGCCTCGCCCGACCTCGTGCAGTTTGCGCCGAACCTGCCGAAGACGCGCTCGGGAAAAATCATGCGCCGCATCCTGCGCAAGATCGCCGAGAACGAGTTCGGCAATCTCGGCGACATCTCGACTCTCGCCGACCCCGCCGTGGTCGACGATCTGGTCGGCAACCGGCAAAACAGGAAGAGCGCATAACGGCGGCGCGTCCCCTAAACCTCCTCTGGCTTGCGATCCGAATATGAGTGGACAATTTGCGAATATTTTACCGTGTTGCGCGTGAGATACAGAGCAAGAGCGTGCATCCGACTATGATGGTTTCCGTGCAGCCGCGCCACGCGCACGGCGGTGGGACGTTTCGGGTCTCGAGGTTCGGGCGTTGAGGATTGCAACAATGCGGGGGAAAGTCTTGCTTACGGCCGCGATCGCGGCCGTCCTTGGCTCACTGGCGGTGGCGCCACGGCCGGCGCAGGCGCGCGGCGATGTGGTCTCCACAGACGACCGCTATATGCCGGGCACCATCGTGGTGAAGACGCACGAACGCCGGCTCTATCTGGTGCTCGGCGGCGGCAGGGCGCTGCGCTATCCGGTCGGCGTCGGCCGCGCCGGCATGCAATGGGCGGGCACGTCCTATATCAGCGGCAAGTACCGAAATCCGGCGTGGTTGGCGCCACTCTCGATCAGGCGCCATAGCCGCTCGGGCGCGCACGTGATCCCCGGCGGCTCGCCGCGTAATCCGATGGGCGTCGCCGCGATGACGCTGGGAAGCGGCGAATACGCCATCCATGGCACAAACGCTCCGGCGTTGATCGGCGGCTTCGTGTCGCACGGCTGCATCCGCATGTACAACGCCGACATCGAAGACCTCTACAGCCGGGTCGGCGTCGGCACCCGGGTGGTGGTGACCCGGTAATCAGGGGGTCGGAAGATCCGGCGTCGGACGGCCGATGAGACCGCACGGTCGTGTTCGCCGCCGGCGCGTTCCGATACCTGAACAGCTGAGTCCTGTTCCCTGAAATCAGCACCAACTTCCCCGCCGGCCGCCATCGTAGCTGCGCGCCCAGCCGCCATTGAGGAGGGCCGCGGAGACATCGGCGGTGTTGCGGGTAGCGACGGCGGCATCGACGCGACCGCCATATTTGTCGATCCCGACCCGCGAAATCGCGACCTCGCCTTCCGCCAGGATCGTTTCCAGCGCCGCGCGCGCCGCCTCCGCTTTGACGTACTCGTCGGCGCAGCGGGCATGAAGCTCCGGCGCGTCGATGCCGCGCAGACGCACCTTGGTGTCGACGTCGAGCCCCGGCCACACGCGTACCCGCGCCTCGAAGGTGTCGCCATCGATCACGCGCAACACGTCGGCCGGATAGCTGAGACGCGGATCGAGCCTTTGCGAACTTGTGCGCGCGGCCGGCATCGACTCGCCGTCACGCGCGGCCGCGCGCGCGGGCTCGATGGAGGACGCCGCATGCAGCCATAGCGATGGCCTGACCGTCGCGCCCGCCACCAAGCCCAAGGCAAAGATCACGCCGGCGATGGCGAGCAGGCCGCCACGCCGCACGGGGCCCAGAGCCGCGAAGGACAGATTGCGCCTCATGCCTGCTCGCGATGATCGTATATTGTTGCGATTCAATCATTGAATGCAGGATTATATTCTGAAATTTAGGAAAGAATGTCAACATTGCTTTGGGATGACCCCGAAGGGCGCTCTCTAAAAATCCGACGCGAGGCCGTTGATCTCCCAATCGCTATAACGGGTTGGGTCGAGGCCGCCACGGCCGTGGATTTCCTTCGGCGGAATGGCCGGCTGGCGGTCATGCCCGGCACGGCGCGCCGCCGCCTCGGCGAGCGCGCGCCGCGCCGCTGGCGGCAGCGGACTTTGCTCGCCGGTCTGATCGTCTGGCGCATGTATCGCGGCAGGTTTCGGCAATGGAGGATCGGTTGGCATTGCTCCTGACGTGGCGTGGCCGTGCCCTGCCCGCAAGAGAAGGTCCCCCGCCATTCCGGATCGTCGCGAAGCGGCGCCGCATCCGCTCTGAAATGATGCAAGTGGGATACACAGGCGATTCCCTATAGAACGCCGACGAATGGCTCGTCCGATCAAAGCCGTGGCCGACGTGCCCGGTCTCGCCGTCAGGCACATCGCGGCCGATATCCTCGACGGGGTGCTGCGCCGCCGCCGCGCGCTCGACGAGCAATTGGACGGCCCCGGCGCGAATCCCGGGCTTGCCGGCCTCCCCGAGCGCGACCGCGCGTTCGCTCGCGCGCTGGTCGCGACCGTGCTGCGCCGGCTCGGCACGCTCCGCCATCTCATCGGCTTCTGTCTCGATCGCGGCCTGCCGGCGAAGGCGCCGCGGGTCGAGACCGCGCTCCTGATCGGCGCAGCGCAAATTCTCTTCCTCGACGTACCGGATCACGCTGCCGTCGACCTCGCGGTCCGGCTCACCCAGGCGGACCACAACGCGGCCCGCTATGCCGGCCTCGTCAATGCCGTGTTGCGGCGTTTGGCGCGCGATGGCGCCGCGCAAGTGAGCGAACTCGACCTCCCGGTCCTCGATACGCCGTCGTGGCTGATGGCGCGCTGGATCGCGACCTACGGCGCGGCGGCGGCGCACGCCATCGCCGCCGCCAATGGCCATGAGCCGGCGCTCGATCTCACGGTCAAGAGCGATCCCGAAATCTGGGCGCAGCGGCTTGACGGGCGCGTGCTGCCGACCGGCTCGGTGCGCACGATCGCCCACGGCGCGGTCGCCGCGCTGCCGGGCTTTGCCGAGGGCGCCTGGTGGGTGCAGGACGCCGCCGCGGCGCTGCCGGCGCGCCTCTTCGGCCCCGTGAGCGGGCGCCGCATCGCCGATCTCTGCTCGGCGCCCGGCGGCAAGACCGCGCAGCTTGCGGCCGCCGAGGCACAGGTCACGGCGGTCGATCGCTCGCCGGCGCGGCTCGACCGCTTGCGCGAAAATCTCGCCCGCCTATCGCTGACGGCCGAGCTCGTCTGCGCCGACGCGACGGAATGGACGGCCGCGCCATTTGACGCCGTCCTGATCGACGCGCCTTGCTCCTCGACCGGCACCTTCCGGCGGCGCCCCGACGTGCCGTGGCTCAAGCGCGCGTCCGATATCGCCGCGCTCGCCGCGCTGCAACGCCGGCTCTTGGCGCGCGCGGCCGCACTCACGAAGTCGGGCGGCGCGCTCGTCTACTGCACCTGCTCGCTCGAGCCCGAGGAAGGCGAAGACGTGGTCGCCGACCTGCTTGCGCGCGAGCCCGGCCTAAAGCGGGTGCCGATCGCCGCAGCCGAAATTTTCGGCCGCGAAGAGTTCATCACCAAGGACGGCGACCTGCGCACCCTGCCGTGCCATTTCCCCGACGCTGATTCGCGGATGGCCGGCCTCGACGGCTTCTACGCCGCGCGGCTCGAAAAACGTTAACATTTTGGCCAATAACCGTCCGTTGGCCGGGAGCGCACCATTCCGTTATGGTGGATTCGGCGGGACGCCGAGCGCGCCGCCTAAGGAAGGGCGATCGCGGCGATGGCGCGCGTCTCAATCGCGAGCAATGCGAAGCTCTTATGGCTGCTGCTGCGCGCAGGCTTGCGGCGGCTCAGCGGTCATCCTTTGCTGCGTTGGCCGGTGCTGCCGCTCAAGCCCGACCGGCTGTTGATCGCGCCGCCGGACCTGCGCACCGCCGACGCCACCCGCGCCAGCGAAATTTATTCCGGCCGCTTCGCTTTCGCCGGCAAGGTCGTGGTCTGCGACGGCCGCTCGATATTCGAGATGGAGCCGCCGTCGGACGAATGGGCGGCCGAGCTTCTCGGCTTCAGCTGGCTGCGCCACCTGCGCGCGGCCGAATCCGGCATCACTCGCGCCAATGCGCGCGCGCTGATCGATGAATGGATCACGCTGCAGGGCTCCCGGCACTCCCTCGCCTGGCGTCCGGACGTGCTGTCGCGGCGCATCATCTCCTGGCTCAGCCAAGCGTCCCTGGTGCTCGAGGATGCCGACGTGCGCTTCTATCGGCGCTTCCTGCGCAGTCTGGTCCGTCAGGTGCGATATCTGCGCCATACCGCAGGCGACGCCAGCGGCGGCGTGGCGCAGATGCAGGCTACCATCGCCCTCACCTATGCCGCGCTTTGCATCGCCGGCCAGGCGCGCCACATCAAATCCATCACCGGGCGTCTGAACCGCGAGATCGAGCGGCAGATCCTTCCCGACGGCGGCCACATTGGCCGCAATCCCGGATCGGTCGTCGAAGTGCTGCTCGAATTTCTGCCGCTGCGTCAGGTGTTCGCGTCGCGCAACATTGCGCCGCCGCAAGCGCTGCTCAACGCCATCGACCGCATGATGCCGATGCTGCGCTTCTTCCGCCATTCGGATGGAACATTCGCGCATTTCAACGGCATGGGGTCGACGCCGGCCGATCTGCTCATGACGTTGCTCGCCTATGACGAGACCCGGGGGGCGCCGCTCTCCAATGCGCCACATTCCGCCTATCAACGCCTGGAAGCCGGCGGCGGTGTGCTCGTCATGGATACCGGGCGGGCGCCGCCGATCGAAATGAGCCTCGAAGCGCATGCCGGCTGCCTCTCGTTCGAATTCTCCTCGCCGAAGCAGAACCTCATCATCGTGAATTGCGGAATGCCGGCGACATCGCGCGAAGATTGGCGGGCGCATGCGCGCGCCACCGCGTCGCATTCGACCGTCACGTTCAACGACGCGTCCTCGGCGAGATTCCTCGAATCCGCCGCGTTCCGGCGCGTGCTCGGCGGCGCGCCGATGCTGGACGGCCCGAGCCACGTCTCGGTGACGCGCGAGAACCGCCCCGACTCGATCGTATTGCGTGCGGCGCACGACGGCTACGCCGACGCTTACGGCATCGTGCACGAGCGCACATTGGCGTTGGCGTCCGACGGCACCCGGCTCGAAGGCGAGGATTTGTTCCTGGCCGCCGACGGCGGTCCCGCAATTCGCACCACCCGCGACCGCTACGCGGTACGCTTTCACCTGCACCCTTTGATCAAGGCCACCCGGCTCACGAACGGACACAGCGTCATGCTCATGGCGCCGAACAAGGAGGCATGGACTTTCAACGTCAACGATAACCGCGTCGAGCTTGAGGACAGCGTTTATCTCGCCGGATCCGATGGCCCGCGCCGCACCATGCAAATGGTCATCTACGGGCATGCTCGCCGCGCGCCACGCGTGCTGTGGACCCTTCAGCAGACCCCTTCGGCCGGCGCCGCAGCCAGCTCGCGGCGCGGGCGCGGCGAGGAGCCCAAGCTGCAGCTGTGATGGTATGATTTCCCGACGCCCGTTATCCTCGGCCGCTGCGCTTGCGCTACGCGGTGGAGGATGAGACACAAATACACGCCATGACCGAGGACCTGCGCCGCGTTTCGCGCGCCCTGATTGCCGCGGCCGACAAGGCCGGGATCGTCGAACTGGCCCGCGCGCTCTCCGGCTACGGCGTCGAGCTGGTCGCGACCGGCGGCACGCGCAAGGCTCTGGGGGACGCCGGCCTCGCCGCGCTCGACGTTTCCGAGCTTACCGGCTTTCCGGAGATGCTGGACGGTCGCGTCAAGACGCTGCACCCGGCCGTGCACGGCGGCTTGCTGGCGATCCGCGGCAACGCCACGCATGCCGCAGCGCTGCGCGCCCAAAAAATCCGCCCGATCGATCTTGTGGTCGTCAACCTCTATCCGTTCGAGGAGACGGCAGCGCGCGGCGCCCGTTTCGACGACTGTATCGAGGACATCGACATCGGCGGCCCGGCCATGATCCGCGCCGCCGCCAAGAACCACGCCGACGTCGTCGTCCTAGTTGACGCCGGCGACTACGCCGCCGTGCTCGCGGAACTCGCGCGGCACGGCGGTACGACCACGCTCGCCTTGCGCCGCCGCCTCGCCGCCAAGGCTTTCGCCCGAACTGCCGCCTACGATGCCGCCATTGCCGATTGGTTCACGCGCGAGCTGGGCGAGCCGGCGCCGGAATACCGCGCCTTCAGCGGCCGGCTGATCGAGCGGTTGCGCTACGGCGAAAATCCACATCAATCCGCCGCATTTTACCGCACGACAGAACGGCGCTTCGGCGTCGCGACCGCGCGGCAGGTTCAGGGCAAGCAGCTCTCCTACAACAATATCAACGACACCGACGCGGCTTACGAATGCGTGGCCGAATTCGATCCGGCCCGGACCGCCGCCTGCGCCATCATCAAGCACGCCAACCCGTGCGGCGTCGCCGAGGGCGGAAACTTGCTCGATGCCTATCGCAAGGCCTTGGCCTGCGATCCGGTGTCGGCGTTCGGCGGCATCGTCGCGCTCAACCGCGCGCTCGATGCCGAAGCGGCGGCCGCGATCACCGAGATTTTCACCGAGGTCATTATCGCGCCGGACGCGACGCCGGAGGCCCTCACCGTCGTCGGCGCGAAGAAGAATCTGCGCCTGCTCCTCGCCGGCGGGCTCCCCGATCCCCGCGTTCCCGGTCTTTCAGCAAAGACCGTCGCCGGCGGATTATTGGTGCAGTCGCGCGACAACGCCGTAGTCGATGACCTGGAGCTGAAGCCGGTGACCAAACGCGCGCCGAGCCACGCCGAATTGCGCGACCTGCGCTTCGCCTTCAGCGTCGCCAAGCACGTGAAATCGAATGCAATCGTCTATGCCAAGGATTCCGCGACGGTGGGCATCGGCGCCGGGCAGATGAGCCGCGTCGATTCCGCGCGCATCGCCGCGCGCAAGGCCGAAGACGCCGCAAGAAAAGCCGGCCGCAAGGAGGCGGCGACCAAGGGATCGGTGGTCGCCTCCGACGCCTTCTTCCCGTTCGCCGACGGCCTCCTCGTCGCGATCGAGGCCGGCGCCACGGCGGTGATCCAGCCGGGCGGGTCGGTGCGCGACGATGAGGTCATCCAAGCCGCCAACGAGCACGGCGTCGCCATGGTCTTTACTGGCACGCGGCATTTCCGGCATTGACGATGCAGAGCATGCACCAACACTGTCATGGACTTCCGGGCGCGCATCTTCGACGCGCTCCGGAATGACGGTAAAATCACACCAACCGCATTAAACAATAACTCATTTGAATGTCATCACCCGCGGAAGCGGGTGATCCAGTCGTCGCGACGGCTGGAGTTGTCTGCGCCACTTGTGGTTACTGAATGCCCCGCCGTCGCGGGGCATGACAGGTCAAAATTTGTCGCCATTGGTATCACACCGCGCCGGTGATCCACTGCTCCAGCTTCTGCTTCGGCGCAGCGCCGATCTGGCGGGACGCGAGTTGACCGCCCTTAAAGAGCATCAGCGTCGGGATCGACATGATGCCGTACTTCGTGGTCGTCGCCGGGTTCTCATCGACATTGAGTTTGACGATCTTGACCTTGCCGTTGAGCGAATTGGAGATTTCCTCAAGCGCAGGGGAAATCATCCGGCAAGGTCCGCACCACTCCGCCCAGAAGTCCACCACGACCGGCCCGCTGGCCTTGAGCACGTCCTGATCGAACGTTGCGTCTGTTACCTTATCAACCATGGAGGACCTCGCGATTCAGAGCAAAGTGGCAGGACGCCTTACCTATAAACGGCACAAGCAGGCGTCAAGGCGCTTCACCGACGCATGGCCGACTTATGATTTCGGCGAGTGCGGCGTCCATGACCGCACCGGGCACTTCGATGACCCGGGGTCCGTCGGTGAAAAGGAGTGCCGCGCGAATGGCTCTTTCCGGATAAATGCGCGCGAGTACGGCACGGTAGAGAGCGAGCTGGTCGATATAGGCCCGCGGCACATCGGCAAGCCGGCATGGAGCATCCCGATCGGTCTTGTAGTCGGCGATGAGGGCGGCGTCTCGCGTTGCCACCAAGCGGTCAACTTGACCCGAGACGACGATCGGGGCGGCGCCGGGGCGCGCGATGCGGCCGACGATCGGCACCTCGGCGCGGCTTCCTGACGCAAACACCTCGGCAAAGACCAAGTCATCGATGATTGTGAGGATTTGTTGCGCGATCTCGGTCTGCTCGGCAAGGGAGAAATCGGCGGCGGCTCTTTTCAGGTATCGCTCAAGCGCATCCTTGCGGCCGGCCGGTGGGATATCGGGCAGCGACTGCATCAATCGATGGACGATGCGTCCGCGGGCAAGCGCTTTGCCGCGTTCGGCGACCGAGGCCGCCCGAGGCGCGAAAGCGCGACCGATCTCCTCGTCGAAGGCCGAGGAAGGCGACAGCGGCACCGGCCGCGGCATCTCTTGCGGCGCCGGCTGCCGCAGCCACGACGGCAATTCGCCGCGATCGACCTTGGTCGCATCCGCTGTCGCCGGCGCCGGCTTCGTGACCGCGGCGGGAGCGGGCTTGCGATATCGCAGGACTTTTTCGCCGCAATCCTCTTCGGGGACGAGCAACCCGTCGAGCGGCTTGCGCACCAGGTCGTACCAGCAGTTCTTCGGCCGCGCTTTTTCGCCGTCGGCGCCGCAGACGATCAGCCGATCGGCGGCACGCGTCATGGCGACGTAGAGGAGCCGGCGATATTCGTTCTCGGCTTCGATCCGCGCCGCCTCGCGAGCCGCCGCAACGGGCGGCACGTCGTCGTCCTTGCGTCCCGCCCAGATCAGGCCGCCGTCGGCAAGCTTGATGAGCCGCGGCGGCCGCGGCCCGGCGGGCGGCGTCATCGTATCGGCGAGGATCACGATCGGCGCTTCGAGGCCCTTGGCGCCGTGCACCGTCATGACGCGCACTTCGTCGCGGGCGATCTCCATGTCGCGCTTCACCTCGGCGCACGCGGCGCGCAGCCAGGCGATGAAGCCTTGCAGCGACGGCGCCTCGCGGCGCTCGTAGTCGAGCGCGAGGTTGAGGAATTCGTCGAGCGCATCGTTCGCCTCGGCACCGAGCCGCATGAGGAAACGGCGGCGGGCACCGCCGACGCCGAGGAGCCGCGCATAGAAGGCAAACGGCCCCCCAGCCCGCGCGTCCTCCGCCAGCTCATCGAGACGCGCGGCGGCCGCCGCGAATAATTCCCGCTCGGCCGATTTGCGCTTGAGCGCCGCGCGCAGTGACGCGCGGCCGCGGCCCCAGGCGATCGCGAACAGATCCTCGTCCTCGAAGCCGAACAGCGGGCTGCGCAACACGGTCGCCAGCGCCAGATCGTCCTCGCGCAGCAACAGCGCATCGGCGAGCGCCATGAGATCCATGACCGCGATATGCTCGGTGAGCAGGAGGCGGTCGGCGCCGGCGACTTCGACGTTCTCGTTCTTGAGCGCGCGGATGATCGCCTCGAACAGCGGCCCGCGCTGGCGCACCAGGACGAGCACGTCGCCGTAGCGAGCGGCACGGCCCTCGACGCCGACCGGCGTGCGCGCGGCGACCAGCTTGCGCACGGTGCGCGCGATCCGCTGCGCGAGCTTGACCCGCGGGCTCGTCTCGCCGACCGTATCGAACGGCGCGTCCCAGCCCTCGATCTTGCTGCGTTCCTCCGGCTGCAACGGCTCCCAGATCTCGACTAGGCCGGGCGGCGCGTCCGGCAAGGCGATGTGCGGCGGAAAACCGTCGCTGTCGGCGGTGACGCTTGCCGCGATGGCCTTCGCCTTGAAAACTTGGTCCACGGCGCCGAGCACGCTCTCGCCCGACCGGAACGAGTGCTTGAACTCGCGGAACACGAAGCCGAGTCCGCCGCCCTTGTGGGCGCTTTCGAAATGACGGCGCATCAGCGCGAATTCCTGCGGCGCGGCGTCCTGGAAGGAGAAGATCGACTGCTTTTCATCGCCGACGGCGAAGATGGTGCGCGTGAGGTCGCGCGCGCCTTGTCCGGCGGTGAATTCGGCGGTGAGACGGCGGATGATCGCCCACTGGTTACTGCAGGTGTCCTGCGCCTCGTCGATCAGCACGTGATCGATGCCGAGATCGAGCTTGTAATGGACCCAAGCGGCATCGAAATTGTCGAGCAGCGCCAGTGTCTTGTCGATGAGGTCGTCGTAATCGAGAAGGCCGCGGCGCTCCTTTTCGGCGGCATAACGCGCCAGCACCGTTGCGGCGACGGTGAGCAGCGCCGCGCTGCGGTCGCGGCAGAGAACCGCATTGCGCCGTTGGAGAATTGCACAGACCCGCTTCTGCTCCGCGCACAGGCGCTCGACCAGGTTTGCGTCCTTGATCGCCCCGGTGACGATGGATTGGCGCGGAATCCGGTGCTCCGTGCAGAATATGTCGAGATATTCCTCGATGCGGTCGGAGCCGGAGAGCGCGGCGAGCGCGCCGAACCGCCGCGCCTGCTCGCAGTCGGTCTTGCTGCCTCGCGCCAAGGCCGCGGCAATGGCGGGCCATTCCGACGGCGCGATCAAGGAGCCGGCGAAGAACTCCGCGTCGATGCTCTCGATGTCGTCCGCCGGCGCGACGCCGAGCGCGCCGGAGAGAGCGGCGATCGCCTTCTCTACGCCGCCAGCGCTTTCGACCCAGCGGTCGATCGCGTCATGTTGGCCGATCGCTTCGCGCACCACGTCGCGGAAGGTCTGATCGGCGCCCGCGGTCATCGCCGTGCCCAGCGCGCGGCCGAGCGCGCTCTCGGGAGCGGAAGCCCCTTCGAGCAGCACCTCGAGCGTCAACTGCTCGACGAGCTGCGCCTGCACCGTTTCGTCGAGCACGCTGAAGCGGGCGGCGACGTTCGCCTCGAATGGGAACCGGTGCAGGAGCTGGGTGCAGAAAGCGTGGACGGTTTGCACCTTGAGGCCGCCCGGCGTGTCCAGCGCGCGGGCGAAGAGCCGTCGCGCCAATGCGCGCCGCCGCGCGTCGGGCGCCGCGCCCGGCCGCGCGCGGATGGCCTCGTCGAGCGCGGCATCGTCGAGCATGGTCCAGCGCCCGAGCGTGTCAAATACGCGCGTCGCCATATTGGCGGCGGCCGCCTTGGTGAAAGTGATGCAGAGGATCTTTTCCGGCGCCACACCGGCGAGCAGCAGATTGACGACCCGCTGCGTCAGAACGTGCGTCTTGCCCGCTCCCGCGTTGGCGGCGACCCATGCCGATACGTCCGGGTCCGACACCTCGGTCTGCAATCGCCGCACGTCGGGCGGAATGATGCTCGGCGATCTCATGGGCCGTTCCCGATATCGTCCTCGGGCCCGCCGGTGGCCGACCATTCCTTCACCCGCGCCAAATGGTCGTAGTCACCGTAGCGCGCTTTCCACATCGGATGGACGAGCGAGCGGTAGGGCTCGTTTTGGTCGTCGAAGTGCCTGACCAGCGCCGCGAGCTTGTCGAGCGCCCGGTCGGCCTGACTGTCCGGCGTGCCTTCCTTGAACGTGATCGATTCCAGCTTGCCCGGCGGCACGCCGCCTTTCAGCGTCACATAGGCGACCTCGGCGACCGAGGCGCCCGCCGGAATCGCCGCGAAGGCGCCCCGGCGCAGCATCGCGGCTTCGAGCGTAAGCTGCGGCGCGAGCCCCGCGCGCACCTGCTTCTCGGTCCGCGTCGAGCCGGTCTTGTAGTCGAGGATGACATAGCGGCCGTCCGCGTGGCGCTCGATACGGTCGGCCCTGCCGCGCAATTTGAACGCGCCCGCGGCGAGTGGGATGTCGATCTCGCCCCGGATCTCGGCGGCAAGCGCGGTGATAGCGGATCGCCGGCCCGTCTCCCAGCCACCGAACCAACGTGCGATGCGCAGGAACCGCGGCCACCAGAAGGCACGCGCCTCCGGAAACTCGGCGAGCCCGGCGAAATAGGTTCGCCCAAGCTCGATGAGTTCGCGCGCTGGATCGGGCGGCAGGCCGTTCGCGAAACGCTGGGTGAATGCACCGATGGCGGCGTGGATGAAGGTGCCGCGCTCGGCGGCGCCGGGTGCGGTATCGACCGCATCGAGCGGCGCCAGCCCCAGGATGTGCTTGGCATAAATCGTATAGGGATCACGCAGCCAATCTTCGATTTCGGTCACCGAGAGGCTCGTCGGCCGCACCGCGCGCGGCGGCTTCGGCGCTGGCCGCGGCGCCGGTTGCGGGGGCTTCTCGGGCCGGTCGAGCGCGCGCGCCCAGGCGAGATAGCGATTGCCGCGATCGATCGCCACCTGCCAGCGCTCGCCGGCAATCGCCGCGAGCCGCTGGATGAAGCGCGAGGGAACCGTCGGGGTGCCGCCGATCTTGGCGGCGCGCGTCAGGACCACGTCGCGCGCACCGAGCAACTGGGCGAAATCGTGAGCGGAAAGGCCGATGCGGCGCTCCGGCAGATCGAGGCCGAGTTTCTGGCGCATGGGGCGGCTGAGCCACGCGCCGGTTTGCGTTTCCGGCGGCCATGTTCCTTCGATAAGACCGCCCAGCACCACGCGATCGCTTGCGGTGAGCCGCGCCTCGAGCGGCCCGAGGATGCGCACGCGTGCGCTGGATTGGGGCGGACGCCGCACGACCCGGTCGGCCAGAGCGGCGGAAAAGAGTTCGAGATAGTCGGATGGTGCGACCAGCAAGCCGCCGGCAGCTTCACCGGTCGCCAATTCGTCGAACGCTTCCGCAAGTTTCGCGCCCTCGGCGCCGAAGAAAGCGAGCTCGCGCCGGCCGTCCCGCGACAGCGCCGCGACCACGTCGCGATGACGCGCGGCCAAGTCGCTGAACGCGCGCCGTTCCTTGCCGAGGCCTTCGAGCGGCGAGAGCGCGTCCGCGAGGCGGCGAACGAGATCGGCGGCGGCCGCAAGCGCGGCATCGGTGAGACCGATGCGCGGATCGGAGGGATGCAGATCGACCGGCTCCTTGCGGCGGAATTTTTCGAGCTGCGCGCGAAAGGCGTCGAGCGCACGAGCGAGTCCGGTGGTGCCGGGACGCGGACGCGGCCCGTGCAGAATCGCGCGCTCGAGCGCGGCGACGGCCCTTACGTCGCCGCTCGAACCGAGCCGCAGCAGCGGATGCTTGAGCAGGGCGAGCAGCGTCACCGGAATAAGGCCGCCGAGCGCCGCGTCGGCCGCCAGCCGCGCAAAAATCCCGGCCGGCGTGTCGAGGAGCGCGTCGCCCCCGGAATCCTCCGCCGCAATGTTCCAGCGTGCAAGGGCGCAGAGCGCACGCCGCGCCAGCGCGCGGTCGGGCGTGACCAGCGCGGCGGTTTTCTTCTCCTCGACCGCCTCGCGCAGGACGATCGCGATGGCGAGCGCTTCGTCCTCGGCATGGGCCGCTTCGATCATCGTGATCGTGCCGAGCGCCGCATCCGCCTCCGCCGCGAAGGAAGGGTCGGTGGCGCGTTGTCGCCATGCATCGGTCGCCGCCGCCGGCCGCAGCGCTTCCGAGATCAGCCGCTCGCGGCCGCGAGGCTCGGCCAGCCGCACGACCGCCTCGCGCGTGATCCCGATGCGGTCGAGTAGCGCCTGCATGGCGAATTGCGGGTGCCCCGGCGCCGGTGCGACACCGGCGCGTTCATCGCCCGCGATCAAGCGCCAGGAGTCCTCATCGAGATCGGTATCGAGGCCGGGCAGAACCACGGCACCATGGGGCAGGCGCGCGATGGTCGCGATCAATTCGGCCGTGGCCGGGATCGAGCCGGTCGATCCCGCGGCGATCACCGGCCCATCGGTCTTGCGCGCGAGCCGCGCCGCCTCGGCCTTGATCAGCGCATCGCGCCGCGCGGCCGGTTCCATGCGGCCGAGCTTGCGTAAAGCATCCGGCCAGGCCGTGCGCGCGATTTGCAGAAATTCCAGTGTGAGCTGCCAGTAGGGATCGAGCGCTTCCGGCACGAGTCCGTCGAGCTCGTCCCATGACACGCCGCGCGTGGTCACGTCGTCGATGAGCCGGGCGAGATCGTCGGCGAGCGCGCAGGCCGCCGCCGGCGTCTGCGCGACAAGGGGTACGCCGCGGGCGCCGCGCACCTTGGGCGCTGTGGCCCATTTCGTCACCAGTTGCGCCAGCAGCAGCCGGCGCTCGAGTCCGCCCAGCGCCGGCGGTAGCGCCAACGCCTCCGCGGCAATCGCGCCCGATGCCGCTTCAGCGAAGACGATCTCGTCCTCGTCGATATCGCCGATGGCGACGATGCGCGGCAGAATCGCGGCGTCGTTCTTCACCACGTCGAGGAAAGCGTCGCGCGCGAGCCGGCAGGCGCGCCGGGTCGGCAGATAGAGCGTGGCGGCGGCAAAGGCCAGCGAATCGCGGACGGCGGGAAAGCCGAGCCGGCCGCCGGTCAAGGCCGCGATCAGGGTCGGCAAAAACGGCGCCGACGGCGGAATGGTGAAGACGCGCGGGGGCATATCGAGTCCCGACAGGCCCCGATGATTATACGATCTATCGTGCAGCGGCGAGCGCCGCCGCCGCGGCCGCGACCGCCTCCGGCGTGCCGACATGCATCCAGACGCCGTCGAGGCACAGCCCGAACAGCCGGCCCTCGTCGTCGGCGCGATCGAACAGGAGCGGCAGCGGGAAGGCGCCGGCGGGCGCATCATGGAAGAGCGCCGGAGCGAGTATGGCCGCTCCGGCATAGACGAAGGGCACCTCGCGCTCGGCGCGCCGGTGCAAGCGGCCGTCGGGCCGCATGGCGAAGTCGCCGCTTCCGGCATAGCCGATACTGTCGGCCGTCGGCGCCAACAGGAGGAGCGCATCCATCGCATCGGCATCGAAGGCCGCGGCGAGCCGCATGAAGTTGGGTTTGGCGCCTTCGAGCCAGACCGTGTCGGAATTGACGAGGAAAAACGGCGCATCGCCCAGTTCCGGCAGGGCTTTGGCGATGCCGCCGCCGGTGCCGAGCAACGCCGCGCGCTCGTCCGAGATGACGATCCGCGGCCGCCGGCGCGAAGCCAAATGCCGTTCCACCGCGTCGGCGAGATGGTGCACGTTCACCACCGCGCGCTCCACGCCGGCATCGGCGAGACGATCCAGAGCGTAATCGATCAAAGACTTGCCGCCGATCGCGACCAGCGGCTTCGGGATATGGCCGTTGTACGGCCGCATACGCGTGCCGAGGCCGGCCGCGAGCACCATCGCGCGGTTCGGCGTCATTGCGTTCCCCCGACCCTCACCATCAACCGATTCGCGCCATCATAGCTTATCCCGCGCCGGTATGTTGGCGGCGTACCAGGCCTTGAGCGCGGCGAGCGCCGGATGCGCGAGCGAGCGCTGCAAATAGCCGCACAGGCGGGGCATATGACGGCGATATTGCGGCTTGCCGTCGCGGCGATCGAGCCGGGCGAATATGCCGAGAATCTTGGTGGCCCGTTGCGCCGTCAGCGTCGCGTAAAGCTGCGAGAAGAAAGCCAGGTCGAAAAAGCGGTCGTGAGCGCGGCGCGCGCGCGCGTAGCGGCTGAGCAGCGCCATTTCCAGCGATTCGGGGACATCGACGCGCGCGTCCTGCAGCAACGAAGCGACATCGTAGGCCGCCGGACCGATCTGCGCGTCCTGGAAGTCGAGCACGCCGATCCGGGCGGTATCTTCGCGCCGGGAAAGCCAGAGCAGATTGGGCGAATGATAATCGCGCAGCACCCAGGTCGGCGGGGCCTCGATCGCCGGCGTCAACGCCTGGCGCCAGAGCGCGAGAAATTCTTCGCGCGCGGCCGCCGCCGGCGTGGGTTTGAGGTACCAGTCGAGCAGCAGCTCGGCCTCGATCAGGAACGCCTGCATGTCGTAGCGCGGGAGGCGATAATCGAGGTGAGGCGCCACGTGCAGGACATCGGGCAATGTCTGGCCGTGCAACGATGCCAACAGATCGACGGCGACCTGGTAGCGCGCCTCGATCGGCGCCGGCGGATCGCCGCCGACGAGGCGTTCATCGCCGAGATCCTCCATGATGACGAGCCCGCGCTCGAGATCGGCGTCGATGATGGCCGGCGCCGAGACGCCGCGGCCGCGCAGCGCCGCGGCGACGGCGACGTAAGGAACGACGTCCTCGGCGAGATGGGCGATGGCGCTGTAGGGCTTGCCGTCGCGCAGCGGCGGACCGTCCGGGCGCCGCGGCGCGTTCATCAGGATCGCCGTCTTGTCGTTGAGCGCGAGGCGCTCGAAGATGCGCGTCGAGGCGTCGCCCTGCAGCCGGCGGCGACGCGCGTGGCCGAAGCCCGATTCTTCGAGGAAGGCGCGAATCCGGGAGATGCGCTCGGCACGCGCGGCGAAGGCGCCATAGCCGACAACGCGGGCATTGCGGACGTCGGCATGAAGTTGCGGCGCCAGCGTGAAGGTGATGTCGAGCCGATCGGGTGGCAGCAAACCGGCGGCGCGGTCGGGCCATTCCAGCAGCATCACGGTGCCGTCCGGCAGGTCGTCGAAGCCGAGTTCGGCGAGTTCGGTCGCGCCCGAAAGCCTAAAGAAATCGGCGTGAACGAGCGCAAAGCGCGCCAACTCGTAGGTCTGCAGCAACGTGAAGGTCGGCGACGGCACCTCGATTGTATCGTCGCCGGCAAGGCAGCGGATGAGCGCGCGCGCGAAGGCGGTCTTGCCGGCGCCGAGGTCGCCGGACAGCGTCACCACATCGCCGGGCTCGAGCGCGGCGGCGACGTCGGCCGCAAAACGCGCCGTCGCCTGCTCGTTATCCAGGATGACGGTGAAGCCAGCGCCGCCGAGGGCAGTCGGGAACATCGCCGCGCTCCACTATCGGCTTTTTTGTCTGAGCATGATCTTTTCCGAAAATCGGCGCCCGCTTTGCGGAATCATGCGCTAAGCCGCGGACAGCCGGACGGCCGCAGCGAGCGGAAACGTGCACGTCACCGTGGTGCCCTCCCCGACGACGGAGGCGATCGTGACCGTGCCGCCGTGCAGTTCGACGAACGAACGCACCAGCGACAGGCCAATTCCGGCGCCGCGATGATGCGCGCCGAGCGAATGCGTCTCGAACCAATCGAATACCCTGTCCAGCATTTCCGGCGGAATTCCCGGCCCCCGATCGGTAACCGAGAAGACGACGGCATCGGTCCGCCGCTCCGCCAACAGCGTCACGGTGCCGCCGGCGGGAGAAAAACTCACCGCGTTGGCCAACAGATTGAAAAGGACCTGCCGCACGCGCAGCTCGTCGGCGACGAAGCCGCCGATGTCGGGCGCGGCTTGAATGTTGAGCGCGAGCGCGCCGCTGACCAGCCGATCCTGCACGCCTTCGGCGGCGGCATCCATGGTGGCGCGAATATCGACCGGCCCGAGCCTGAGCTGCATGCGGCCGGCATCGATGGTCGCCAGATCGAGAATGTTGTTGATGAGAGCGAGCAGCGTATTCGTGGACACCGTGATGTAGTCGAGATATTCGCGCTGCTTGTCGGCGAGCGGACCGGTCGCCGGATCGCCGAGCAGGTGGACGAAGCCGATAATATTAGTGAGCGGCGAGCGCAACTCGTAGGACACGTGGTGGACGAAATCGATCTTGATCCGGTCGGCATCCTCGAGCGCCTCATTGCGTTCGCGCAGCGCGCGCTCGACGTTGACCGAGTCGGTGACATCATGGAACGTCGCCAATGTGGCGCTGTCGGGGAGCGGAACGGTGGTGCAATCGACCACGCTGCCGTCGCGCCGTTCGAGCCGTCCGGAAATGGCCTCGCGGCTGTCGATCGCGGTCACGACCTGCCGCAGCGCCTGCCAGGTGGGATCGTCGCCATGCAGCGGCCGGCATAAATCCGTGATCGTTTCGATGTGCGGCCGCTCGGCCAAGACCGCCGGAGGGAGCCGCCACATGCGGGCAAAAGCCGGATTGGCGAGGCGGATGCGGCCGTCGCTGGCGAATACGGCGACGCCCTCGGCGAGGTTGTCGAGCGTTTCGCCCTGCACCCGGATCAACTCCTCGAAGCGCCGCTCGAGATCGAGCCGCTCGGTCACGTCGTTGAACAGATAGGTGACGCCGCCGTCCGGATTGGGCGTGGTGACGACGCGCAGCGTGCGCCCGTCGGGCAGGTGCCAAGTATGTTCCTTCGCCTCGACGGCGCGATAGGCGTTGTGGAGCTGCGTCTTCCATTGCCGGAAGTCCTGCTCCTCGGGAAGCTTGCGCGCCGCGCGCAGCTCCTCGAGCACCGCCGCATCGGCCGGCGACTGGTCCAGATAACCGGCATCGAGATCCCACAGCGCGCGATAAGCGGCATTATAGAACGTGAGCCGGTGAGCGGCGTCGAACATGGCGACGCCGGTGGACAGCTGATCGAGCGTGCGGCGGTGCGCTTCGACCATGTGGGCGAGCGCGCCGCGCATCGTTTCCGCTTCCGTGGCGTCGATGCCGAGGCCGGCGCTGCCGGTCTCGGTGCCAAAGTCGAGCACGTCGAAGCTGCGCCGCGTTCCGGCGACCACGGCGGGGAGGCGGCCGGAATAGGCGCCGCCGGCCGTGCGCGTGCGCGCGATGGTGGCGCGCGCGGAGCTGTCGAGCAGTTCCAGGCGGCGGTCGATGGCGTCGGCGGCATCGCGCGCCTCGACCGCGCGTGCATAGGCCGAATTGACGAAAGTGAGCCGCCCCGTCGCATCGCGCGTCCACACCGGCGACGGCAGCCGCTCGACCAGCGTGCGCAGCGACGCGACCTCGCGCAGCAAGGCCTCATGACGCCCGGCAAGGTCCAACAGCTCGCGCTTGACGCCGCTGGCGTCCTTGAGACGCAGCACCGCGCGCCCGGCGACGACGCGTCCCTGCGCCTCGATCGGGCGGCCGGCGAGCGTGCTGAAAGCCATCGAGAAGGCTTCGCCGCGCGCGCGCAACGCCTCGACCGCCTCGTCCATCGCGCGCGCCTTGCCGGCGTCGAGCCAAGTGCCAAAGGCGAGCACGCGATGCGGTTCGGAGACACCGACGACGGCGGGATCACCCTCGATGCCGGGTTCGTCCGCTGCCGCCGGCCAATCCACCACCACTTGCGGTTCCGACAGCAACAGGGCGTTGGCGCGGTCGAGGTCGGCGCGCAGCGCCACGATCTCGTCCTGCACCGCCATCTCCAGTCGCGCCGAGCGCGTGCGGCTGCGCACCAACAGGATCGCCGTGACGACGGCAAACAATAGGAGCCCGACGATGAGCGCGAGCACCGCGATCTCGTGGCGGTCGATGCTGCGCGAAGCGCCGAGGACGAGGTGCTGCAGCGCCAGCGCCGGCGGTTCGTCGGCGCGGGCGGGCCGGAGCGGGAGCGGACTTATGGCTAGAGCAAATCCGGCTGCAAGGAATCCGCCTCGCCACGGATGCGCGCAGCCCCCGCTGGTCCGGATCGTCTCCGGCATGCCCCTTCGCCTCTGCTGGCCGCCACCGCCATAGGGCCAGCGGGTCCGCGGACTCGCCCGCGAATCGTTCGACTTTACTCTCAAGCGGATTCGCGCCGAAAGAGTCCAGATCGTGAACGAGGACGGGCGGGCGACACCTGCTGGACTATGCGCAAGCCTGGGCGAGCAGATGGCGCGGTTCTATTCGTCCTCGTCAACCTCGCCAACGATATTCGCGGCCAATCCGGTCGAACCGAGTCCGCCGCCGGCGCGCCCGGTCGCATCCAAGCTTCTCGATTCAACGAGTTGCACACGTTGAATAGGCGCTATGACCAACTGCGCGATGCGCATACCCCGGCGGACGATGAAAGATGCGGAGCCCATATTTACAAGAATAACCTGCAGTTCTCCGCGATAATCGGCGTCGATAGTTCCAGGTGAGTTGAGCACGGTGACGCCGTGGCGGATGGCAAGCCCCGAGCGCGGCCGGATCTGGCCCTCGGTGCCGGCGGGCAAGGCCATGGCGACGCCGGTCGGAATCATGGCGCGCGCGCCCGGCAAGAGTTCGACCGGCGCATCGGCCGGCACGGCGGCGAGCAAATCGAGCCCGGCCGCCAACGCGCTCTGGTATTGGGGCAAGGGCAGGTCGGCGGCGTGCGGCAGGCGCACGATGCGCACTTCCGCGCGCGCGGCGCCGCTCACTGTTTCGCCTCCTCAAGCGCCGCGGCGATCCGTTCGACCAATGCGCGCGCAACATCGTCTTTCGATTGCGGCGGCCAGGATTCGACGCCCGAAGCGGTGACGAGGTGAACCGTGTTGGTGTCGCCGCCCATGATGCCGGTTCCCGGTGAAACGTCGTTGGCGAGGATCCAATCGCAGCCCTT
The DNA here is from genome assembly GCA_030037895.1 of Xanthobacteraceae bacterium. GTDB lineage: Bacteria > Pseudomonadota > Alphaproteobacteria > Rhizobiales > Xanthobacteraceae > BOG-931. The sequence goes on along the minus strand of JASHPW010000005.1, from coordinate 13,921 downwards.
CTTGGCGAGCTTCGCCTTGGCATTGGCGACGACGCGATCGGTTTCCGCGGCAAATCCGATGACGAGCCGCGGACGATCGGACGAGCGATGGGCGATCGTGGAGAGAATGTCGGGATTCTCCACGAGGTCGAGCACCGGCGCGCCGCCCGGTTGCTTCTTGATCTTGCTTTCGCTCACCCGCCGCGGACGCCAGTCGGCGACCGCCGCGGCGAAGATGGCGACATCGACCGGCAGCGCCTTCTCGACGGCGGCGAGCATCTGCTGCGCGGTTTCGACCCGCACGACCGAGAGGCTCGGCGGATCGGGCAGATTGACCGGACCGCTCACCAGCACCACGTCGGCGCCCGCCGCCGCCGCCGCGGCCGCGATGGCGTGGCCCTGCTTGCCGGACGAGCGGTTGGCGATGACCCGCACCGGGTCGATGGGCTCGCTGGTTGGCCCCGAAGTGACGAGCACGCGCTTGCCGGCGAGCGGTCCGGCGCCGTGCGTCATCGCCGCAACGGCGGCGACGATTTCGACCGGCTCGGCCATGCGGCCGATGCCGGCTTCGCCGCGTTCGGCCATTGCGCCGGAATTGGGTCCGACGATGCGAACGCCGTCGGCCACAAGCTGCGCGAGATTGCGCTGCGTCGCCTTGGCGGCCCACATCCGCGGGTTCATCGCCGGCGCGATCAGGATCGGCCTGTCGGTCGCCAGCAGCGCGGCGGCGGCGAGATCATCGGCATGGCCGCCGGCCATCCGGGCGATGAGGTCGGCCGTCGCCGGCGCGACGACGACGAGATCGGCATCGCGCGCCAGACGGATATGGCCGACATCGAACTCGCTCTGCGGATCGAACAAATCGGTATGGGCGCGTTCGCCGCAGAGCGCGCCGGCGGCGAGCGGCGTGACGAAATGCTGCGCCGCGTCAGTGAGGATCGCGCGCACCCGCATGCCGCCGTCCTGCAGGCGGCGAATGAGATCGAGCGATTTATAGGCAGCGATGCCGCCGCCGATGATGAGCAGGACGCGCGTGGGGCGGACCGTCAGTTCCTTCGCCCGCCGGCGCGGCGGCGCCTCCGGCTCGACATCGCCGCCGGGTTCCGCGATCCGTTGAATGGCGGCGGCAGCGTCGGCTTGCTCGATATCGGCCGCCGCTCGCAGGATCGTGCGCACCTCGTCTTCCATCGAGCGGCCGTGCTTGGCCGCACGAATGCGCAGCTCTTTCTTCAAGCGCCCGTCCAGCCGGCGAATGGTGATGCTGCTCGTCTGCGCCATATGTCCATGTCCCGGCCAATCCGCGCGATTATAGCCGATGATTGCACTGCAATCAATGCAATCATCGGATCAGGATGATGCACAGAAGGAGCGCGGCGATGACCCACAACGCCGCGATGGTCCAGCGGCCGCGGCGGGCCTCGGCTTTGTCGATCTCGGCGATGGTTTGCGGCGACAGGACGAGGCCGTCGCGCGTGATCTCGTCGAGCTGGTCGAGGACGCGGGCGCCGCGCGTCAACAGGCCCGGCGCGCTGCTGACGAAGCGTCCGATCTCGAACGCGCCCTGCGCCGCATTTTCGAGCTTGCCGGCGGGGCCGAGATGCCGCGTCATCCATTCGCCGACGACCGGCTCGGCGGTGGTCCAAATGTCGAGCTTGGGGTCGAGTGAGCGCGCCACGCCCTCTACCACCACCATGGTCTTCTGCAGGAGCAGCAATTCCGGCCGCGTGCGCATGTCGAACAGGCCGGTGACCTCGAACAGCAGCGTAAGCAGCCGCGCCATCGAGATATCTTCGGCGGCGCGGTTGTGGATCGGCTCGCCGATGGCGCGGATCGCCTGCGCGAAGCTTTCAACCGAATGATGCGCCGGCACGTAGCCGGCCTCGAAATGAACCTCGGCGGCGCGGTGATAATTCCGGGTGATGAAGCCGTGCAGGATTTCCGCGAGGAACAGGCGTTCCTTGACGCCGAGCCGGCCCATGATGCCGAAGTCGACGGCAATGAGCCGACCTTCGTCGTCGACGAACAGATTTCCCGGGTGCATGTCGGCGTGAAAGAAGCCGTCGCGCAGCGCGTGGCGGAGAAAAGTCTGGATCAAGGCGCGGGCAAGCTGGCGCAAGTCGAAGCCTTGGGCCAAGAGACGCGCGCGATCCGACAGCGGCGTCGCGTCGATCCATTCCAGGGTGAGGACGTCCTTGGTGGTGCGGTCCCAATCGACCGCGGGAACGCGGAAATCCGGATCGGCCTTGGTATTCTCGGCCATTTCCGAGAGCGCGGCGGCCTCCAGGCGGAAGTCCATCTCGACGGCGACCGAGCGCCGCAAAGTGTCGACCACTTCGACGAGCCGCAGCCGCCGTGCCTCGGCGGACAGATTTTCCACGTGGTGCGCGACGAAGGTGAAGGCGGCGAGATCGGCGTGGAAGCGACGCTCGATTCCGGGGCGCAAAACCTTGACGGCGACGGCGCGCGGCGCGGTTGCCGTGGCGACCTCGGCCCGATGCACCTGCGCGATCGACGCGGCGGCAACCGGCGGCCCGAAACTCGCGAAGACCGAACCGACCGGCCGGCCGAACGAGGCGGCGACCGCCGCCTCCGCCTCCTGCTGCGGAAAGGGCGGCATCTGGTCCTGCAGCCGTTCGAGATCGCGGGCGAGCGCCGCGCCAACCACGTCCGGCCGGGTCGCCAGGAACTGGCCGAGCTTGACGTAGCTCGGTCCGAGCCGCGTGAGCGCAGCCGACAAACGCGTCTCGGCGGCGCCGCGCGCCGGCCGCTCGATGAGGCGCGCGATCCGCAATAATGGCCGCGCCGGTGCCGGCATCGCGGCGGCATCGACAATGCCGAAGACGCCTTCGCGGGCGCACACGAAGCCGGCGCGGCCGAGACGGACAAGATGCGCGGGGGCGGAGATCACAAACGCCAGCCGGAGTGCAGCATGACGATGCCGCCGCTCATCGGTCGGAAGGAAACCCGCGCGAAGCCCGCCTTGCGCAGCATCTCGGCGAAGGCTTGCGGCTTCGGGAAGCGGCGGATCGATTCCACCAGATAGCGATATGATTCCATATCGCCAACCACCCAGCGGCCGAGCGCCGGGATGACGTTGCGCGAGTAGGTTTCGTAGAGCCGGTCGAGTCCGGGCACGTCCACGGCGGAGAATTCAAGGCAGAGGAATCTGCCGCCGATCTTGAGGACGCGAAACGCCTCGGCCAGGGCCCGGTCGATACGCGGCACGTTGCGGATGCCGAAGGCGACGGTCGCGGCATCGAAGCTCTTGGCCTCGAACGGCAGCGCCTCGGCATTGGCCTCGATGAAGGCGATCCTCCGCTTCATCTCTCCCTCGCTTGCGGACGCGGGCAGGGAAGGTGAACGCGCCGACGCGCGCTCGCGGCCGACGGCGAGCATGTCGGCATTGATGTCGCAAACGGTTGCCCGCGTCTCGGCGCCGCCGGCCGCGATCACGCGCAACGCGACATCGCCGGTGCCGCCGGCAATGTCGAGAAGCGCAAACGGCCGGCTTTTCGGCGGATTGACCGCGGTGACCAGCGCATCCTTCCAGGCCCGGTGCAGGCCGAACGACATCAGGTCGTTCATCAGATCGTAGCGGCGCGCCACGCTGCGGAATACGTCGTCGACGAGTCCCTGCTTTTGCCCGAGCGGCACTTGGCGCGAACCGAAATGGGCGGTCTCTTCCATCGTCGGTTTCCTGCTTGCGCTAAACCATAGCGCGGCGGCGCCAGTGACGCTATGTGTTGGCATCAACCGCGTTAACCATGTTGCTTCCTCCGCTTCCCGGCCGGATGAACGATGCCCGAACTCCCCGAAGTCGAGACCATGCGCCGCGGGCTTGAACCGGCCATGGAAGGCGCGCGTTTCACCAAGGTCGACGTTCACCGCGGCGATCTGCGCTGGCCGCTGGCCAAGGATTTTGCCCGCCGCCTCGAAGGCCGGACCGTGACCGGCCTTGGCCGGCGGGCCAAATATCTCCTCGCCGACCTCTCATCCGGCGACGTGCTCATCATGCATCTCGGCATGTCGGGTTCGTTCCATGTTTTTCAGAAGAACGGCGATCATGCCGACGGGCAAAGTCCCGGCAACTACTATCACCGGCGTTCGCAGCACCTCGCGCATGACCACGTCGTCTTCCACATGTCCTCCGGCGCGACCGTGACCTTCAACGATCCTCGTCGCTTCGGCTCGATGAAGATCGTCGCCCGCGACAAGCTCGACGAGGAGCCGCTTTTGCGGCGGCTCGGCCCGGAGCCGCTCGGCAACGCATTCGACGCCGCCATGCTGGCCCGCGCCTGCAAGGGCAAGAAGACGAGCCTCAAGGCGGCGCTGTCCGACCAGCGGGTCGTGGCCGGGCTCGGCAACATCTATGTGTGCGAGGCGCTCCATCGTGCGCGGCTTTCGCCTAAGCGCTTGGCCGCGAGCATCGCCGACAAAACCGGCGCGCCGAACGAGCGCGCCGAACGCCTGGTCGCGGGCATCAAGGCGGTGCTCGAGGACGCGATCGAGGCCGGCGGCTCCTCGTTGCGCGATCATCGGCGGACCGACGGCGAACTCGGCATGTTCCAGCATCGCTTCCGCGTCTACGACCGCGAAGGCGCGAAGTGCCCGACGCTCGGCTGCCGCGGCACCGTCAGACGCATCGTGCAGAACGGGCGCTCGACGTTCTATTGTCCGCTGTGCCAGAAGTGATCTTTCATGAGAGACACGCCATGAGCTACCAGAACATCATCGTCGAGACGCGCGGCAAGGTCGGATTGATAAGGCTCAATCGCCCGCAGGCGCTCAACGCGCTCAACGGCGCGCTGGTGCGCGAGCTGGGCGCGGCCGTCGATGCGTTCGAAGCCGACGGCACTATCGGCTGCCTGGTGATCACCGGTTCGGAGAAGGCGTTCGCGGCCGGCGCCGACATCAAGGAGATGGTGGACAAGACCTTCATCGACGCCTTCCTCGGCGACTTTGCGGCAAGCTGGGACCGCCTCGCGCGTGCGCGCAAGCCGGTCATCGCCGCAGTCTCGGGCTTCGCCCTCGGCGGCGGCTGCGAGCTTGCCATGCAATGCGACATCATCATCGCCGCCGACAACGCCAAGTTCGGGCAGCCGGAGATCAAGCTCGGCATCATCCCCGGCATCGGCGGCACGCAGCGGTTCACGCGCGCGGTCGGCAAAGCGAAGGCGATGGACATCATCCTGACCGGCCGCATGATGGACGCCGCGGAAGCGGAACGCGCCGGCCTCGTCGCCCGCATCGTGCCGGCGGCGAGCGTCGTCGAGGAAGCCGTCAAGGTCGCCGAAACGATCGCTTCCATGTCGCTGCCGTCGGTGCTGGCGGCCAAGGAGGCGGTTAATCGCGCGTTCGAGACCTCGCTCGCCGAAGGCGTGCGCTTCGAGCGGCGGATATTCCATTCGCTGTTCGCAACCATCGATCAGAAGGAAGGAATGTCGGCCTTCATCGCCAAGCGGCCGGCCAAGTTCGAGAACAAATAGGCCGGACGGGAGGTGGCGCGATCGAGGAAATGCTCGAGCCCGGATCGGGCGCGGCGAAAACCGGGCAGGTCTCTCACCGGACCATCTGCTCAAGCCGGGCTGCCGATCACGCCTCTCCCCTTCAATGCGCCGCCGATCTCGTCGAGCACCACAGGGTCGTCGATGGTGGCGGGCATGGCCCACTTGTCGCCGTCGGCGATCTTCTTGATCGTGCCGCGCAGGATTTTGCCCGAGCGCGTCTTCGGCAGCCGCGCCACGGCGATGGCGAGCTTGAAGGCGGCGACCGGGCCGATCTTGTCGCGAATGAGCGCGACGCATTCTTTCTCGATCTCCGCCGGCGGCCGGTTGACGCCGAATTTCAGCACGATGAAGCCGCACGGCACCTCGCCCTTGAGCGCGTCCTTGACGCCGAACACGGCGCATTCGGCCACGTCGGGGTGGGCCGCGAGCACCTCCTCCATGCCGCCAGTAGAGAGCCGGTGGCCGGCGACATTGATGATGTCGTCGGTGCGGCCCATCACGAAGATGTAGCCGTCCTCATCCTTGTAGCCGGCGTCGGCGGTCTTGTAGTAACCGGGAAATTCGTCGAGGAAGCTCTCGCGCATGCGCTGGTCCGCCTGCCACAGCGTCGGCAGGCAGGACGGCGGCAGCGGCAGCTTGACCACGATCGAGCCCATCTTGCCGGCGGCGACCTCGCGGGACGCATCATCAACGATGCGCACGTCGTAACCGGGCATCGCCACCGTAGGCGAGCCGTGCTTGACCGGCAGCAGGCCGAGGCCGACCGGATTGCCGGCGATCGCCCAGCCGGTCTCGGTCTGCCACCAATGATCGATCACCGGCACCTTGAGCAGCTTCTCCGCCCACACCACCGTATCGGGATCGGCACGCTCGCCGGCGAGAAACAAAGCGCGGAATTTCGACAGATCGTATTGCGCGAGGAGTTTACCCTGCGGGTCCTCCTTCTTGATGGCGCGGAAGGCGGTCGGCGCGGTGAACAGGGCGGCGCAGCCGTGCTCCGAGATTACGCGCCAGAACGCGCCGGCGTCGGGCGTGCCGACCGGCTTGCCCTCGTAGAGGATCGACGTGCAACCATGGAACAGCGGCGCGTAGACGATGTAGCTGTGGCCGACCACCCAGCCGACATCGGACGCCGCCCAGTACACGTCCCCCGGCTCGACGCCGTAGAGATATTTCATCGACCATTTGAGCGCGACCATGTGGCCGCCATTGTCGCGCACCACGCCCTTGGGGCGGCCGGTCGTGCCCGACGTGTAGAGAATGTAGAGCGGATCGGTGGCCGCGACCGGGACGCACTCGTAGACCGAGCGGGCATGGACGAGCGCGTCATCGCGCATCGCCGCCCAGTCGTGATCGCGGCCGGCGACGAGCGGCGCCTGCGCTTGCGGCCGCTGCAGGATCAAGCAGGACTCGGGCTTGTGCTGCGCCAGCGCGATCGCCTCGTCGAGCAGCGGCTTGTAGGCGACGATGCGGCCGGGCTCGAGGCCGCAGCTCGCGGAGAGGATCACCTTCGGCTTGGCGTCGTCGATGCGGGTAGCGAGTTCACGCGCGGCGAAACCGCCGAACACGACCGAATGAATGGCGCCGATGCGCGCGCAGGCGAGCATGGCGATCACCGCTTCCGGCACCATCGGCATATAGAGGATCACCCGATCGCCCTTTTGCACGCCGAGATCGCGCAGCATGGCGGCGAGCACCTGCGTCTCGGTCATCAGCCGGTGGTAGGTGATGGTGCGCTTCACCCCGGCGAGCGGCGAATCGTAGATGATGGCCGCTTGCTCGCCGCGCCCAGCATTGACGTGGCGGTCAACGGCATTGAAGCAGGTGTTGCAGACGCCGCCGGGAAACCAGCGGCCGTAGATGCCGGCCTTGGCGTCGAAGACCGCCTTCGGCTGCTCGAACCAGTCGATCTCCCGTGCCGCCTCGGCCCAAAATCCTTGCGGGTCGCGCTGCCAGCGCGCATAGACCTCGTGGTAACGGCTCGACCTGGCGTCCATGGCGCAGCCTCCCTGCAAGCCTTCTCCCACCATGCGGAAGAAGAAGCGCACTTTGAGCGCCTATTTTCCGCCCCGCCGCAGCCTTTGCAAGTTGCACTGCGGTCGCATTGATTGCGACCGCCGTCATTCGCTACGCTGCGGGCGGCTGCGATTTCGCCGCCCTTCGCCGCCCAATGAGCCGTCATGATCGACCGCCTCAAGCCCGTCTCGGTCGGCCCTCTGCCCTGCAAGATCTGCGGCGGCCCGGCGGCGCTCTACGGCGTGGTGGACTTCAACAAGAGCTGCGAAGAGCTGCGCGGCTTTCGGTTACCCCTGTCGGGGGTGCCGATCTATTATCGCCGCTGCGCGAACTGCAAATTTCTGTTTACGGACGCGTTCGACGACTGGAGCACCGAACAATTCAAGGCGTACATCTATAACGAGGGCTACGCCGCAATCGATCCCGATTATCAAGGCAAGCGGCCGCTCAACAACGCCAGATTTGTGACGCAGCTCTGGGGTACAATAAAGGCGCGGACGCGCGTGCTCGACTATGGCGGCGGCAACGACGTGTTCTGCGCCACGCTGCGCGCGAACGGCTTCCCGATTGCGGTGACGTACGATCCGATGGTCGAGGAATACGCCCGCCGGCCGGAGGAAAAATTCGACCTGGTGACCTGTTTCGAGACGCTCGAGCACCTTCCCGATCCGGCCGGCGGCGTTGCATCGCTGCTTGAGCATACCGCGGATCAGGGACACGTCTTCTTGACGACGGTTGCGCAGCCGGTGGACTTCGACCAACTCGGCCTCAACTGGTGGTACGTTGGACCGCGCAACGGCCACATCTCGATTTTCAGCAAACAGGCGCTTGCCCTCGCATTCGCCCGGCATGGATACAAATTTGGTTCCTTTTCCGATACCCTCCACATCGCCTTTCAAACGCTGCCGCCATTCCTCACCCTTAAGAGTCAATGATCGATTCGCGGCACTAAAATTTGAGGACATTGATGGGTACGCCCTACGATATCGACCTCGACCGCAACGCGGCGAATTTCCAGCCGCTTACGCCGCTCTCCTTCCTCGCCCGCGCCGGCGAGGTCTACCCGGACGTGACCGCGATCATCCACGGCGCGCGGTCATGGACATACCGGGAGTTTTATGCGCGCGCGAAAAGGCTCGGCTCGGCGCTCTCCCGGCGCGGCGTCAAGCGCGGCGATACCGTCTCGGTCATGTTCGCCAATACGCCGGCGCTGATCGAGGCGCATTACGGCGTGCCGATGGCCGGCGGCGTGCTCAACGCCATCAACACGCGGCTCGACGCCGCCATCATCGCCTTCACCCTCGACCACGCCGACACCAAGGTGCTCATCGTCGATCGCGAATATTCCAAGGTGATGAAGGAGGCGCTGGCGCGCGCCAGGGCCAAGCCGCTGGTCATCGACTACGACGACCCGGAATTCGCCGGCGCCGGCGAGCGCCTCGGTGGCATCGAGTACGAGGAATTTCTGCGCCAGGGCGATCCGGATTTTGCTTGGCACATGCCGGCCGACGAATGGGACGCGATCTCGCTCAATTACACGTCGGGCACGACCGGCGATCCCAAAGGCGTGGTCTATCACCATCGCGGTGCCTATCTGCTGGCGCTCGCCAACGCCGTCACCTGCGGCATGGGCAGGCATCCGGTCTATCTGTGGACGCTGCCGATGTTCCACTGCAACGGCTGGTGCTTTACCTGGACGCTGTCGGTCGTCGCCGGCACGCATGTCTGCCTGCGCGCAGTGCGCGCGGGGCCGATCTTCGACGCCATCGCCGCGCACAAGGTGACCCATCTGTGCGGGGCGCCGATCGTGATGGCGACGCTGCTCAACGCCGCGCCGCAGGAGAAGAAGCCTCTGCCGCACGTGGTCGAATTCGCGACCGCCGCCGCGCCGCCGCCCGAGGCGGTGCTGGCGGCGATGAAGGCCGCCGGCTTCAACGTCACCCACCTCTACGGGCTGACCGAGACCTACGGCCCGGCGAGCATCAACGACTGGCACCGCGAATGGGACGCGCTGCCCGCCGATCAGCAGGCGGAGAAGAAGGCGCGCCAGGGGGTGCGCTATCCGGTGCTCGAAGCGCTCGACGTGCTCGACCCGGAAACGATGCGGCCGGTGCCGCGCGACGGCGCCACGCTGGGCGAGGTGATGTTCCGCGGCAACGTGGTGATGAAAGGCTACTTGAAGAACAAGCCGTCAACCGATGCGGCGTTCGCCGGAGGCTGGTTCCATTCCGGCGATCTCGGCGTCATCCATCCCGACGGCTATATCCAGCTCAAGGACCGCTCCAAGGACATCATCATCTCCGGCGGCGAGAACATCTCCTCGATCGAGGTCGAGGACGCGCTCTACAAGCATCCGGCGATCGCCGCCGTGGCCGTGGTCGCCAAGCCGGACGCGAAATGGGGCGAGACACCCTGCGCGTTCGTCGAATTAAAGCCCGGCGCCAAAGCGACCGCCGAAGAGCTGATCGCCTGGTGCCGCAAACACCTCGCCGCCTACAAATGCCCGCGCTATGTCGTGTTCGCGGAAATCCCGAAGACGAGTACGGGCAAGCTGCAGAAATTCAAGCTGCGCGAGCTGGCGAAGGGGCTGTAATTGCGCCGCATTGATCTCACCACCCCGCATACCGAGTATGCAAGGTGACGAGCGCGTGACTCAAAATGCTTTCGGCAACCCGGCCTGCCGAAGGATGGAATTGGCTGTATGCCGGCTGGCGATCCCGACGGGGACCGGAAAATTTCTCTTCGTGATCGGGCTATACCAAATTTCGTGGCTGCCCTTGCCCTGGCGCACGAAGATACAGCCGGCCGCGCGCAATATGTCCCGCAGGGCGCGGCCGAACTGCGGCGCCATCAGGCCGCAGCCGGCTCGACTTCGCGTAGCGCCGTGATCTGAAGGAAGAGCGACGCCGGATCAATACCGGGATGATTATCCGGTAAAAGATCGAGCGCCATGGCCGACATGCTGGCCAGCAACCCGTCCAACGTCGGCGCATCGGCGGCGGCCGGAATATCGTCGCAATGGCCGCTCCAGACGGACGCCTCGGTGTCCCAGACGGCGGAAATCGTAAAGATCACCGGCTTGTTCATGCGGATACCTCTGCAGCAATTTAGCGCGGATCGGACGCGGGCGAAACCCGGATTGAGCAGAAAAGGTGCGGGGCTCGGACCGTTGTCCAGCAAGAGATTAAGCGCCACTTTGCAATATTCCCGAGGCAATGGTCATGGATTCCGGGTTTCGCTTGGCACGCCCCAGAATGACGCATCGATGATCGACACCGGCCCGCTCTTCGTCTCCTCCGGCGATCTCGTCGCCGACCGGCGCTACAAATGGGCGCTCGATCATGCCGCGCGCGGCGATTTTACCGGCGCGGCCGATATTCTCGTTCAGACGGTCGAGCGCGCGCCGAGTTTCGCCACGGCCTGGTTCGCGCTCGGCGCCATCCGCGATCGGCTCGGCGACCGTGACGGCGCGATCACCGCGTTCGAAAAAGCCCGCGACGCCGATCCCGGGGATTATCACGGCGCGCGGCTCCAGCTCGCGCGGCTCGGATCCGGCGACATCGCTCCGGCCATGACCGAAACCTACATCCGCCGGCTGTTCGACCAGTATGCCGCACGCTATGACGCCGCACTCACCGAGCATCTCGACTATCGCGGCCCGGCGCTTCTCCTTGATGCCGTGACCGAGACGCTGCGCGCGGCGGGGCGGCCGCTGCGGTTCGGTTCCATGCTCGATCTCGGCTGCGGCACCGGGCTCGGCGGCGGCGCATTTCGCCCCTTCGTCGATTGGCTTATCGGCGTCGACCTCTCGTTGGCCATGGTCGCGCAGGCGGTCGCGAAAGGCCTTTACGACCGTCTCGCCATTGCCGACCTCAAAAGCTTTCTCGTCGAAGAGGCCGCTCGCGCGGCGCGCCACCACCTGATCCTGGCCGCCGACGTCTTCGTCTATGTGAACGATCTCGACCCGATCGCGGCCGCGATCGCGCGTGTGCTTGCGCCCGACGGTCTTGTCGCCTTTACCGTCGAGACCCATTCCGGCGACGGCGCGAAGCTGTTGCCGACGCTGCGCTATGCGCACGGCGAAACTTATGTGCGCAGCGCCATCGACAGCGCCGGTCTGAGCGTCGCGTATCTTTCCAAGGCTGCAGTGCGCAGGGAAAAGGGCGTGCCGGTCGAGAGCCTCGTCGTCGTCGCGCGGCCCTCGACCCCGATGCGCGCGCCCGCTACTTCTGACGGGTGACCGTCGTCGAACGCACCGCGGCCCTTCCCGAGGTGTTCGCCCGCTGGTTCGCCAGCCGCGGCTGGATTCCGCGCGCGCACCAGCTTGAGCTCCTGGCGAAGGCGCAAGCCGGGCGCTCGGTGCTGCTGATTGCGCCGACCGGCAGCGGCAAGACGCTCGCGGGCTTCCTGCCGAGCCTCGTGGAATTGTCGGTGAAAACCGCCGCGCCGCGTGCCCAAACTGCTCCCTCCCCCCTTGCGGGGGAGGATTGGGAAGGGGGATGCGAAGCCGCCGCCAATCCACCCCCCTCCCGATTATTGCGGACACAGTCCGCAATAATCGACCTCGCCCGCAAGGGAGAAGGTGAGGAAAGTCAACACCTTAATAAAAGGAGATTCGTCTCCGCCGGCCGCGACCTCCGCCGCGAGGGCGGGCTGCACACGCTCTACATTTCACCGCTCAAGGCGCTCGCGGTCGATATCGCGCGCAACCTGGAAGCGCCGATCGCGGAGATGGGACTGCCGATCCGCATCGAGACGCGCACCGGCGACACGCCGACCGGCAAGCGTCGGCGCCAGCGCCGCGATCCGCCGGAAATTCTGCTCACGACGCCGGAGCAGCTTGCGCTCCTCCTCGCGTCCGCCGATGCGCCGTACCTGTTCGGCTCGCTCAAGCGCGTGATCCTCGATGAGCTGCACGCGCTTGTTACCTCCAAGCGCGGCGACCTCCTCGCGCTCGGTCTCGCCCGCCTCTTTCGTCTCGCCCCGGGCCTCGCCGGCATCGGCCTCTCGGCGACCGTGGCGGAGCCCGAGCAGATCGCCCGCTTCATGGTGCCGCAGCGCGACGGCGCGGCGGACGCCGCACGCGCCGATCTCATCATCGCCGCAGGCGGCGCCGAGCCCGACGTCAGCATGCTCGACACGCGCGAGCGGCTGCCCTGGGCCGGCCATTCGGCGCGCCACGCGCTCGATGAAATCTACCGACTCATCAAGGCGCACCGCACCACGCTCGTCTTCGTCAATACGCGCAGCCAGGCGGAAGGCATTTTCCAGGACCTCTGGCACATCAACGACGATAATCTCGCCATCGCGCTCCACCACGGCTCGCTCGACGTGGCGCAGCGGCGCAAGGTAGAGGCGGCGATGGCGGCCGGCCGCCTGCGCGCGGTCGTGTGCACCTCCTCGCTCGATCTCGGCATCGACTGGGGCGACGTCGATCTCGTCGTCAATGTCGGCGCGCCGAAGGGCGCCTCGCGCATTCTCCAGCGCATCGGCCGCGCCAACCACCGCATGGACGAGCCGTCGAAGGGCGTGCTTATCCCGGCGAACCGTTTCGAGGTGCTGGAATGCCGCGCCGCGCTCGACGCCATCGCCGAGAACGCGCAGGACACGCCGCCCTTGCGCGTCGGCGCGCTCGACGTTCTGGCGCAGCACGTGCTCGGCTGCGCCTGCGGTGCGCCGTTCCTGAGCGAGGAGCTTTATGCCGAAGTGAAGATCGCCGCGCCCTACGCGGCGCTCACTCGCGCCGATTTCGACGCCGTGGTCGATTTCGTCGCCACCGGCGGCTATGCGCTCAAGGCCTATGAACGCTTCGCCCGCGTCCGCGAAGGCAAGGACGGACGCTGGCGCATCACCCATCCCAATGTGGCGATGCGCTATCGGCTCAATGTCGGCACCATCGTCGAGGCCGACATGCTCAAAGTGCGTTTGGTGCGCTCGCGCGCCTCGAAGCTCATTCCGCGCGGCGGCCGGCTCCTCGGCCAGGTCGAGGAATATTTCGTCGAGACCATGGTGCCGGGCGATACTTTCGTGTTCGCCGGAGAAATCCTCAAATACGAGGCTTTGGTCGAGGACGAGGTGTATGTCTCGCGCGCGACCGCGGAAGACCCCAAAGTGCCGGCCTATGAAGGCGGCAAATTCCCGCTCTCGACCTATCTCGCCGCGCGCGTGCGCTCGCTTATCGCCGATCCGCGGCAGTGGCGCCATCTCCCCGCCCAGGTGCGCGAATGGCTCGAGATCCAGGAATGGCGTTCGCTCATGCCGGGAGCCGGCGAACTCCTGGTCGAGACGTTTCCGCGCGCCAACAAGCATTATCTGGTCTGCTATCCGTTCGAAGGCCGGCTCGCGCATCAAACGCTCGGCATGCTGCTGACGCGGCGGCTCGAACGCGCCCGGCTCAAGCCCATGGGCTTCGTCGCCAA